>NZ_JBEYYI010000022.1:0-164323 GCF_040645495.1 Nocardia sp. NPDC046763 | reverse complement strand
AATTCGGCGATACCGCATGCGTTGAGTGTCACCCCCGTCGAATTCATGCTTTGATTTTACCGCCGAATGGACATGCTAGGAACCCGAAATGTCCAGTATCCCTTGCCTTTTCACAATTTCGGACACACGAGCACCCATCGCTTTACCGGCCGCCAAAATCGGCTCTGTCGATCGCAGGGTCCGACTGAGAATGAAAGCTCCTTCCAGCGCACCGAGAATCGCAATCAGCAATTCCCGGGCGTCGGCCGCGTCCAGGCCACGGCGGATGAAATAGCCTGTGCCCTCGTCGATCCAGGAGTTTATGACTTCCGCTGCCACGTCACGGATTCCGGGTTCACTGTCGGCCACTTCCCCGGCCACGGTGCCGACCGGGCACATGTTCATCCAGCCGGCCTGCTCGATGGTTTCCGCGGCGGCGGTGAAGGCGGCCGGGACGGCTTCGCGGAGGTCGTCGTGGGCGTCCATCAGGAGCGGTAGCAGCTGGATGTAGGCGGCGCCCGAGACGCGCAGGGCCTCGGCGGCGATGGCCGACTTCCCGGCGGGGAAGTGGTGGTAGAGCGAGCCCATCGGGGCGCCCGACGCCGAGGTGATCTGTTTGACGGTGATCGCGCTGTAGCCCTGGACGCGCATGAGCTCGGCGACGGCGGTGACCAGGCGATCCCGGGTGGTGGTTGACAGCTTCTCGCTCACCCGTCCAGACTAGAGCAAACACACTAGAGCATGTGCTCTAGAGGGGAGATATCATGCCGACTGTCGAGCTGAGTGCGGGACGGGTGCACTACGCCGAGCGGGGCGAGGGGCCACCGGTGGTGTTGTTGCACGGGCTGCTGATGAACCACACGGTGTGGGACGAGGTGATCGGCAAGCTGCCCGAGGGCTTCCGTTACCTGTTGCCGGATCTGCCGCTCGGGTCGCATCCGGAGCCTTTGCGCGAGGGCGCGGATCTGACCATGCGCGGGCTCAATCAGCTGATCGCGGATTTCCTGGCCGCCCTGGACCTGCGCGACGTCACCCTGGTGCACAGCGACTGGGGCGGCGGGCTCTTCCTCACCGCCTACGGCCTCGACGAGCGCGTCGGCCGGTTGATCGTGCTGCCCTGCGAGGCCTTCGCCAACTTCCCGCCCGGCCTGCCCGGCAAGACCGCCATCGTGGGTGCGGCGCTGCCCGGTGGAATCACGCTGGCGCTCAGGCAGTTACGCGTCCGGTGGCTGCGCTCCTCACCGCTGCTGTTCGGCTGGATGGCGCGCTACCCGCTCAGCGACGAGATCATCCGCGGCTGGACCGATCCCGGCCTGCGGGACAAGCGGATTCAGCGCGATCTGCTCGCCTACGCCCGATCCCGCCGCAACAAGGCCGAGCTCATCGCGAATACCGAAGCGCTGCACGACTTTCCGGGTGAGGCGCTGATCCTGTGGTCGTCGGCCGGCAAGGTGATGCCGCGCGAGCACGGCCGGCGTCTGGCCGAGCTGATTCCCAAGGCTCGCCTGGTCGAGATCGACGACGCCTACGTCCTGTCGATGCTGGATCAGCCGGATGCCGTCGCCGCCGCCATGTCCGCCTTCCTCACCGGCGCGGTCATCGAACACAGCTGAGGGCATTGGTCCGATTCGGTATGGTCGAGGCCGCAGTCGGACTACCGCACGGGAGGCGCTGATGCCCAGCTTGCTCAGTCGGGCGGTGCCCGCGTATCTGCGGGTCGTCCGGGCCAATCGGCCGTTCATCAGCGCCGAAGGTGCGCGCGAGCACATTCGGGAACGCAGCCTCCGGCCCCAGGCCTACGGCCCGCCGCGCCTGTTGCGTTCGGATGTGACCATCGAGGTGCGCCGGGAGAACGGCTGGCCGATCTACACCCTCACGCCCCGATCCGGCCACGCCCGAGGCAATGTCGTGTACTGCCACGGCGGTGGCTGGGTCAATGAGGTCGCCCGGCAGCATTGGCAGCTGGCCGCGGATGTCGCGGCCGAGGCGGGCACGACGGTGACGGTGCCGATCTATCCGCTCATCCCCTATGGCACCGCCGACCAGGTGATCCCGGCCTTCGCGAACCTTGTTCGCGCCAATCGGGACCAGTACGGCGAGGTCTGCCTGGCGGGAGATTCGGCGGGCGGCCAGATCGCGTTGTCCACGGCGGTCCTGCTCCGCGACGAGCAGCAACCGGCTGCGCCTCGGACAGTGTTGATTTCACCCGCCCTGGACCTGAGCCTGAGCAATCCGGAGATCCTCACCATCCAGTCCGAGGATCCCTGGCTCGGACGCGATGGCGGCCTGGTTCTGGGCGACCACTGGCGCGGCTCGCTCTCGATCACCGACCCGCTGGTCAGCCCGCTGTTCGCCGACTTCACCGGTCTCGGCCCACTCACCGTCTTCTGCGGCACCCGCGACATCCTCCTGCCCGACACCCGGATCATGGTGGGCAAGGCCCGGGCCGCCGGTGTCGAGGTCGACTATCACGAGGCGCCCGAACTGGTCCACGTCTATCCCCTGACGCCGACTCCCGAAGGCAGCGAGGCGCGCATGCTGATCATCGACGCCCTGCGCGGCGCACTGACCCCGGCAACCTCCCCAGCCTGAACCTCAGCCGGGTTTCCCTGTCCCGGGCGCGTTTTCGGCCAACCACCGTCGTGCCCTGGCCACCGAGGCGCGCGAAAGCCAGGCGTCCTGCACGACCTCGGTGAGCTCCCGCAGGCTCAGTTCGGGAATTCGACTGCCGCGCACCAGGACCGAGAGATGCCCCTGGAAGTGCGGGGTGGTGAAGAACGGTGAATCCGGGTCCTGGGTGAGGGCCAGTTTGTCGTCCTCCGACGGCACCCAGAAGATGATGACGTCGTCGTACCGCTCTCCCGTCCCCGGGTCGGCGGCGTCCGGGCGCGGGGTCCGGAAGTAGACGAAGGACTTGCGGCCGACCTGGTAGACGGGGTTACCCGCGGGCCCGTGCTCGACGGTGACGTGCGGCATACCGGTCGCCAATTCGTGGACGTCCGCCAGGCGGGCTCGGCGCGTTCGGCTCGGCACCCGGTCGAGTGTATCGCCGCACACATCTGGAACGGCCGCGAGCTGCGTTTATGCGTACCTGCTGGCACAGAATGCGGCAAATCACATAGGTTTAACGCCATGGCGCGGCGTGTCAATGGAAACCTCCCCGAAGAGGTAACTAGCTTCGTCGGCCGCCGCGAAGAGCTGGCTACTTCGAAGCGCCTGCTGCCCACCACCCGGGTGCTCACTCTGCTGGGTCCCGGCGGCATGGGGAAGACCCGCCTGTCACGACAGATCGGGCACCTCGTCGCACGCGCGTTCCCCGACGGCGCGTGGCTGGTCGAGCTGGCCGATGTGCAGGATCCGGCGCTGGTCACGCTGAGCGTCGCCGAGGCGTTGAATCTGCGCGACGAATCCACCGCTCCCCTGCCCCGGCTCACCGAATTCCTGGCCGACAAGCGGCTGCTGCTCATTCTGGACAACTGTGAGCATCTGATCGAGGCGTGCGCCGCGCTGGTCGGCCGGATCATCGCCACCACACCGGATGTGCGGGTGCTGGCCACCAGCCGCGAGGTGCTCGGGATACCGGGCGAACAGGTCATGCCGGTGCCGCCGCTGACCGTGGCCCAGACCGCCGGCGAGGACAGCGACGCGCTGCAGCTGTTCATCGAGCGCGCCAGCGCCGCCAACCCGGGCTTCCAGGCCACCCCCGGCAACCGGCCGGTGCTGGCGGAGATCTGCCGCCGCCTCGAGGGCATGCCGCTCGCGCTGGAGCTGGCGGCGTTGCGGCTGCGCATGTTCACGCCGGAGCAGATTCTGGACCGCCTCGACGACACCATGGGGCTGCTCAGCGCCGGTCCGCGCACCGCTCCGCAGCGCCAGCAGACCATCGAGGGCGCGATCCGCTGGAGCTACGACCTCTGTACCGCGGCGGAACAGGCGCTGTGGGAACAGCTTTCGGTGTTCGCCGGCGGTTTCGACATCGATGCCGCGGAGGCGGTGTGCGAGCTGGGGTCCGCGTCGCTGATGGAGGCGCTGACCGGGCTGGTGGACAAGTCGGTGGTGATGCTGCGCTTCGACGGGGATGTCGCCCGGTACTCGATGCTGGAGCCGATCCGTCAGTTCGCCGCCGACCGGCTCGCCGAACGCGGTACGGACCAGGAGGTTCGGGCGCGGCACCGCGAGCACTACCGGCAGCTGGCCATGCGCGGGCAGACCGCGTACTGGACCGCGGAGGACGTGGAGTGGTTCCGGGAGCTGAGCCGCGAGCACGCGAATCTGCGTGCCGCCCTGCGCTCGGGCCTGGAGGACGAACCGCTGCGCACCATGGCCACGGTGACCGTGCTGCGCCCGTTCTGGGAGCACAACCGCTTCCTGTCCGAGGGCTATCGCTGGCTCACGGATTCGCTGGCGCGCAACCCCGAGCGCACCGCCGAGCGCGCCAAGGCGTTGTCCTCGGCGGCCTCGCTGGCCGCGCTGCTCGGCGATCAGGAGTCCGCCGCGCGCCTGGTGGCCGAATGCATGGAATTGGCTGCCGCCCTGGGCGATACCGACATCATGGCCGAGGTGGCGCTGGATCGGTCACTGCTGGCCTTCGCCGCCAGCGACCGCGAGCGTTCCCTGGAGCTGGGCCGCAGCGCCATCGAGCTCGCGGCCACGCACGGCCAGAACGCCATCGAAATGGACTCGCACGCCTTCTCTTTCATGGCGGCCATGGTGCTGGAGGCGCCGGGCCGTACCGAATTGGCCGAGCGCTTCCTGGAACTCACCACCGACAGCGGTTCGCACCTGCTGGGCGGGCTGGCGCTGTGGACGGTCGGGATCGACCACTGGCGGCGCGGCGAACTCGAGGCCGCCGCCGAATTCCACGGCCGCGCCATCGAGGAGCTGGCCCTGTTCGAGCGCTGTATCTGGCTGTCGTCGGCCTTCGAGGGGCTGGCCTGGACGGTCTCCGCGGACGGCGACCACGAGCGGGCCGCCCGCCTGCTGGGCGCGGCGGAATCCCTGCAGCGCAGCACGATTCGACTGGCCCACACCATCACCATCGCGGTCGGCGAGAAGGAGCGGCTCAAGGTCCGGGACGCGCTGGGCGAGGAGGCGTTCCGCACCGCGTTCGGCGCGGGCGCGAGCCTGCCGCTGGAGGAGGCCATCGACTACGCGCTCGGCCGCACCGCAGCCGCGCCGGAACCCGTCGCGCCGCCGCCCGCCTTGAAGCGCGCTCGGCGCGCGGCCACCGCGACCCTGTCCGAAACCAATGTGCTGACCCGTCGGCAGAAGGATGTGGCCCGCCTGGTCGCGGCCGGTCACAGCAACAAGCGGATCGCCGCCGACCTGGTCATCTCGGTCCGCACGGCCGAGACCCACGTCGAGCACATCCTCACCAAGCTCGGGCTCACCTCCCGGACGCAGCTGGCCGCCTGGGCGCACGAACACAATCTGTAGATCCGGCGGCGGCCTCAATAGCCGGTGGCGCCGTCGATGCGTTCGCGCAGCAGGTCGGCGTGGCCGTCGTGGCGGCCGTACTCCTCGATCATGTGCAGATAGATCCAGCGCAGGGAGAGGTCGGCGCCGGTACGGGGGTGCACGGCGGTGTGGTCCAGCGGCAGGTCCGCAATGGCCTTGTCGCACACGGCGATTTCCGCGAGGAAGCGGGCGTAGTCGGCTTCGGCCTGCTCGGCGACGAGGTCGTCGAAGTCGCCGCCCTGGCCCGGACCGCTGGAGTAGAGGTAGCCGACCGGCTCCCCCGCGGCCCGCTTGCGGAACCAGCCGCGTTCCACCTCGGTCATGTGCCGGATCAGGCCGAGCAGGGACATGGTGGACGGCGCCACGCTGCGCGTCGCGAGCTGGGCGCCGGTGAGCCCCTGGCATTTCCAGAGCAGGATCTCGCGGCCGCGGGTGAGCAGGGATTGCAGCATGGCCCGCTCGTCACCGACGAGCACCTGGGCGGACCGGGTGATATCCGGGGCTGTCCACGTCATGCTCGGACTGTAGCGCCGGGCCGAATCCGGTAAAACGAGTTCGGGGGTGGGAAATCCCACCCCCGAATCACCGGAAACGTCTTGCTACAGGCCGTTGTTCAGGAAGTCGACCACGGACCGCTCGAAGGCGTCCTTGCGCTCCACCATGACCCAGTGGCCGCAGCGGGCGAAGGTGCGCAGGTCCGCGTTCGGTAGCTGCCGGGCGGCGAAGAGCGAGCCCTCCACGGGGGTGACCCGGTCATCGCGGCCCCACAGGATGAGCACCTCCTGCGTGATGCCCTTCAACCGCGCCCACAGCGGGACCGGCTCGGCCAGCTTCGGGTTGTAGAAGGTGGCGTACGCGTCGCGCAGGGCGGCCTGGGCCTTGGGATCGGCCGCGGCCTTCAGGCGCTCGGCCACCAGTTCCTCGGTGAGCGTGGCCTGGTTGTAGACCATGGCCCGCAGGAAGCCCATGGCCTTCTCGTCGGTGGGGTTGGCGTTGAACTCCATGAGCCGCGTAATGCCCTCGGACAGTTCGGGTCCGAGCACGTTCACACCGACGCCGCCGGGCGCCATCAGCACCACGCGATCGACTCGGCCCGGGTGTTCGAGGGCGAGCAGGGTCGCGACGGTGCCGCCCATGGAATTGCCGAGCACATGCGCCTTCTCGATGCCCAGCTCGTCGAGCAGCCCGATCACCGCGTCGGCCGAGATGCGCAGGTAATTGCGCTCGTACACCTCCGGGCGGCCGCTCTCGCCGAAGCCCGGCTGATCCAGGACCAGGCAGCGGAAGTGCTGCGCCAGCACCGGCAGGTTGTCACCGAAGTTGGCCCAGCCGGACACGCCCGCACCGGAGCCGTGCAGCAGCACCAGCACCGGGCCCTCGCCGGCCTCGTGATAGCGGAGCTCGAGGCCGTCGACCGTCACCCAGCGGGTGGTGTTCTCCGCCGTCAGGGTCATCAGAGCATCCGATCCGCGACCTCGAGGCCCATGGCGCCCTTGCCGTACATGGCCAGCGCCCGCTCCACATCGTTGATCACGTGCACACTGCCGGCGTGCGCGTCACGCCAGTTGCGCTCGATGATGTTCGGGCGGCGGATGGCGTGGCCGCCGGAGTTCTTGAACAGCAGGTCGATCGCCTCGAGCGCGCGCTCGGTGCCGCGCACCTGATCGCGGCGGGTGGCCAGGCGCAGCTCGAACGGGATCTCCTCACCGGCCTGCGCGTAGCGCAGCTGCTCGCCCATATTGCGCTCCATCTGGAGCACGGCGGCGTCGATTTCCGAAGCGGCACGGGCGATCCGGACGTGGGCGAAGGGATCCTCCGATACCTTCTGCCCGCCGTAGGACAGCCGCACCCGCTCGCGCTGGCGCTCGATGTGCGCGTCGTACGCGCCCTGGGCCGCGCCGATGATCGGGGCGGTGATGGTGTTGGAGAACAGCGCACCGAACGAAATCTTGTACAGCGGAGAGGTATTCACCTGCTGGCCGGGGCCGACCAGGTTGGCCTGGTCCGCGGCCGAGTAGGCGCGGTGGGCCGGCACGAAGGCCTTCTCGATGACGATGTCGTTGGAACCGGTGCCGGACAGGCCCGACACGTTCCAGGTGTCCTCGATGCGGTAATCGGTGCGCGGCACCAGGACCGTGTAGTAGTCCATGCCGCTCTCGGTCGGCACCAGCGCGCCCAGGAACACCCACTGGCCGTGGTCGCAGCCCGAGGAGAAGGCCCAGCGGCCCGAGATCTCGTAGCCGCCCTCGACCTCGGTCAGCTTGCCGGTCGGCGCGTAGGAGGAGGACACCAGGGTGTCGGGGTCGGCAGCCCACACGTCCTGCTGGGCCTGGTCCTCGAACAGGGCCAGCTGCCAGGGGTGCGCGCCCAGCACCGAGGACACCCAGGCGGTCGACGGGCAGACGGTGGCGATGGTGCGGATCACCTCGTAGAAGGCGACCGGCGACTCCTCCATGCCGCCGAAGCGGGCCGGCTGGAGCATGCGGAACACGCCGGCCTCGGTGAGCTCGGCAATGCTGGCGTCGGGCACCCGCCGCTGCTCCTCGGCCTGAACCGCGCGTTCCCGGATCGCGGGCAGCAGATCGCGGACCCGATCGAGCACCTTGTTAGTCATGCGGGCGTTCCTCCTCGTGCCAGAGTTTCCTGCCCTCGAAGCTATGGCCAACGTGGTGTTTCGATCCGAAATAGTCCCGATGATCGGAACCCAGGTTCCGCTGGATACGGACCGATCGCTGTGTAGCGGCTATTTGTGGGCGTATTCCCAGGTGATGTCCTCGTCGAGGGCCTTGCGGATACTGCGTTCCAGGTCCGGGTTCCAGTCCTGCGGCTGGGCCACCGCGACCCAGCCGTCCAGGGGCAGATCGCCGTAGCGGTGGCCGTGGCCCGACGGGACGCCCTGGGCGTTCGCCAGGTCCGCACTGATCTGCCAGAAGGTGACGATCGGCCACCAGCGGATGGACTTGGAGACGTCCGCACCGCGCGGTTCCTTCAGCCAATCCGGTTGTGTGAAGAGCAGATCCGGCGACCACCAGACGATCGGGTCGGAGGCGTGCTGCAGATACACCACGCGCGGGTCGAACCACTGCCGGTCCGGTCGGCCCAGTTCCGGTGCGGTGGCGGCGAAGCGGACGATCAGGCCGTCGGCGTAGACGGGCAGGATCTCCGGCGTTCCCGGATCACGGCGCTGCACGAGCTGACTCCAGATCCGGTTGGAGTTGGGCGGACCGACCCACAGCACGCCGTCGACCATGGTGCGGATGTCGTCGAGTCCGGTGAAGGCGCCCTCGGAGCCCTGCGAGCCCAGACTCTCTCCGTACACCAGCAGTTTCGGGCGCCGGCCGGGCGGCAGCTGCGCCCAGCGCTCATGGACGGCGTGGATCACCGCATTCCCGGACTCGGTGGCCTTCTGGCGGTCGGAGAGGAACGACAGCACGCTCGGCAGGTAGGAGTACTGGGTGGCGGCGATGGCGGTGTCACCGCCGTACATGTACTCGATGGACGCGGCGGTGGTGGAGTCCACCCAGCCGGTTCCGGTGGTGGTGACCACGACCAGCACCTTGCGCTCGAAGGCGTGGGTGCGATCCAGTTCCCGCACCACCAGATCGGCGATGTCCTGCTGCGTGTTCGCCGAGTCCAGGCCCGCGTACACCCGAATCGGTTCGCGCGCGGGCTTTCCCGTGACCTGGGCGATCCGGTCGGCGGTCGGCGCGGTGGCGACGAACCAGCGGCCCTCCGACCCGAGCGTATCCCAGGGCGCCAGTGACTGTGGGCTGCCGGACCTTTCGGGCAGCTGCGGCTGAACGACGCTCGGCGAGGTCTTGCCATTGCGCAGGCTGAACGCCGAATTCGCCACGGAGAAGAAGGCTTTCGCCAGCACACCCTGGAACAGCAGCACCGCGACCACCGCGACCACGATCACCGCGCCCGGGTAGGCGATGTTCCGCGGCACCCGCCATTCGATGTTGAGCAACCGCACGATCAGCCGGATCAGCCACCGCACCAGGCGATACGCCGCGATCACCAGCCCGAGGGTCACCGCCGCCACCAGTTCGGCGCGCAGGTAGCTGGAGGTGGTGGTGGGCGTCATCCCCATCAGCAGTTCGAGATCGCGCTGCCAGCGCGCCGACCGCGCCAGCACCAGGGCGGCGCCGACGATGGTCCCGACCAGGATCGCGGCCTTGCCGACCGCCCGCGTCGTCTCGCTCGGATGCCACAGCTTGGCCAGGCCCTCCGCCGACTCCGGCAGCCGGGGCCGCACCCACTTCTTGAAGGCCCACTCCAGCACGCAACCCAGGCCGTACCCGATGGCCGCGCTGATCCCGCAGACCAGGCCCTCGAACAGCCAGGTCCGCGGCAGCAGTGAGGGCGACACCGCCCAGAGGAAGAAGATCCAGGCCACCACCAGCCCGGGATAATTCGGATTGACGGCCCGTTCCGCACGATCCGCGATCGCCCACACACGTGAACGCAGTGATGCAGGCCGTGCGGCGGCTGCGGCCTGCCCGTCCGTCTCACCCGTGTCGGTCGACTCGCCAGTCGCGGTCACCTCTTCGCGCCCGGTCGTCCCATCGGGCTCGGTCGCCTCGTCACATTCGGTCGTCTCATCGGGCTCGGTCGTCTCATCGGGCTCCGTCGTCTCATCGGGCTCGGTCGCAGGCTGAGATACGGTCACAGCCTGGGGTTCGGTCGCTTCGTCGCGCCCGGTCGCCGCCGCGCGGGCGTCGTCCCCGTGCTCGTCACCCTGCTGTTCGTCCGCCGTCATGCCCCCGAGTCTGATCGCCCGATTGCGGCCGCACCAGCGACACGCGTGGCGATGGGCGCCGACACCGCCCGGACGACGGGGGCTCAGTCCGTCGCCGGGCGGTGCCGGCCATCCGAGATCGCCTCATCGGGTAAATGAGGCTGTCGCGAACCTTGGGCGGGCTCGCTTGTGGACGCCGCGATCCCCCGTCGACCGCCCACGCGGAAACACATTAGGGCGCAGGGGAAGCGGTGAGAAACAGCTATTTCCCAGCCATTGACAAGCCCCGGTTGTCAATCACAGATGCTGCGGCAGGGTGCAGTCGTCGAGATCGGGTTGTTCCAGGCCCGCGACCAGGTCGGGGTTGGCGTCGCGAACGCGGCGCGCGATGTTCACGAACGAGCGCACCAGCGGCGTCTCGTGGTCCACGCGCCAGCCGACCGTCACCTCGTTGGGCGGGGCGTCGGCGACCGGCAGCACCCGGACCCGGGGAAAGGGCATCCACCGCGCCGACGCCACCGTCAGCACGACGCCGACCCCCACCGCGACCTTGTGCAGCTCCTCGAGCAGTGAACTCGACCGGGACACCACCGGGGCGGGCCGCCCGTCGCGGTGATCGTGCAACTCCCAGAAGGCATTCCACTCCGGATCGGTGGTGGCCGCCCCGAGCAGCGGCTCGTCGAGCAGATCCCGCACCCGCACCTCGGGGAGTTCCGCCAGCCGGTGTGCGGCGGGGACCAGCGCCACCAGCGGCTCGGCGAACAGGGGCTCGAAGCGGATTCCGGCCGCGCGGAACGGGAGTCGCACGAAGGCCACGTCCACGGTCCCGTTCTCCAGTCCGGCCGCGGGCTCCTCGTAGGTGAACTGCCGCATGTCGACCGTCACCCCGGGATGCTGTTCACGAAAGGCCGCGAGGATCGGTTCGGTGAGGGTGAGCGCCGCGCCCTCCAGATACCCGAGCACCAGCCGATCCGACTCCCGCCGCTGCGCCACCCGCGCGCGCTCGACCGCCATTTCCAGTGTGGTCAAGGCACTTCGGACACCGTCGAGGAGGGCCGCCCCCGCCGCGGTGAGCTCGACGCTGCGGGTGGTCCGCGTGAACAGCACCAGATCCAGCGCCTTCTCCAGCTGCCGGATCTGCGCGCTCAGCCCCTGCTGCGCCACATGCAACCGCTGCGCGGCGCGCGTGAAGCTCAGCTCCTCCGCCACCGCAACGAAATACCGCAGCTGCCGCGTGTGAATTTCCATAGCGGGCGAGTCTAGAACCCGGTCCCGCCGGCAAAACGGCCATCGCCCAACACAACTCGCCGGAAGCGGCGGCGGCCGAGTCCGATAGCCCAGGTCCTCGGCATCACGCGCGCCGGGCGGCCGCGGTGCCCGCGCGGCGGCCGAAGAAGGTGCCGTCGCCGAGTGAGGTGCCGGAGATGTAGCCGAAACCGTGCAGGCCGTTGGCGGCTCGACCGGCGGCGTAGAGGCCCGGGATGGGGCGGCCGCCGAGGTCGAGGACGTGGCCGTCCAGGTCGGTGTGGAGGCCGCCGAGGGTGAAGACGGACGCGCCGGTGCCACGGCGGTCACCGGCTTCCGACGGCGGGCGCACGCCGGCCTTGACGTCGATGGCGGCGAACGGCGGGGTCAGTTCGCGCAGCCAGCGGGGCGACTTGTGATGGTCGAGATCGGTTCCCTGCCGGGCGAATTCGTTGTAGCGGGTGATGGCCGCGGTCAGCGAGCCCGCCGGCAGGCCGGTCAGCTCTTCCAGTTCGGCGGGGGTCTCGGCGACGTGGGTGGGCCGCACACCCCAGCGCTGCTGCTCGGGGACGTCCTCGAAGCCGTCCTCGTCGACGACGACCCAGACCGCGGTGTCGTCGCCCGCCCAGCTGCCGCCCATGTTCTGGCGGTAGAGCGCGTGCTGGCCGATGCGGCCGGGATAGGTGTCCTCGTTGATGAAGCGACGGCCGAGGGCATTGACCACCAGCCCGCGCGCGGCCAGCCCGGGAATGAGGGACATGCCGACCTGACCGGCGGACATGTGGCGCACGGCCGCGCCCAGCGCCTGGGCCATGCGGATACCGGAACCGTCGTCGGTGCCCGCGCTGACCTTGGTGTGGCCCAGCAGTTGCGGCGCGTGGGCGGCGAGCATGTCGTCGTTGTCGACGAAACCGCCTGTGGTGAGCACGATTCCACGACGGGCACGGATGGTGATCTCCTTGCCGTACTGCCGCGCGACCGCTCCGACCACGACACCCTCGCCGTCCACGATCAGGGTGCCGACATGGGTGTCGAACAATGCGGTGGCGCCGGCGGATTCGGCCGCGCCGGCCAGGCGCTCCATGAGCAGCTTGCCGCCGAAGTCATTGGCGGTGGGCCGGTGCCCGCGTGGGGCCGGATACGCCAGTTCCGCGAAGGGCCAGCTGTTCTCACCCAGCCACATGAGCCCGTCGTCGGTGGGCGGCACCCAGGTGGGGGCGTCCCACATGGTCGGCTTGAACGGCACGCCGCGGTCGACCAGCCAATGGAAGTGCTCGACGCTGCCCGCGCAGTACTCGTCGATCTTGGCCGCGTCCGCGCCCGCGCCGAGCGCCGCCTTCAGGAAGGCGGCCATCGCCTCGGGGGTGTCGTCGTAGCCGCAGCCCACCTGGATCGGGGTGCCGCCGCCCAGATAGATCTCGCCGCCCGACATCGCCGACGCGCCGCCCGGACCGCCGGACCTGTCCACCACCAGTACCCGGGCGCCCGCGTAGGCGGCCTCGTAGGCCGCCGAGGCGCCCGCCGCGCCGTACCCGACGACCAGCACATCGGTCTCGATGTCGTAGTGGCTCACCTCGTCGGCCGCCCGCGGCGTGACCGGATTCCGCACTGTCATGCCTCGACGGTGCCCGCTCCGACCACCGTCACTTAGCGCCCCATCTTGCTGAGCGATTCGCCGATCCCGTTGACCGGGACTGTGACCCGTCACCACCCGCCGCACTGGGGATGGTGTGTGAACGGCGTCACTGTGGTTGGGGATGCCTGCATGAGGAGGAGAGTCAATGCGGATTCTGGTCACCGGTGTCACCGAGCCGAGCGGCCGTGCCGTGGCGCGCATGCTGCTGGCGGCCGGCCACGAGGTGGTCGGCCTGGACCGGCAGCAGCACCGCTACGTGGACCCGCGGGTCGAGGTGATCGTCGGCGACCTGTCCGACGCCCAGGTCTGCGCGCGGGCCGTGGCCGGGGTGGACACGATCGTGCACCTGGCGGGTCCCGCGGTGGCGGCAATCGCCCAGGCGGCCGAGAACTCCGGTGCGCGCCTCGTGGTTCCCGTTGCGGCGGGCGGCGATTCGAGCGTCGAGAAGATCGTGACCGGCTCCGGCGCGGACGCGCTCATCGTGCGCACCGCGCTGGTGACCGGCCGGCGCATCGACCGCGGCAGCTGGCGCGCGCTGGAGACCCTGACCGGTGGCGGCAAGGGCAGCATCCAGGTGCTGCACTACGACGACCTGGAGCGCTTCCTGGTGCTGGCGGCGCTGTCGCAGCGCGGCGGCGTGGTCGAGCTGGCCGCGCCCGGCAACGTGTCGAGCGCCGAGGTGAAGCGCATCCTCGCCGACGCGGGCGCGAAATACGGTGCGTGGCTGCCGAAGTCGTCGGCATCGCAGGCCCCGGTGGACGCGAGCGCCGCCCGCGAGGACTGGGGCTTCCGCTACGGCTGGACCGCCACCGAGGTGATCGCCGACGTGGCGCGCGGCCTGTACGGCCGCAAGAGCGGCGGCTCCGGCATCCGCGATCGCCGCGGCGCGATTCCGCTGCCCACCCACGTGGTGCCCCAGAACGCCCCCACCTCCGACGGCTACGCGCTGAAATCGGCTGCGCCCGAAGGCCTGCAGGGCGAATTCGACGACATGGTCGACGACCGCATCCCGGTCTACACCGCCACCAACACCTCCGAGGCGCTGCCCGGCCCGCTCACCCCGCTGACCATCGATCTGCAGGCGGGCGCCATCCGGCTCGGCAGCGAGGCCATGGGCCACATGATCGCCATCGAGGGAATCGCGCTGGAGCACTGGGTATCCCGCGTGACCAGCGTGCTCGGCCACAGCGTGTACATCAACGCCTCCATCGGCGTCTTCTCCGCGCAGAACATGCCCGGCTGGGACGAGGAGAGCGTGCGCCGCGACGTCTACGGCACCATCGGCGATGTCGAACTGCACCCCAAGGGCCGTCCGGCCATGCCGACCGGCCTGGCCGCCCGCGCCGGCACCTTCAAGGCCATGGGCCGGGTCGCGGCCACCGCCCTCGGCTACAGCAAGACCGCCGAGCACATCAATGCCGCCTCGCACGCGGAAGCGCTGACCCGCGACCAGATCTCGGAGCTCACCGACGAGCAGCTGCACGCCCGCGCCCTGCTCTGGCGCGACCGCCTCAACCAGGCGTGGCAGGCGGCCTCCATCGGCGTCATGATGACCGGTGCGGCCACCGCCGCCCACAAGGGCGAGGTCAAGATCGACCTGAACCGCCTGGAGTCGGCCAAGACCATGCTCGCCGTCGAGCGGCTGGCGGCCCTGTGCCGCAAGGACGCCGGACTGCAGGCGCTGGCCAAGACCGGTGACGTGGCCGCCGCCCGCGAGAAGTCGCCGGAGTTCTCGCAGGCCCTCGACCAGGAGCTGGCCCGGATCGGTCACCGTGGCCCGGGCGAGTGCGAGCTCATCAACGCCACCTTCGGCGACCGCCCCGAGCTGTTGGTCACCGCCGCCGGGCGGGCCGCGGAAATGCCCGCGCCGCACCGCGAACCGGTGCCGGAGCCGACCAGCCGCACCGCCAAGATGGCCGTCGGCGCGACCGTCTACCGCGAGCGCGCCCGCGACGCCGTCGTGCGGGTCACCAACTGCCTGCGCCTGGCCACCCAGGAGCGGGCCGCGCGCCTGGTGCGCGCGGGCAAGCTCACCGAGATCGAGGATTCGGCGTTCCTGAACCTCGACGAAATCCTCTGGGCCCCGGCCGATCTGCAGGAGCGGGTGGCGCGCCGCCGCGCCGAGCGCACCCGATTCCAGGCCATCCGGATGCCCGATGTGGTCAACGGTCCGTGGGAGCCGGAGGAGATCTCCGGCGCGATCGCGGTGGGCGACACCATCTCCGGCCTGGGAGTGAGCCCCGGCGTGGTGGAGGGCACCGTCAAGCGCGTGCTGACCCTCGACGACGACATCGAGCCGGGCGACATCCTGGTGGCCGCGGTCACCGACACCGGCCACACCGCCATGTTCGGCTACGCGGGCGCGGTGGTCACCGATATCGGCGGCTCGGCCTCGCACGCCGCCATCGTGGCCCGCGAGTTCGGCGTCCCCTGCGTCGTCGACACCAAGACCGCCAGCACGGCGCTCCAGGACGGCCAGCGCGTCCGCGTCGACGGCGCCGCCGGAACCATCACGCTGCTGGCCGACGCGCAATAGCCCGGCCGGCAACCGAACCGTGCCTCGGGCGCGCTCCCGCGCTCGTGCCCGAGGCCGGTCGGTCATGCCCGGACCCGCGCGCCCCGCGCCGTATCCGGCAGCCGAGCGCGCGTCAGAAGCCCGGACCGGGACACCCCACCCCTGGTCCGTGATCGAAAGGAACCCCAAATGACGATCTCGCGCGCCGTACGCGGCACTCTCACCGGTGTAGCCGCCGCGCTCATCGCCATCACCCCGATCGCCGTCACCCCGGCGCTGGCGGCGCCCGTCCCGGTGCTACAGACGCCCAAGGGCGCGTCGCTGGACCTACCGTCCGCACCGAATGCCCGGGACCTGAGTGGCATCCCGACCCAGGGCGGCGACGGCAAGGTCAAGGACGGTTCGGTCTTCCGCTCCGACGCGCTGAACAAGCTGAGCGACGCCGAGCAGCAGCAGCTGGTGTCGGCGGGCATCGTCGAGATCATCGACTTCCGCAGCCCGACCGAGCGCGGCCAGAACCCGGACAAGCTGCCGTCCTCCATCCCGGAGAAGTCGCTGCCGGTCTACGACCCGAACAACGACTTCTACCTGTTCTTCGCCAAGGCCGTGCAGGGCGGCCCGGCCGTGCAGCAGCAGCTGCTCGGTGACGGCAAGGCCCATCAGTACATGGTCGACTACTACAAGTGGATGGTCACCGACCCGACCGCGCGCTCGCAGTTCAGCGCCGCGGTCAAGGAGATCGCCAATGCCAACGGCCCGGTGCTGTTCCACTGCACCGCCGGTAAGGACCGCACCGGCTGGATGTCGGCCATCCTGCTGAGCGCCCTGGGCGCGCCGAAGGGCCAGATCTACAACGACTACCTGGCGTCCAACGACAACCTGGCCGCGTCGAACAAGGCCACGCTGGACGGCCTGGTCGCCAAGGGCCTGGTCACCGATCCGTCGCTGTTCGAGCCGGTGCTCGGCGTGGACCGCGACTACCTGGACGCCTCGTTCGACGCGGTCCAGCAGAGCTTCGGCTCCTTCGACAACTTCCTGTCGCAGGGCCTGGGCGTCGACGACGCGACCGTCGCCGCGCTGAAGTCGAAACTGGTCGGTAAGTAAGCAGTTCCGGAATGCCGGCGCCGTGGTGGGACGGCGTCGGCATTCGCTTGTCCGCTACATGTCCGCTTCATAATCGTCATCGACATGCGAAAATTCGCATGGTGCACGAGATCTGGCAGCTGGACGGGCGGCGCACCCGCTCGGTGAGCGCGGAGAACCCCACCGGCGAGGCCGGCGGGGGCGGGCGCGCCATCTCCGGAACCGGGGCATTCGCGGCCGCGGGGCTGGGACGCGGGTGGAAGGTGTCGCCGTCCATCGATCTGCCGCCCGGCGAAACCGCCACGCTCGCCGACCTTTCCGGGCCCGGCGTGATCCGGCACGTGTGGCTCACCACCGATCGCGCACTGCTGCGCGACTTCACCCTCCGGATGTATTGGGACGGTTCACCCGAACCGGGCGTCGCGGTGCCGCTGGGCGACTTCTTCTGCAACGGCTGGGATCAGCTGGCGCTGATCAATTCCGCCATGGTGGTGGTCGCGCCCGCCGGCGGGCTGAACAGCTACTGGCCCATGCCCTTCCACGCTCACGCGCTCATCACCCTGCACAACGGGTCCGAGCGGGCCGCGCCGGTGTACTACCAGATCACCTATCTGGAGGAGGAGTTACCCGGCGCCGCCGGGTATCTGCATGCCCGGTGGCGCTGCTCCGATCCGCTGGGTACCCCGGCGGAACATCCGATCGTCGAGATCGACGGCGGTCCCGGACGGTATGCCGGAACGTATCTGGCCGTGCAGCCGCGGGCGGCGGGCTGGTGGGGCGAGGGCGAGCTGAAGTTCTATCTCGACGACGACACCGAATTCCCCACCCTGTGCGGGACCGGCACAGAGGACTATTTCGGCGGGGCCTGGAATTTCGACCTCGAGGGCGCTTATCGCCCCTACTCCACCCCCTATCTGGGCATGCCACAGGTGTTGCCGCCACATCGAATCTACGAACCGCACCAGCGATTCGGCATGTACCGCTGGCACATTCCCGACCCCATCTGTTTCGACCACGGCCTGCGCGCCACCGTGCAGGCGCTGGGCTGGCGCGAGGACGGCCACTACCTACCGCTGGACCAGGCGCATGTGGCCTCCACCGCCTTCTGGTATCACGCCCTCCCCTGATCCCCCGCGTATCGCCGGTAACGATTGCGGGAAAACAGAAAGATTGCGATTGCTATTGCGTAAAACGCGTCGGTCGGGTGGCACGCGGGTGCATGGTTATTGCTATGCGCGCTTTGGTGGTCGAGAAGCCCGGACAGTTCTCGGTCGAATCCGTGCCCGATCCGACACCGGGCACCGGTGAGGTGGTGATCCGGGTGGATGCGGTCGGGATATGCGGTACCGATATCCATATCGTGGAGGGCGAATTCCCGCCCACGCCCTATCCGATCGTGCCCGGCCACGAATTCGCCGGGGAGGTGGTGGCGCTCGGCGCGGACGCGGCCGGGGTGCGGGCCGGTGACCGGGTGGCGGTCGATCCCTCGCTGTTCTGCGGGCACTGCCACTACTGCGCGATCGGGCGCGGCAATCTCTGCGAGAACTGGGGCGCCATCGGCGATACCGTGGACGGCGCCATGGCCGAGTACGTGAAAGTGCCCGCCGCCAACTGTTATCGGCTGCCCGGGCATGTGCCGCCCGCGCACGGCGCACTGGTGGAACCACTCTCGTGCGCGGTGCACGGATTCGATGTGCTGCCACGGCGACTCGGGTCGCACTACCTGATCTACGGCGCGGGCACCATGGGGCTGCTCATGCTGCAGCTGGCCATCGCGGCGGGCGCGGCGTCGGTGTCGATGGTGGACACCAATGCCGACCGGCTGTCCATCGCGCGCACACTCGGCGCGGACGCCGCCACCGTGTCCGCCGAGGACATGGACCGGCCCGAGGGCTGGGAGATCGTGATCGATTGCAGCGGAACGGTGGCCGCGATCGAGGACGGCTTGTCCCGGGTGCGGCGCGGCGGCACCTATCAACAGTTCGGGGTGGCCCCGGCGGCCGCGCGGGCGAGCATCTCGCCGTTCCGCGTCTACAACGACGAGATCACCATCGTCGGATCCATGGCCGTGCTGCACAGTTTCGGGCGGGCCGTGGACCTGCTCGGGGAGGGCGTCATCGACGCCGACACCGTGATCACCCACGACTTCGCGCTCGACGAATTCGGCGATGCCCTGCGAACCTTCCGCGCGGGCACCGGACGCAAGATCCAGCTGCACCCCGGACGGGCGGCGGCACGATAGAGGGTGGTGACTGGCCAATGACGGTCGTTGCCGGAGTGGACTCGTCCACTCGGTCCTGCAAGATCGTGGTGTGCGATGCCGATACCGGAACGATATTGCGGCACCGCCAGATTCCGCACTACGACGGGACCGAGGTGCCGCCGCTCATGTGGTGGGAGGCGCTACGGGCGGCCTGTGATCGCATGATGCGCGGTGTGGAGGCCATCGCGGTGGCCGGGCAGCAGCACGGGCTGGTGGCGCTGGACGCGGCGGGGCATCCGGTGCGAGATGCGTTGCTATGGAACGACACCCGGTCCGCGGAGGCGGCAACACAGCTGGTGGACGAGCTGGGCGGGCCGCAGGCGTGGGCGGACGCGGTGGGGAGTGTGCCGCTGGCCGCGCACACGGTGGCCAAGCTGCGCTGGTTCGCCGATCACGAACCCGAGCTGGCCGACCGGACGGTCCGGGTCCTGCTGCCACACGACTATCTGACCTGGCAGCTGCGCGGCGGTGATCCGGCCACCGAGCCGACCACCGATCGGGGTGACGCCTCCGGCACCGGGTACTGGTCACCGGCCGCGGGCGCCTACCGGCCGGACCTGCTGGCGCTGGCCTTCCGCGGCCGCAGTCCCGCGCTGCCGCGGGTGCTGGCGCCCGCCGAGATCGCCGGGCACACGCCGGGCGGGCGGCTGGTAGCGGCCGGCACCGGCGACAATGCCGCCGCCGCACTGGGTTTGGGCATCGGGGACGGGGACGTGGTGGTCTCGCTCGGGACCAGCGGAACCGTCTTCACCCGCGCCGCGCACCCCAGCGCCGATCCCTCCGGCGCGGTGAACGGGTTCGCCGACGCCACCGGGGCGTTCCTGCCGCTGGTGTGCACGCTCAATGCCGCCCGGGTGCTGGACGCGACCGCGGTGCTGCTGGGCACCGATGTGTCCGGCCTGGAGGTGCTGGCCGCGCAGTCGCCCGCGGGCGCGGACGGTCTCACCCTGCTCCCCTATCTCGCGGGTGAGCGGACCCCGAATCTGCCGTATGCCACCGGCAGCCTGCACGGCCTGCGATCGCACACCATGCGTCCGCACCATCTGGCCCGCGCCGCCATCGAGGGCATGCTCTGCAATATCGCCGAGGCCCTGGACCGCCTGCCGACGGTGCCGCATCGAATCCTGTTGATCGGCGGGGCATCCCGCTCCCGGCTCATCGCGCACGCCGCCGCCACCATCTTCGGCCGCACCGTCACGGTGCCCGACCCGAGCGAATACGTCGCCCTCGGCGCGGCCCGCCAGGCCGCCTGGGCCCTGCGCGGCGGTCCCCGACCACCCCGCTGGCCCAGCCCCGCGGGCACCGAATTCCATGCTCTGGCAGTGGGAATCGGCGCCGCTATTCGCCAGCGCTACACCGAGATACGGGACACCTACTACCCGTAGACGACCGGGCCATCGGACAGATAGTCGTCCCAGGTCTTGTGCCGGGTGATGTAGTTCCGGATGGCGTCCCGGGCAATGTCGTGTTTCGACCGCCCTTCCATCGCCGCCTGCGCACTCAGCGCAGCTTCTTCGTCCTCGCTGAGCCGCAAAGTCCATGCCACCGCGAATTCATATCACCCCCGCGCAACCCTGTCTGCCGAACGGTTGACCAGTTGGCAACCATCACAGGACCGGGGGGTGCTCCGGCGCTGGTCCGGGAGCCACGGTTGCGCTCACGGCGAGACAGCTGACCCCCGAGGAGCAGCTCGCGGCGGGCGTCACCCCCGGCCTGGTCCGTCTGGCCGTGGGGATCGAGGGCATCGACGACATCCTCGCCGATCTACGCGCGGGATTCGCCGCCGCGCGGTAGCCCCTCAGAAACGATCGAGCGGGCGAATCGGCGGGGAGACAGCCGAATTCACCTGGAGGGCGATTATCAGGCCGATGCTGAGGTAGGTGCTGATCGGGCAGAGGGCCACCGCCGCCGCATACAGCAGTTGCACGATGCCGATGCGGCGGCGGATGGCCGTCAGGTCTTCGGGCGCGGTGTGCTCGGCGAGCAGACCGGCGCGGCACGCGTAGCGGAGCGCGGCGAGCTGGACCAGGCCTAGGTACAGCAGGTCGGCCCAGTACACCAGCAGGGCCAGGCGGGACTGGGGGAAGGCGGCCAGCAGAGCGGTGGCGAAGGGCACCAGGCAGATTCCGAACAGGAACATGAGATGGATCCAGGTCAGCGAGCGGTCCGCCCGGTCCATGAGGTTGAGCTGGGTCTGCTGGCCGATCCAGAACATGCCGAGGGTAAGGAATCCGAGCAGGCAGATGAGGAACTGCGGACCCACGTGGGTCAGGGCATGCCAGACCGGTTGCTCGTCGGAGACCGCGCCCGCGCTCCACAGCGAGCGCTCGTGCCACGCCTCGCCCGCGGGCACGTGCAGATCCAGCACCAGCAATGTCATTGCCACAGCGAAGATTCCGTCGCTGAGCGCCCCCAGGCGGCCGAGGTCCTGCGCCGCGATGCGGTGATACCGAGTCATCCACCCGCCCTTCCCCGCCGGACCCTAGCGGATGTCACGGGACGGCGCGGTGCTGCTCCCGGGCGAGGAAGTGGGCGGTGGCCCTGGTCGCGTCGTAGAGGGATCGGTAGTGGCGGTAGTACGGGGCATAGTGGACGGTGGCCGGCGGGTCGGGTTCGATCGTCGTGATGATCGGGTTCCAGGCGGCGGTGTCCAGGCCCAGGGATTCGGCGGCGAGCAGGGCGTCGCCCAGGGCCGCGCCGACCGTGTCGGCCGGAAGCTGCTGGGGCAGGCCGGTGATGTCGGAGACTATGCGGGTCCACAGCCCGCCCTTGGTGCCGCCGCCCACGGCCACCAGCCGGGTGGCGGGAGCGCCCGCGGCGGACATGGCTTCGAGGTTGTGGCGCACGCCGTAGCCGATGCCCTCGAGGACCGCGCGATAGAGGTCGGCGCGCTGGTGGGTGACGGTGAGACCGGCGATCACGCCGCGGGCGTCCGGATCGAACAGGGGCGTGCGCTCGCCTGCGAAGTAGGGCAGCACCAGCAGGCCGCGGCTGCCGGGCGGAACGTGGGCGGCCTCGTCGAGGAGTTCGGTGAAATCGCTGCCGGTGAGGGTGCGCAGCCAGTCGGTGATCGCGCCGGAGGTGGCCATGCCGGCGGCGGACGTGTACGTGCCGGGCCAGGTTCCGCAGGTGGTCCACAGGCCGGGCTGGGGGCGGGGGTCGGCCAGCACCTGGGTGAGGAACATGGTGGTGCCGTACATGATCATGCAGTCGCCGGGGGCGCGGACGCCGACACCGGCGGCCTCGGCCCAGGCATCTATGGTGCCGGTGGTGACCGGTAGCCCGGCGGGCAGGCCGGTGGCCGCGGCCGCCTCGGCGGTGACCCGGCCGATTATCTCGGTGGGCCAGGCCAATTCGGGTAGTCGCAGGCCGGGTGCGACGGATTCGGCCCAGTCTGCGGCCCAGTCGCGGGCCATCAGGTCGTACATGGGCACGCACTGGCTGGCGGATTGATGGTCCAGGACGTAGCGGCCGGTGAGGCGATGGACCAGAAACGAGCTCGCCATCAACAGCATCCGGGTGGCCTGCCACACCTGCGGCTCGTGACGGATGAGCCAGCGCAGCTTCGGCCCGACCGCCTGACTGGTGAGGGGCGAGCCGCAGCGCTCCAGCACGGTCTCCGCGCCCAATTCCGCGTTCAGTTCCTCGATTTCGTCTCCGGCGCGAGTGTCGACCCCGTAGAGGATGGCCGGCCGCAAGGGGCGGCCCGCGGCGTCGGCGGGCAGCAGGCAGGGCCCGATGCCGCTCACCGCGAGCCCCTCGAGGGGTTCGCCGTCGGCGGCCGCCACCAGTTCCCGGGCGATGGCCGCGAAGTCGGCCCACCACACCGTCTCCGCGTCGTGCTCCACCCAGCCCGGGCGCGGCGTCGAAACCCGGTGTGGTCGTTCGGCTCTCATCGCGACCGTGCCTGCGTGGTCGACCAGGACGCCCTTGGATCCGGAGGTGCCGATATCGATGCCGAGGAGCATGTCAGCTCGCCCGGCTGAATTCGTCGAGCGTGACGTCGAGCAGTTCGCAGGCCGCGCGCACGGTGGCGCGCTGGTCGCCCGGCACGGCGTGAATGTGATTGGCGCCGAAGCGGGACAGGAAGTCCCCCGCGTCGGCGTCCAGGCGGGCGAAGGCGTGCGGCCACTCCCAGGTGGACTGTTTCATGAGCGATTCGTTGGTGGCCGGGTCGTAGGTCTCGAACTCGCCGAGCATCAGCTGCATGCGGTAGGCGCCGTCGCGACGGGTGAGCCGGGCCAGCGTCATCTGCCCGGGCGCGGCCAGGTGATGCACCGACGCGCCGCCGGCCGGGAAGAAGAACACCTCCGGATACAGGTGCACCCGGGCCAGATTCTCGGCCGGATCGTCGCTGCGCGCCGCGCACCAGGTGGCGTGCTGGCCGGAATTGCAGAGATCCCAGATGTCGCGGTCGGCGTGATAGTGGCGGACATCGGCGAAGAGCACCGGCGTGCCCGCGATCTGCTTGAGCAGCTGCATGGTGAGCGCCCCGTCCATATCCGCCTCGGTGGCGCACACGTGCGGCTGTTTGGGCCCGTTCCAGTCGTAGGGGTCGTTGAGGAACGCCTCGGTGATGTCCATAGTGGCGAAGTACTGGGTGAGCTCCGGCTGTCCCTTGATGCCGGAGAAGTCCAGCCGCCATTCCGCGATCAGATCCCGCATGGCCAGGTACGAGCGCAGCTGCCGCTCCAGCAGCTCCGGCGTCAGCTTGCCGCCGTCGTAGTGGACCCCGGCGGCATTGCGCTCCAGCCATTCTCGCGCCGCCCGGGCCTCACCGGCGTCGGCGAGCTCGGCCCGGCGCACAATCTCCCACTGGTCGATCTCCTCGACATCGATGCCGAACATCCGCTGCCACTGATCGGTATTGGCGACCGCGGTGTTCATGCCCATGGGCCGCCCGCCGATGCGCCCGAAGGTGCTGCCGCGCAGGCTCGCAACCGCCGCCGCGGCGCGGGCGCGCTCCCCGATGGCCGCGATCAGGTCCGGATCGGCGGGATCGCCCCACAGCCGGGCGTGCGCGCGGCCGATCTGGTCCAGCGCGCCGCCCGCCGCCAGCATGCCCACCATGCCCGGCTGCGCCGGATCGATATTGGACAGCAGCAGCAGCGGACCGCGCAGCGCGCCCGCGGCCAGCATGGTGAAGTGCGGGAACGCCCACACCGCGTAGTGCAGCACGGTCAGGTCCACCCCGGCCGCCTCCACCTGCCGGGCCACCGCCACCGCCTGATCGTTGCCGCCGATGGGTTGCACACCGCGAATCACGGTGTGCCCGGCCGCGGTCAGCTCGGTGACGAGCCTGTCCTCCGCGGTCCGGATGAATCCGACGATGCCGCCGTGCACATAGTCGCGGCCGTCGGAAAGACTGATCACGCCGATACGGGCCATACTGCCTGCCTCCCCGCGCTGGGTGGACTCTCGACTCCGTTCAGAATTCCAGTTCAAACCGCACGCCACGCCCGAAATCGGATTTTCGGGGCCGACGCGGGCCGGGCTGTCTCAGCGCGGGAAGTGCAAGCGAGCCAGCGCGACTCCGCCCTGCTCCCAGCCCGCGTGGGTGATCCAGAGGGCGTCCTCGTGGGTGATCACCTCGGCTGCGTGGGCGGGTACGTGCCCCACGCGGCCGGATATCTCGAAGTGAAAAGGGTTGTCGCCGCGGAAGATCTCGGTGCCGACATAGCCGGGGCGCGGACCGATCAGCAGATACCAGGCGCCGGCGTGGCGGACCACGAACGGCGATTCGGTATTGCCGGCACCGGTTCCTGTCGCCGGGTCGGTGTAGGCGATGTGGCGCTCACTCCAGTGCAGCAGGTCCGGGCTGGTGCGGTAGGCGACGACGTGGTTGCCGCCGGCGGGGGTGCTGGTGGCGCAGTAGTACATGACCCACTGCCCGGGCACGCGCAGCACCATGGGGTCGCGGGCGTCGTAGCCGTCGCGGAAGACCGGGCCGCCCGGATGCCGGGTCCAGTGGAACAGGTCGGTGGAGATGGCCAGGCCCATACCCGTTGCGGTGCGGTCGGCCCCGCCGCCGTCGTAGAACATGAAGTAGGTGTCGCCGTCACGCACCACGAAGGGGGACCACAGGTGGGTCTCACCGCGCTCGCGGTCCACCGTCAGGGCGGCGGGATGCTTGGTCCACGGGCCGTGCGGGTGGCCGGCGGTGGCGTGCGCGAATTCGGTCTCGTCGAAGGGGTCGGCGGGCTCGGGATGGGTGATGCCGAACAGATGCCAGCGCCCGCCGGTGTCCTGGATCAGGGTGTGATCGTTGATATACCAGCGCTGATCCGGCTCGCTGGGGTCGTAGATATGCCGGAACTCCCCCGCCGTCACCGTGTCCATGCGCGTCCTCCATATAGGACCTGAGCTGTCCTAGTTCCGTTCGACAATGGACCCGTGCCGGAACTCTCGCTGCGAACCCTAAACCGCACGCTGCTGCTGCGTCAGAAGTTGAACGAACGCGTCGCCATGCCCGCCGCCGAGCTGGTCCGGCGTCTGGTCGCGGTGCAGGCGCAGGAACCGAACTGGCCGTATGTGGGGCTGTGGTCGCGCCTCACCGATTTCCGCCATGAGGATCTGACCGCTCTGCTGCATGATCGAACCGTGGTGCGCGCCAACACGATTCGCCGGACCGTCCACCTGACCGACGCCCAGGACTACCGCTGGCTGTACCCGACGGTCCGGCCGGCGGTCGAACCCACACTCCGCACGGTCTACCTCCGGGATGCGGTCGAGGGTCTCGATATCGCCGAATTGGCCTCGGCCGGAACGGAACTGCTGACCGGCACCACCATTTCCCGCCGTGACCTCGGCAAGCGGCTGTCCGAACGCTTCCCGGGCCGTGAACCGCGCGCTGGTCCACGCGCTCGGCATCATCCACCCGCTGGTGCACGATCCCGCCGCGGGTGTGTGGGGAGCGTGGCGCGGCCGTTCGGTCTCGGTGTCGCCGGCCGAGGAGGCGATCGGCGCGCCCCTGGCCGATGGTCCGCGCCCGGAAACCCTCGTCCGCCGCTATCTGGCCGCCTATGGCCCGGCCACCGCCGCCGACATCCAGGAGTTCGCGGGCGTCACCCGGCTGGCGGCGGTGATCGCTCGCCTGCGCCCGGAACTCCGTGTCCTGCACGATGACTCGGGCCGCGAACTCTTCGACCTCCCGGACGCCCCGATCGCCGACCCCGGCCTGCCCGCGCCGATCCGCTTCCTCCCCGCTTTCGACAATGCCTGCCTGGACCACCGCGACCGCAGCCGCATCATCAGCGACGCCGACCGCGCCCGCATCGTCAAGATCGCCTCGGGCGGCGTGCCCATGTACCTGGTCGACGGATTCGTCCACGGCCGTTGGGATCTGGACGGTTCCACGATTCGGATCACGCCCTGGCATCCCCTCACCCGTGCCACCGAGGCCGCCGTCCGCGACGAGGCCGAACGCCTGCTCCCGCTCGTCGTACCCGGTGAAGCAGGCAGGATCATGATCGAAACGCACTGATCGGATCCCTCTCCCGCGTCGCTCAGACCTCTCTCCCGGGTGGCCGCCCCGGGGTCAGCGGGCCTTTCTCGCGACACGGAGGAAGTCCTTGTTCAGGCGGCCGATCACGTCCTGCGGGATTTCCTTCGGGCAGGCGAGGGTGCATTCGCCGGTGTTGGTGCAGCCGCCGAAGCCCGCATCGTCGTGGGCTTCGAGCATGTCGACGACACGGGAGTAGCGCTCCGGCTGACCCTGCGGCAGGAGACCGAGGTGGGTGACCTTGGCGGCGGTGAAGAGCATGGCCGAACCATTGGGGCAGGCGGCCACGCACGCACCGCAGCCGATGCATTCGGCGGCCTGGAAGGCCAGGTCCGCATCGGGTTTCGGCACCGGGATCGAGTGGGCCTCGGGTGCGGCGCCGGTCGGCGCGGTGATGTAGCCGCCCGCCCGGATGATCCGGTCGAAGGCCGAGCGGTCGACCATCAGGTCCTTGATGACGGGAAAAGCCTTGGCCCGCCACGGTTCCACGGTGATCGTGTCGCCGTCGGAGAACTTCCGCATATGGAGCTGGCAGGTGGTGGTGGCCTGCTCCGGGCCGTGCGGAGTGCCGTCGATGACCAGCGAGCACGCGCCGCAGATGCCCTCGCGGCAGTCGTGGTCGAAGGCGATGGGCTCCTCACCGGCGCCGGTGAGCCGTTCGTTGAGGACGTCGAGCATCTCCAGGAACGACGCGTCGGGCGAGACCTCCACGCCGTAGTCGACCATCCCGCCCTTGTCCCGGGAGTTCCGCTGCCGCCAGATACGCAGGGTGAGTTTCACTGTCGATTCCCCTCTCTACCTGTAGGACCGCGTGCTGGGCTGGACGAACTCGTAACTCAGCGCTTCCCGGTGCAGCGTCGGCGGCTCGCCGCCGTGCAGCGTCGGCGGCTCGCCGCCGTGCCATTCCCACGCGGCGACATAGGAGAAGTTCGCGTCGTCGCGGCGGGCCTCACCGTCCTCCGTCTGCGACTCGGCCCGGAAGTGGCCGCCCGCCGATTCGGTGCGGTGCAGGGCGTCGATGACCATGAGCTCGGCCAGCTCCAGGAAGTCGGCCACCCGGCCCGCGCGCTCCAGCGACTGGTTCAGGTCATCCCCGGAGCCCGGCACATTGACGCGCTCCCAGAACTCCGCGCGCAATGCGGGAATCAGGGCCAGCGCCTTGCGCAGTCCCGCCTCGGTCCGTTCCATGCCGCAGTACTCCCACATGAGGTGGCCGAGCTCACGGTGGAAGGAGTCGACGGTGCGGTCGCCCCGGATCGACAGGAGTCTGTCGATCATCGTGGTGACCCGGGCCTCGGCGGCCGCGATCGCGGCGGCCGGCACCTCCCCGACCGGACCGCGGGCGAGATAGTCCCCGAGGGTGGCAGGCAGGACGAAATACCCATCGGCCAGGCCCTGCATGAGCGCCGAGGCCCCGAGCCGGTTGGCGCCGTGGTCGGAGAAATTGGCCTCCCCGATCACGAACAGTCCCGGAATGGTGGATTGCAGGTCGTAGTCCACCCACAACCCACCCATGGTGTAGTGCACGGCGGGGTAGATGCGCATGGGCATCTCGTATGGATTCTCGCCCGTGATCCGCTCGTACATCGTGAAAAGGTTGCCGTACTTGGCTTTCACCGCATCGACGCCGAGCCGCCCGATGGCGTCGGCGAAATCGAGATAGACGCCGAGCCCGCCCGGCCCGACCCCGCGCCCTTCGTCGCAGACGTTCTTGGCCGCGCGGGAGGCAATGTCGCGCGGCACCAGATTGCCGAACGCCGGATAGCTGCGTTCCAGGTAGTAGTCGCGCTCGTCCTCCGGCACATCGGCGGGCTTGCGGTGGTCCCCAACGTTTTTGGGCACCCACACCCGGCCGTCGTTGCGCAGCGACTCCGACATGAGCGTCAGCTTCGACTGATGCTCACCCGACACCGGGATGCAGGTCGGATGGATCTGTGTGAAGCAGGGATTGGCGAAGTACGCGCCGTGCTTGTGCGCCCGCCACGAGGCCGTGACATTCGAGCCCATGGCATTGGTCGACAGGAAGTAGACGTTGCCGTACCCGCCGGAGGCCAGCACCACCGCGTCGGCCGTGTAGGACCGGATCGCCCCGGTGACCAGGTCGCGCACGACCACGCCCCGCGCCCCTCCCGCCACCATGATCAGGTCGAGCATCTCGTGCCGCGCATGCAGTTCCACGGTGCCCGCGTCGACCTGCCGCAGCAGTGCCTGATAGGCGCCCAGCAGCAGCTGCTGCCCCGTCTGCCCGCGGGCGTAGAAGGTGCGCGAGACCTGCGCGCCGCCGAAGGACCGATTGTCGAGCAGGCCGCCGTACTCCCGCGCGAACGGAACACCCTGGGCCACACACTGATCGATGATCTGCGTCGAGATCTCCGCCAGCCGGTGCACATTCGACTCACGGGACCGGTAGTCGCCGCCTTTGACCGTGTCGTAGAACAGCCGGTGCACGCTGTCGCCGTCATTGCGGTAGTTCTTGGCGGCATTGATCCCGCCCTGCGCGGCGATCGAGTGCGCCCGGCGCGGCGAGTCCTGGAAACAGAACTGGATCACGCGATAACCCTGCTCCCCCAGCGTGGCGCCCGCCGAGCCGCCGGCCAGCCCGGTACCGATGACGATGACCGTCTTCTTGCGCTTGTTCGCCGGATTGACCAGCTTGGCCTCGAACTTGCGGGTGGTCCAGCGCTCGGCGATCGGCCCGCCCGGCGCTCTGGTGTCGGCGATCGGCTCGCCGATGCGGAAAAGACTGTCATTCATGGCTATTTCACCCATCCGAAGGAGACGGCGATCGGGACGGCCAGGAAACCGGCGACCAGCAGGGTCGAGACGGCGGCCGCGAGCAGGTCGTAGCCGCGAGCCCCGGCCAGACCCAGGGTCCGGGCGGCACTGCGGATTCCGTGCCGCAGGTGCAGACCCACCAAGACCACGGCGACGACGTAGAGGAGCGTGACGTACCAGTGGGACGGCGCGAAATCGGCGACGACCTTCTCATAGGGAGTCGCGGTGTGGCCCACGGGATTCACCGCGCCGAAGGTCAGATCGAGCAGATGCCAGACCAGATACAGCGCGATGATCACCCCACCCCACCGCATGGTGTGAACGGCATAACCGTGCGCATGCGACTTCTTCTTCGCCGCGTACCCGACCGGCCTGGCGCGGCGCGCGGTCCGGGCGAGCGAGACCGCCGACCACATGTGCAGGATCACGCTCACACCGAGCACGACCTCCGCGACCGACAACAGGCCCCGCCGGGGTACCGCGGGCTCACCAACCGTGCGCAGCCAATCGGCGTAGTGGTTGAAATCGGACGCCCCCAGGAACACTTTGAGATTCCCGGCCATGTGGGCGATGAGGAAGAGCACCAGAATGCCCCCGGTCACCGCCATCACAGCCTTCTTGCCCACCGTCGTCCGGTAGAGCTCAGGTATTACGACAGCCACCAGCGGAAACTACGTCCGGCCCGCGCACCCGGTCCAAGTCCGCAATGATCTGGTCTCCATAACCGTGGTCTATGCACCGAGCTGCGCCCGGAATTACTACTGCGAGTAGTGAATTCGGTCGTGAAGGATGTCACACGGCGATGCCGCGCCCGAAGCGGCATGCTCACCGACCGATTGTTCCCGTTGCTCGTCATCACCGGCGAACAGGATGGCGATGGTGTGCAGGTCATCATCGCCCAGCCTGGCGATCCAGTTGTCCCGGTGATTGCGGCCGGTGAATGACCGGACCGTCGACATCGGGTCCTACGAATCCTTCGTATCGGGTGCAACGAATCCTTTGTGAGGTGCCCGCCCAGTGCCGGCGCTTCGGGGCGTGATCGTCTGCTGGAAGTTCACGTCGACCCTTGCGGGCGTACGCGCGTTTCCGGCCCGCAGCGGTTTCGCAGGTAGTGACCACATCGGGACACGGTTCGGATGAGGAGCTGAGGGAATGCGCATCGTGATTGATCTGAATCGGTGTCAGGGATATGCGCAATGTGTTCCGCTGGCGCCGGATGTGCTCGAACTGCTGGGTGAGGAGGCGCTGGCGTATGACCCCAACCCCGATGACGCGCAGCGCCAGCGGGTGTTGCGGGCGGCGGCGGCGTGCCCGGTCCAGGCGATCGTCGTGGAGACCTATACCCCTGACGGGCCTGAGCCTGTTACCCCCGACGGCCCGGAGCCGGTCGCATGAGCACCGCGTCGCTGGCCGCGGACCTGGTCAGGACGTTTCGGGCCGAGGGCCGGATCGTGATCGTGGGGGCGTCGCTGGCCGGGCTTCGCGCCGCGGAGGCCCTGCGGGACAAGGGCTTCCGCGGGCCTTTGACCCTGGTCGGTGACGAGGCGCACGAACCGTACGACCGCCCGCCATTGTCCAAGCAGGTCCTGAAGGGCTGGGTTCGCGCCGATCACACCAAGCTTCCCCGCATGCGGGCCATCGACGCGGAGTGGCGGCTGGGTGTGGCCGCGACCGGTTTGGACCGGGTGAACAAACAGGTTTTGCTGGCCACCGGAGACGCGGTGCCCTACGACCGACTGCTCATCGCCACCGGTGTTCGGGCACGGCCGTGGTTCAACCCGGCCGAGGGCGCCCTGCAGGGGGTGTTCACGCTTCGCACCTGCGAAGACGCGACTCGGCTGCAGGCAGCACTACAGGCGGGCCCGAAACGGGTTCTCATTGTCGGCTCGGGGTTTGTCGGCTCCGAGATGGCTTCGGTGTGCTGCGATCTGGGATTGCCGGTGACCGTCGCCGAACGCGGAGGCGGGCCGTTGGTGGGGCCGCTGGGCGGGGTGATCGGCGATATCGCCGCCCGGATGCAGCGCGGCGCCGGAGTCGACCTGCGCACCGGCGTGTCGGTGGAATCCCTCGATGGCGATGCCGGCGGGCATGTGCGCCGGGCCCAGCTGTCGGATGGGACCACGCTCGATGTCGATGTGGTGGTGGCGTCGCTGGGGTCGATCCGCAATGTCGAGTGGCTGGCAGGTGCCGGGCTGGCCGCCGGTTTCTGGGGAGTCGGTTGCGATGCGGGCTGTCGCGCGTTCGACATCAACGGGGTGGTGACCGACAACATTTTCGTGGCCGGGGATGTCGCGCGTCAGCCACACGTGCTGTACGAGTATCAGTTCATCTCGATGGAGCACTGGGACAACGCCGTGTGCGGGGCGCAGGTGGCCGCGAACAACATGATCAGCCTGGAGACCGAGCGGCGACCGCATTTGCCGCTGCCTTCGTTCTGGTCGGGCCAATTCGGGGTGAACATCAAGGGTGTGGGGGTGTGCTCGTTCGGCGATGAGATCGCGTTCACCCAGGGGTCTCCCGAGGACTATCGCTTCGCCGCAGCTTACGGCCGCCGCGGCCGCATCGTCGGGGCGGTGACGTTCGATCATGGCAAGTGGCTGCCGTACTACGCGGCGATGATCGAGCGCTCGGCACCGTTCCCGCCACCGCCGCCGGGCTATGACCGATCCCCCGACCCGGCACCGATGCCGGCCCGCTTCCCTGACCCGCGAGTGCCGACCGAGATTCCCGATGTGGTGCTGACCGGTCACGACCCCACCTCACGGGGCGCCGAGTTCCACTGACCAAGGGAGCCAGCATGACTGCAGCGATGGCCTGGGCGGAGGCGATGAAATACGAACACCGCGCCGACCCGTACCCGTTCTTCGACCAACTGCGCCAGACCCCCGTCGCGCGAGTGGCCGACAACCTGTATGTGGTGACCGGCTACCAGGAACTGCTGACGCTGGCGCATGACCCCCGGGTCAGCTCCGATATCAGCCGCAGCCCCCTGGCAGCGGCCCTGGCGTCGGGCACGGACCCTGAGCCCGGCGCCGAGGACATGCAGGCGTACGGCCGCCGGCCGAGCATCATCGTCTCCGATCCCCCCGAGCACGATCGGGCGCGCCGGCAGGTGATGCGCCACTTCAACTCAACGCATTCACCCGATGTCATCCCCGGCATGGAGCCCGACATCGTGCGACTGTGCAACCAACTGCTCGACGGCATCGAGGCCGACGGCAGGACCAGGATGGATGTGGTCGACGATTACGCCTACCCGGTGCCGGTGATGGTGATCTGCAAGATCCTCGGAGTCCCGCTCGCAGACGAGCCCATGTTCCATGCCTGGATCCACGACATGCTGACCGGCATCGATCTGGGCCCGGATGCGGCCACCGAGCAGGGCAAGGCCCGCGCCGAGAAGTCCCGTGCCAGCCGTGACGCCCTCATGCGCTATCTGGCGGGCTTGATCGAGCAGCTCCAGCGCGAGCCCGGGCAGGGCTTGTTGTCCAAACTGATCCATGACGGCGGCCCCGATGGTCCGATGCCTGCCGAGCAAGTGTTGTCGAATGCGTTGCTGCTGCTTGTCGCCGGTCATGACTCGACGGTCAACACCATCTCCAACTGTGTGATGACGCTGCTGCGCAACCCCGGGTCCTACGACCAGGTGCGCAGCCGACCGGAGCTGCTCCCACGCGCGATCGAAGAGGTCCAGCGCCTGCAGGCGGCGGTTCAGTTCTTCCCCAGTCGCAGCACTACCGCCGATATCGACATCGCCGGCACCGTCATCCCGCAGGGGGCCGCGGTGTACTTGGTCTACGCCGCCGCCAACCGCGACCCGAACCGCTTTGCCAACCCGAACCGCTTCGATGTCCACCGCCCCGACAACGAGCATTTCGGCTGGGGCAGCGGCATCCACACCTGCCTGGGCGGTCCGCTCGCACGACTGGAAGTCAACCTGGCGCTGGAAACCTTCCTACGCCGCGTCGCCACACCGCGCCTGGTCGTCGATCCGCCACCGTATCGGCGAAGCCAAATCTTCCGCGGCCCACGACACCTGCTCGTCGACTTCGACCACATCACCGACTGAGCAGGACGCGACATCGAGGCGTCCTCACTCGTCAGGAGTCACTTGCGCGCGGCGGCGCGGTTCACAACTGCGAGTGGTGAATTCGGGGCGTGAAGGATGCCGCACGGGGAAGGCCGCACCTGGATGTGATCATTCCCTCGGGAATCGGAATGCCACGGTTCATAGTCCTAGGCTATCGGCTGTGCAGTTGCAGCAGTTGTCGTACTTCCTGGCTGTGGCGCAGGCCAGGCACTTCACCAGGGCCGCTGATGCGCTGGGCGTCGCCCAGCCCTCGCTGTCCAAGCAGATTCGAACGCTGGAAGCCGAGCTCGGGGCTTCGCTGTTCAGCCGCGCGCGGGGCAATATCGCGCTGACTCCGGCGGGTGAGGCGTTGTTGCCGTTGGCTACCCGGATTCTGGCCGATGTGGATACTGCGCGGCTGGAGGTGCAGGAGCTGGCGGGGCTGCGGCGCGGGCGGGTTCGGCTCGGGGCGACGCCGTCGCTGTGTTCGGGGCTGCTGGCCGATGCGCTGCGGCGGTATCACGACGCGTATCCGGGGATCAGGCTGCTGGTGGAGGAGGGCGGGTCGCGGGATCTGGTGCGGCAATTGACCAGGGGCGCACTCGATTCGGCGCTGGTGATCCTGCCGCTGGGCGAGGACACCCCGCTGGCCACCACGCCGATCCTGCGCGAGGATCTGGTGGTCACCGCCAGGGTCGACGACAGTTCGCTGCCCCAGCGTGCGCACCTGCGCATCACGGATCTGCGGGATCGGCCGCTGGTGATGTTCCGGCCGGGCTACGACCTGCGGGAGGCGACGATCGGGGCCTGCCGGGAGGCGGGGTTCGAACCCCGCTTCGCGGTCGAGGGCGGCGAGATGGATGCCGTGCTGCGGTTCGTGGAGGTGGGGCTCGGGATCGCGGTCGTCCCCAGCACGGTGCTGGCCGGACGGCCCGGGCTGCGCGGGATTCCGCTGTCGGGCGACGGCGGGCGCGAGTCCCACGGGCTGCACCGGACGGTCGCGCTCGCCCATCGCAAGGACGTCACACCCACGCACGCCGCCGGGGCATTCCGGGCGACGCTGGAGAGTTTCGTCCGGGAGGCCGCCGCGAGCGGCGGCCTCCCGGCGGGGGTCCGCTCGCTGCTGCCGGAGACGTCAGCGGCCGGGACCTGAGGTAGCGACCGGGACCAGATGCCTAGGCGACGACCAGAACCTCGTGGAGCCGCTGGAGCTCGGACTCCGAAAGTCCGTTGGCGAGTAGCCAGTTGGCGGCCCCGCCGTGCTCGGCATGCAGGTTCTTCAGGAACCCGAGCATGACCTCCGGGGAGACGGCCAGGATGCCGGTATTGGTCTGCGGCAGGCCCTCATAGGACGGGAGCGCGTCGAGACGGTCGCGGACCTTCTGAATGCGCTCGTTGGTGAGGGCGTAGTCGTGGGCGATCGCCTCGGCGGGGACCCCGACCGCGTCCAGCAGCACCGCGGCGAGCACGCCGGTGCGGTCTTTGCCTGCGGCGCAATGGAACAGCACCGAGTGGCGGTCCGGATCGATGATGAGCCGCACCGCCTCGACGATGTGCTCACCACTGCCGCCGAGCAGCTGACCGTACAGCTCGGTCAGGTCGACTCGGGTCTTGTCGGGGACCAGATCCCGTGCGGCCAGGGAGGATTGCGGCGACTTGCGGATCGGCAGGTTGGCGATGCGCAGGCCGGAGTCGGCGATCAGCCCGTAGCCCTCGCGCTCCACCTCGTCGGGCAGCCGCAGGTCGATGACCGTGCGCAGGCCCAGCTTCTCGACCAGATGCGACAGGTCGTCGCAGGTGGCCTGCTGCAGGGTGGAGGAGCGCAGGACGACGCCGAAACGCGTGGTGCCGCCGCCGGTTACGGGGAGCCCGCCCAGGTCGCGCACATTGTCGATCTGGGCGAAGTCGATCCAGCGGGCGGGCATGGAATCAGTGGTCATGACGGGCTCAGTGGGCACGGCCGGCCGCCGCCTCTTCCGCGCGGGTCAGGCCGCACAGGCCGATCAGGTCTTCGTGCAGCTCGAACCAGACGGTGTGGTAGCTGTCCATGATGGGCCGGGCCACGTAGGTGTGGTCGCCCTCGGCGATGCGCTCGACAGCGCGGTCGAGGCGGTCCAGGTAGCGGGACAGACGCGGGGCGAGCCCGCCCAGGCGGCCGATGAGCGGGCGCAGGCTCTGGTGAGTCTCGTCGAGCCGGCCCAGCACCGAGGCGTCGTACTCGGCGTCGGCGTGATCGTTGACCGTGGCCGGGTCCCTCATCTGCCAGTCGGTGATGATGACCTTGAGGTCCCCATTGAAGACGCAGAACTCGTCGTAGGCGGCGGTCATGGCGGCCGCGTCGACGGTCTCGCGTTCCTCGGCCAGCAGCTGCTCCAGGCGCGGGCGGCCCTCGGGGGTGATGCGGAAACCGGCCGGGGTGGTGGCGCAGTAGCCCGCGGTCACCAAACCCTCGCAGCAGGAGGCGATCTCGGCGGTATCGGCGAACAGGCTGGCGGCCAGATTGTCGGCGTTCACCCGGCCCTTGATGCCGACCAGCCGCAGCACGGCCAGCTCGGTGACGGGAGCGTTCACGGAAACCTCTTCCTGCTCGGCGTTCTCGGTTACGGCCGCGGCGTCTTCCGATGCGACAGACCGATTTTCGAGGCGGTCGGCGAGCTGCTCGCCGGCCACGCCCGCCCACTGGGCAAGCTGACGCACATCGTCGAGGACGGCCTGCTCGACCGGCTTGGCGACGACCTCGCCGGGCAGCACCAGGCCGGCCCCGCCGTCGACGGTGACGAACTTGCCGGTCAGCGCGGCGACCACGCCAGGCCCGCAGCCGACCACGCACGGGCGACCGAGTTCCCGGCTGACCAGCGCGGCATGCGAAGTGGTGCCGCCCAATTCGGTGACGATGGCCCGCGCGGCGATCATGCCGTGCAGATCGTCGGGGCTGGTGGTGGGGCGCACCAGGATGACATCCTCGCCGGCCTCGGCGCGCGCCTCGGCCTCGTCGGGATCGGTCACGACGACGCCGGAAGCCAGACCGGGACAGGCGGATTCGCCGCGGGCGAGAGGCTCCTGACCGCCGGCGTCGCCGGAGGCGGGGCGCAGCACCTCGCGCACCTGGTCTGCGGTGATCCGGTCCAGGGCCTCGTCGGCGCTGATCAGCCCCTCCTCGACCATGGCGACCGCGGTGCGCATCGCGGCCCGCGCCGAGCGCTTGGCCGGACGCGACTGCAGCAGCCACAGCGTGCCGGCTTCGACGGTGAACTCCACGTCCTGCAGATCGCGGCCGTCACGTTCGAGCAGCTGGGCGGCGGCGATCAGACGCTCGTGCACCGCGGGCTGGGTGGCGGCCAGCTCGTCGAGCGGGCGCGGGGTCAGGCGGCCGGACACCACGTCCTCGCCCTGCCCGCCGACCAGCCACTCGCCGTACACAGGACCGTCGCCGGTATTGGGGTTGCGGCTGAAAAGCACACCGGTGCCGGACAATTCGTCGAGATTGCCGAACACCATGGCCTGCACGGTGACCGCGGTGCCCAGCGTATCGGGTACGCCGCGGTTGGCGCGATAGGTCTTGGCGCGCGCGGAATCCCAGGACCGGAATACGGCCTTGATCGCACCGCGCAGCTGGTCCCACGGATCGGCCGGAACCGCGCCGTTCGCGTCACCGAGCACGGTCTCGCGGTACTGGTGCACGAAGCGCTGCCGGGTGTCCTGCGCGTAGGTCGGATTGCTGGTCTCCACGGCCAGCGCCTGCTGCACCGCGTCGGTCATGCCCAGGTTCAGGACGGTATCCATCATGCCGGGCATGGAGATGGCCGCACCCGAACGCACCGACACCAGCAGCGGGCGCTCCGCCGACCCGAAGCGCCGGCCGGTGCCGCGCTCGATCATGGCGATGCCGTCGAGCACCTGTGTCCAGATCTCATCGGCGATGGCGCCGCGCCGCGTGTAGTCGGCCCAGCCGTCGGTGGTGATGACGAACGCGGGCGGCACCGGCAGGCCGAGGGCCCGCATGTGGTCGATGCTCCACGCCTTGCCGCCGATCTTCTCTCGAGACAGTCCGCACGCGCCGTCGAGTTCGACAACGGTCGCGCCCGCCGCAAGGTCCAGACGCTGCGCAAGCTCCGTTCCGGCCGTCATGTCACTCCTTCGAGGTCCTGGATTCATTCGCACTCCAGCGCTCCGCCGCTGCTCGAGCGGCCTGCCGGGCAATATCCATCCCGTCCCCCCTACGGGACCACTTCAACGAGCGTGCCGGGTGAGCGCGCCCACACCCAACTCCCATCCCGATCAGCGGAATGAAACGAGCCGTTCCGCCTCCCCGAGACTTCAGCGCACGGCCTAGGAGCCGTTGCCGGTTTCGCATGCGTGCCGGCGGTCAGGAGCGGCGCCGATTTTGGGCGTACCCGGGGAGTTACCCCGGTCGGCGCGAAATCAGTTGTCGCGTTGGGCAACGGTGCGGCCCACGAAGGTCACGGCACGCCCGGTCAGCGGGATGGCACGCTGAAAACAGGCCTTCGAGGGCTGGGCGTGGGGCAGGATGGGCGGATGGATCGGCGGCACTCGGGCGGCAGCCCCGCGGCCGGGCCCGTGACGACCATTCCGGCGCTGGTGGCGGACCGGGCGCGGCGCTATCCGGAGGCGGTGGCCATTGCCGGGCCGGCGGGGCGGCTGACATTCGCCGAACTCGCCGAGGACGTCGCCGCGGTGACCCGGGCGGCGATGGCGTCGGGGCTCGAACCCGGTGACCGGGTTGGCATGTGGGCCCCCAACAGCGTGCGCTGGATCGTGACCGCTCTCGGAATGCTCGGCGCGGGCGCGACTCTGGTGCCGATCAGCACCCGGCTGCGCGGCGCGGAGACCGCGGATGTACTGGCCCGCAGCCACGCCAAGGCGGTGTGCACGGTCCAGGAGTTCCTGGGCGCGGACTATCCGACCATGCTGGCCGAATCCGCCCGTCCCCTACCGGATCTGGAACATGTCATCCTGCTCGACGACGCCCGCGGCGAGAGCGCGGCGAACTGGGACATCAGCTCCTGGGCGGGATTTCTGGCCCCCGGCACCGTGATCGAGCCGCAGTCCGCGGTCGAGCGCGCCGCCCAGGTAGATCCGGAGTCGGTGTCCGACATCCTTTTCACCTCCGGCACCACCGGCGCGCCCAAGGGGGTGCTCGCCACGCACCGGCAGACCCTCGAGGTGTTCGCGCAATGGGCCGACGCGGTGACGCTGCGCCCGCGCGACCGGTATCTGCTGGTGAACCCGTTCTCGCACACCTTCGGGTACAAGGCCGGCATCCTGGCCTGCCTGCTGCGCACCGCCACCATGGTCCCGATGGAGCGCTTCGACACCGCCCGGGCGCTGCAGCTCATCGAGAGCGAGCGGATCACCGTGCTGGCCGGGCCGCCAACGCTTTTCACCGACCTGCTGGCTGCCGATCACGACCACTACCTGCTGGGGTCGCTGCGCCTGGCCGGGACCGGCGGCGCGACCATCCCCACCGAACTGGTGCGGCGCATTCGCGAGGATCTGCGCGTCCCCTACGTCTTCACCGCCTACGGCCTCACCGAATCCATCGGCGTCGTCTCCATCTGCCCGCCCGACGCTCCGACCGAACTGGTGGCGGGCACGGTCGGAAAGAGCCTGTCCGGCAGTGAGATCCGCATCCTCGACCACGACGGCACACCGGTGACACCGGGCGAACCCGGCGAGATCACCGTCAAGGGCCCGAATGTCATGCTCGGCTACCTCGACGACCCCGAGGCCACCGCCGCCGCCATCGACGCGGACGGCTACCTGCACACCGGCGATGTAGGCACCCTCGACCACGACGGCTACCTGCGCATCACCGACCGGCTCAAGGACATGTTCATCGTCGGCGGCTTCAACGCTTATCCGGCCGAGATCGAGCGAGTCCTGCTGCAGCATCCGGATATTCGCGATGTCGCGGTGATCGGCATCCCCGACGACCGGCTCGGCGAGGTCGGCCGCGCCGTCGTGGTGCCCGCCGACGGGGCCGCGACCGATCCGGCCGCCCTCATCGAGTGGTCGCGCTCACGCCTGGCCGGCTACAAGGTGCCGCGGGAGATCGTCTTCGCCGACGACCTCCCGCGCAATGCCGGCGGCAAGGTGCTCAAACAGCAGCTGCGCGACCCCGGCTGATCGGTTCGGCAGCACCGCACGCTCAATTCCCCAGCACCGGGCCGTCGGCCCAGCGGTACAGGTGCGCGATCGCCGGTTCCACGATGGAATCCGGGATCTCGCCGTCGAACCAGCGATCCACGTGCGTCCAGTGGTAGGGATGCAGCAGGTAGTCACCATTGAGCCCGTCCGGGTCGGCGAACTCCTGCTCCCACACATGGGTCCAGCGACCGGGGCCCGGCACCCGGCTCAGCGACCAGGACCGGATGGCCGAGATATGCGCGGGCATGGCCATCAGATCGGATTCGAAGCGCGCCACCGTATCCGGAGCCGTGCCGGGCCGCACCGTGAGCAGCAGGGTGCGTTTGATGCGACGCGACGAATCCAGCCGCACCAGGCGGGCGTTCACCGGGGCCAGCGGCACCACATCGGCGGCGGCGGACAGGCCGGGCAGGACCGTCGCGGGCGCCGAGTCGGCGGCCAGGTCCCAGACCGCGCCGAGTCCGCCCGTACTGCCGGGCAGATCGACACCGGCCGAACAGTGCGTGACCCCGGGTGTCGCGGTCGCCACCGTGGCCTGCGCGGCGAGCTGCCCGTCCGCGTCGTCTCCGGCGGGCGGGGCGGTGAGAATCACCCAGCGGCTCATGACAGTTCCTCCTGTACCGCCAGGACGTGCCGCTCCCGCGTCAGCGCGACGGCGTCGGTGTCCGACCAGAAGGCCGAGACGGCGGGATCTGCGGCGGCCGCACCCCGCATGCCGTAGAAGTCGTAGATGCCACGCAGTTCCCAGATGATCTGCACGGCAATCGAATCCGCGCCGGTGTGCTCGCGCAGCACCTGGGGCGATCGCAGTCCGCGGGCGGTGGCCCCGGGCAGATAATCGCTGCGCCAGCGGGTCAGCCAGTCCTCGGCGCGGTCTGCGGGCAGGACGATGCGGTCGACAACGCGGACAGCCGTCGCGGGGTTCACAGCTTCGCCTCCACCTCGTTGCGATACCGATCCACATAGGCCACAAGGTTTTCCACGCCGTTGAGCAGGGACTCCGGGCCGAACATGGGCGGGGTCAGCACGACGCGGCTCGCACCCGCCGCGACGTAGGGGCGCACGTAGCCGGGGTCGAACTCGCGCGTGAAATCGAAGGAGCCCGGCCAGATGGTCATCTCGACCGCGTCCTCGGCACGTCCTGCCTCCCGCGACAATTCACGAATCCGATCCGCGCCGCGCGCGAAATCCTCCGACGAGATGGTGTACGGGAACCAGCCGTCTCCGACCCGGGCCGCGCGCCGCACCGCCGGAGCACTGTTGCCGCCCAGCACGATCGGGATCGACCGTTCGGGCTGCGGCAGGCAGAACTGCTTCTCGAACGACACATGCTTGCCCTGATAGGCGGCCGGGGACTCCGTCCACAGCGCCCGCATGGCCCCGATGCAGTCGTCCAGGCGTCCGCCGCGATCCTCGAACGGCACCCCGATCGCCGCGTATTCCTCTTTCTGCCAGCCGATTCCGAGCCCGAGCAGCAACCGCCCGCCCGACTGCCGATCGATGGTGGCCGCCCGCTTCGCCAGCACCACCGGGCTGTGCAGCGGCGCCACCACCATGGCGGTGCCCAGCTTCAGGGTGCTCGACGCCGCCGCCACGAACGCCAGCGTCTCCAGCGGATCCGTCATCGGCACCCCGAGATCCCCGCCCGGCATCCGCCCATCGGGCGAATACGGATACAGCGGCTCGTAATCCTGGGCCACCACAACGTGTTCCACGGTCCAGATCGACTCCAGCCCGCATTCCTCCGCCGCCGCCGCGAACTCCCGCAGAAATCCGCCCGAGGTCACGAGACCCTCGAGATATGGCATGAGCATGCCGATGCGCATCGGCCGCCTCCGTCCTTCCGGGTACGACCCGCCACTGGGCCACCCCTCGATCGTGGCGTGTTAGCGGGGTCACAAATCAGTCCGGTCCCGGTCACCGAGACCCACGAAATCCCAGGTCAGAGCGGTCAATTCAGGCAACGGCAGCTGGCCCCGCACCGTACGGCGCAGGGCTGAAGCGGGCGCGGCCGGACAGGGCCGGCCGACGCGGCGGCGGGCCGCGGCGGCAATGGCGAACTGCTCGCCGCTATCGCTCGGAGGTCGGCGACAAACCGCCCGGCGCAGGGCCGAGCAGCCGGGCCGATCGGCAGCGGACAACGGCACCACTCACCATCCCTCGGTCCGTGCGCCGGTGCGGAACGCACCGGCGCACGGGAGCTCCGAGAGTGGTCAGATTTCCTTGCGCATCTGGGCGGTGAGGGGCTTCATGTAGCCCGAGCCGAGCAGGCGGCGCATGATGTTCATGGCCTTGGCGTCCTTGCCGATCAGGATGAGCGGCTTGTTCTTCCGGATGCCGTTGACGATGGTCCTGGCGCAGTCCTCGGGGCTGGTCTGGGCCAGGCGGTCGAAGTTGGCGGCCAGGTCGTCGCGGTCGCGGGTGGCGGCGGCGCGGGCCTTCCAGGCGATCTCGGTCTTGATCATGCCGGGGTGGATGCTGGAGACGCCCACGTTGTGGCCGGCGATGATCATCTCCTGGCGCAGGGCGTCGCTGATGGCGTGCATGGCGTACTTGGAGGAGCTGTAGCCGCCCTGGCTGGGGCAGGCCACCAGGCCGAACATGCTGGAGACATTGGCGATGTGCCCGTCACCGGAGGCGATCACGTGCGGCAGGAACGCCTTCACGCCGTGCAGGGTGCCCCAGTAGTTGATGCCGAAGATCCACTCCAGGTCTTCCCAGGAGACTTCCTCGATATTGGCGGTCAGCGAGACGCCCGCATTGTTGATGACGACATTGACCTTGCCGAAATCCGCGACCACCTCATCGGCGTGCGCGTATACGGCCGCCCGATCGGTCACATCCAGCTTGTAGGCACGGGCCTTGGCGCCCTCCTTCTCGCACAGCGCCACGGTCTCCGCGACATTGTCGAGATTGCGCCCGGACAGGGCCAGCTGCGCCCCGTTCCGGGCCAGCTCCAGGGCCAGCGCCCGGCCGATGCCCGCTCCCGCACCGGTGATTACGGCGACTTTGCCGTGGAAGTCCTTCATGGGTGTTTCCTTGTCTCGCAGCGGAGTTGTTACTGGGTGGTGAAGCCGCCGTCCGCGATGAATTCCGCGCCGGTGCTGTAGGAGGAGTCGTCGGAGATGAGGAACAGCACCATGTTGGCGAGTTCCTCGGGGGTGGCCGGGCGGGCGATGGGCTGATTGGCCGCGATGTTCGCCGACCGCTCGGAGGCCGCGACCATCTCGGTCGCCACGATGCCCGGGTGCACAGAGTTGACGCGGACATTGTCGGCCGCGAATTCCTGTGCGGCCGTTTTGGTCATGCCGCGCACGGCCCACTTGGAGGCCACGTAACCCAGGATGTTGGAGTAGCCGATCAGGCCACCGGTCGAGGAGATGTTCACAATGGAACCCACCCCGGCCCGGCGCATGGACCCGATCACAGCCTTCATACCCAGGAACACCCCGACCTGGTTGACGTCGATCACCTTGCGGTAGTCGGCCTCCGAGAGCTTCTCGATCGGGTCGACGTGCACGATGCCCGCATTGTTGACCAGGCCCGAGACCGGGCCGAACGCGGCCTCGGTCTGCGCGACCACGTCGTTCCAGGCCGCCTCGTCGGTCACGTCGAGCGGGAAGAACCGTGCGGCGTCACCGATTTCGGCCGCGACGGCCTCGCCGGCCTCGGTGAGCACGTCGGTGATCACCACCCGCGCGCCCTCGGCTGCGAGCTTGCGGGCGAAGGCCGCCCCCATGCCGCGCGCACCGCCGGTGACGACGACGACCTTCGAATCAACCCGTCCCATGTCAGTTCTCCTGTGCCGCTTCGGATTCCGCGTCGGCCAGGTGATTGGCCGCGATATAGCCGAACACCATGGCGGGTCCGATGGTGGCGCCCGCGCCGGCGTAGTCGTTGCCCATGACGGCGGCGGAGTTGTTGCCCGCCGCGTACAGGCCGTGGATGACCTCGCCCTGGTCGTTCAGCACCCGGGCGTGCTCGTCGGTGACCAGGCCGCCCTTGGTGCCCAGGTCGCCCGGCACCATCTCGACCGCGTAGAACGGGCCGCGCTCGAGCGGGGCCAGGGTCGGGTTGGGCTGGACGGTCGGGTCGCCGTAGTAGCGGTCGTAGGCCGAGTCGCCGCGCAGGAAGTCCTCGTCACGGCCCTTGCGAGCGAAAACGTTGAAGCGCTCGACGGTCGCCGCCAACTTGTTCGCCGGGATGCCCAGTTTGTCCGCCAGCTCGGCCAGGGTGTCAGCCTGCTTGATGATTCCCGCGTCGAAGTACTTCTGGGGCAGCGGCCGCTTGGGGAAGTTGCCCAGGAACAGGTACCGGTCGCGGAAGTTCTGGTCGAAGATGAAGTGCGCTGGAATACTGCCCGGCACCTTCTTCTCCTCCTCGTACATGGTGTGCACGACGTTCACATACGGCGCGGACTCGTTGACGAAGCGCTCGCCCTTGGCATTGACCACGATCGCGCCCGGCTGCGAGCGCTCGGCCAGCATGAAGAACGGCGGGCCGTCGGGGTTGCGCACGGACGGACCCCACCAGGCGTCGTCCATGAGATCCACTGCGGCGCCGGCCTTCTGGCCCGCCACGATGCCCTCGCCGACATTCTCGGTCGCGCCGACGGTCCAGCCGGTGTTCTGTGGCCCGTCGATGTACTGCTTGCGCATCTCCAGGTTGTGCTCGAAGCCGCCCGCCGCCAGCACCACGCCGCGGCGCGCCTTGATGGTGACCGGACGGCCCTCGTGCTCGGCGCGAAGGCCGACCACGGTGTCGCCCTCGACGATCAGGTCGGTGAGCGGCGTGTTCAGCCACACCGGCACGCCCGCGTCGCGCAGCGACAGCCACAGCCGGGCCGCCAGGGCCTTACCCAGGCTGAGCGGCTTGGCGCCCTTGATCAGGTTGAGCGCGGTCTGCGCACCGACCTTCATGGCGGTCTTCTTGCCGGTCCAGGTGCGCGCGATCATGTTCAGGTCGTGGAAGTCCTTGACCGTGATGGCGATGCCCTTGGGTGCGGACATGGTCGGCTGGTTGATCTTGTGCAGATCCCCGCCGAGCAGGCGGCCGTCGATCGGCTTGGGCTCGATGCTGCGGCCCTGTGCCAGACCGCCCGGGAACTCCGGGTGGTAGTCGGAGTAGCCGCGGTCGTAGGCGAAGTCCCAGTGCTTGGAGCGAGCGCCGATGTAGCGGAACATCTCCGGACCCTGCTCCAGGAACGCGCGCTGCTTGGCCTCCGGAACCCGGTCGCCGACAACGGCTTTCAGGTAGGTCCGGGCCAGCTCGGGGCTGTCCGGCACACCCGCGGCCTGCAGCACCGGGTTGTTGGGCACCCAGATGCCGCCGCCGGAGCGCGCGGTGGACCCGCCGAACAGGCGACTCTTCTCGATGAGGGTCACCGACAGGCCCCGGTAGGCGGCGGTCAGCGCGGCGGTCATGCCCGCCGCGCCGGAACCCACCACAACGACGTCGAATTCGAATTCCATGAATCTCGTTCCTTAGTAGCCGCAGCTGGTCAGCATGCCGCCGTCGACGACGAATTCGCCTCCGGTGCAATAGCTCGAGGCGTCCGAGGCCAGGAACAGGGCCACCTCGGAGACCTCGACCGGCTGACCCCAGCGCGGAATGGGCAATTCGGAGAAGAAGGTGTTGCCGTCCACCCCGGACGCGCCCGCGACGGACGCGGTCATGGGGGTGGCGATGCCGCCGGGATGAATCGAGTTCACCCGGATACCCGAGTGCCCCAGTTCCCGGGCGGCGGACTTGGTGAGCCCGCGCAGCGCGAATTTGCTCGCGCTGTAAGCGGAGAGACCGGCCGCACCGACGAAGCCCTCGACCGAGGACACGTTCACGATGGACCCGCCGCCGGCGGCGGTGAGCGCGGGCGCGGCCGTCTTGATGCCGAGGAAAGCGCCGGTGACGTTGATGTTCATGATGGTGTTGAACTCGTCCAGGCTCATCTCCACGATGCGCTTGAACCGCAGGATGCCGGCATTGTTGATGAGCACATCCAGCTTGCCGAACATGGTGGTCGCCACGGAAACCGCTGCCTGCCAGTCACTTTCACTGGTGATGTCGTGGTGCACGTAGTGGACGGCGGCGCCGAGTTCCGCGGCCAACGCCTTGCCCTCATCGTCCAGCACATCACCGAACACGACCTTGGCGCCCTCGGCCACGAAGCGGCGCACGTGCTCCGCTCCCATGCCCCGGGCGCCACCCGTCACCAGCGCCACCTTGCCGTCCAGCTGTCCCACCGATTCCATCCCTTCCGCTGCTCGTCAACCGACGCTAAGTCCCGATGCGGAACCCCGGCACGATGTGGTCCCGGCCACTGAGACAGACCCATGACCTGAGGCTATGGGTGCAGTTGTATTCCGGTTAGGCATAAGCGCCCGGACGGGTGACGAAGCGTCGCGGCAAGGAGCCCCGGATGAAGTTCTCGATGATCTTCGAAGCGCAGATGACCGACCCCACCGCCGCGCACGAGGCCCAGGTCCTGCGCGATTGCGTCGATCAGGCCGTGCTCGCGGATCAGCTCGGCTTCGACGCGGTGTGGGCGGTCGAGCACCACGGGCTCAAGTGGTACGCACACATGAGCGCGCCGGAGATCTTCCTGACCTGGGTGGCCGCCAAGACCTCGCGGGTGCGCATCGGGCACGGCGTGGTGTGCATGCCGTTCGGCTTCAATCATCCGGTGCGCGCCGCCGAACGCGCGGCCATGCTCGACGTGCTCTCCGGCGGCCGCCTGAACCTGGGGGCCGGCCGCGGTGCGACCGCGGTCGAAACCTCCATGTGCGGAGTCGATCCCGACCGCACCTATCAGGAGGTCGAGGAATCGCTGCGCATGATCGCGGCGGCCTGGCAGGACCCCGAGGGCGAATTCGAGTACCACGGCGAGCTTTTGGACATCGACCCCCACCACCTGCTGCCGCGCCCGGTGCAGCGCCCGCATCCCCCGCTGTTCATGGCCTGCACCAAGAAGGACACCCTGAAGCTGGCCGCCGAGTACGGAATCGGCGCGCTGGTCCTGGGTTTCGCGGGCATCGAGGAGATCGCCGAACTGCGGGGCATCTACGACGAGGCCATCGCGGCCCGCACCGGCGAACGCTTCGTCTCCACCGTGGTCAACGATCATTTCGCGGCGCTGTGCCCGACCATCGTCCTCGACGATCGGGAGAAGGCGCAGCAGATCGGCGCACGCGGCCAGCGCTTCTTCGCCCAGTCCATCAAGTACTACTACGGCGCGGGCCCGGTCCCCGACGAGGCCGTGGACCCGGCCGTCGACGAGATCGCCAAGATGAAGCAGGTCGCCGACGAACACGTCGCCTACCTGCACGAGGCCAAGATTCCGGTGAAGACCGGATCCACCGCCATCTTCAATACCGAGCACGCCTACGGCACCGCCGACGACGCCATCGCCTACGTCGAACGACTCCAGCAGGCCGGGGCCGACGAGATCCTGTGCCTGATCCAGATGGGCACCGTGCCCCAGGAGGCGTGCCTGGAAACCATCCGTCAGTGGGGCGAGAAGGTCATCCCCCACTTCCGTAACCAATAGACGACCGACAAGTAGATGACACAGAAAGAAGTCGAAATGGCTGATCTGACAGGAAAAGTCGCCCTTATCACCGGCGCCGCCCGCGGCCAGGGTGCGGCCGAGGCGCGACTTTTCGTGGAACGCGGCGCCAAGGTGGTCATCACCGACGTGCTCGAGACCGAGGGCAAGGAGCTCGCCGAATCCCTCGGCGACGCCGCACGTTTCGTGCGCCACGACGTCACCGACGCCGAAAGCTGGGACGCCGCGGTCAAGGTCGCCGTGGACACCTTCGGCAAGCTGGACGTGCTGGTGAACAATGCGGCCATCTACATCATGAAGCCGCTCACCGAGACCACCGCCGAAGAGCTGGAACGGATTCTGAAGGTCAACCTGGTCGGCGCCTTCCACGGCATCAAGGCCGTGCTGCCCGCCATGACCGCGGCCGGCGGCGGCTCCATCGTGAACATCTCCTCGCAGGCCGGGCTCGAGGGCCTGATGAACCACAGCGCCTACGGCTCCTCCAAGTGGGGCCTGCGCGGCCTGTCCAAGATCGCCGCCCTGGAGCTGGGCCCGGCCCAGATCCGGGTCAACTCCGTGCATCCCGGCCCCATCGCCACCCCGATGGTGCCCTACCTGACCACCGGCCCCGGCAGCTTCCCGACCCTGCCGCTGGAGCGCACCGGCGTGCCCGAGGAGGTCGCCGAACTGGTCGCCTTCCTCGCCTCCGACGCCTCCGCCTACGTCACCGGCGCCGAGGTGACCGTCGACGGCGGTCTCGCCGCGGGCAAGTTCATCCCGCGGAACATGCAGTAAGACAGCGCGATCCAGGAAGGCCCGCAATGACCCTGTCCCCCGAATGGCAGACCTTCGTCGACGCCGCCACCGCGGCGTTCCCGGCGCTGGGCACCGAGGTGCTCGACGCCGCCGAAGCGCGGGCCTTCCTGGCCGCCCGCCCCGCCGCCGCCGTCGAACCGATTCCCGTTGCGGGAGTGGAGGAATGGCTGGTGCCGGGGCCGGAAGACGCGCCGGAGGTGCCGGTGCGCCTGTATCGGCCGCTGGACGCCGAACCCGTTCCGGCCGTGGTGGTCTTCTACCACGGTGGCGGATTCGTGCTGTGCGGCCTGGACTCCCACGATCGATTCTGCCGCACCATGGCCAATGAGGCCGGGGTCATCGTGGTCTCGGTCGACTACCGCCGCGCCCCGGAGGCCCGCTTCCCGGCCGCGGCCGACGACGCCTACGCCGTCCTGTGCTGGGTCGCCGACCACGCCGAATCGCTCGGCGGGGATCCCGATCGCATCGCGGTGGCCGGGGACAGCGCGGGCGGCAATCTCGCCACCGTCGCCGCCCTCACCGCGCGCGACAACGGCGGTCCCGACATCGCCTTCCAGCTGCTCATGTACCCAATGCTGGACCCGAACTGCGATCGCCCGTCCTACACCGAGAACGCCGAGGGCTACTTCACCACCGCGGCACACATGCGGTGGTACTGGGAGCAGTACCTGGTCTCGGACACCGAGAAGTCCGAACCGTACGCCAATCCCACCATCGCGGACCTGACCGGACTCCCGCCCGCCCACATCGCCACCGCCGAATTCGATCCGCTGCGCGACGAGGGCGAGGCCTACGGGCAGCGGCTGCGCGAGGCGGGCGTCGAGACCGAGATCCACCGCTGGAACGGCACCGTGCACGGGTTCATGTCGATGGCCTTCCATCTGCGAGAAACCCAGCGCGCCAATGCGACCGCGTTCACCGCGCTGCGCCGGGCGCTGGCCCGCACACCCGTCGTCTGAAAATTCCCCGTTGGTTCACGGGCCGACCGGTTAGCATCACCTGCGTTCACATATCTGAAACGTCAGGAATTCTCTTGCCGGTCGCACGCCTTATTCCCTCGGCGACGAATCATGCCCGATTCGCCACGGGGGCAGCCGCTCTCACCGCGGCCATCACCCTCACCGCGGCCCTGGCGGGATCCGCCGGGGCCGCACCCCAATCCTTCGGCACACTCGCGCTGTCCCGGCTGAGGAACGCCGCGGTCGCCGACATCGGCACCAACAAGGTCACCGCCGACGCCGCCGCGATCCACGACTGCGCCAGCTACGACTGTGAGATCGTGCTCCGCTTCACCGGCGGCTGCGGCGCGGTCGCCCAGGGCGCGGACGGCACCTGGGGCTGGGCCCAGGGCGCAAGCCTCGACGAGGCCGAACAGAACGCCGTGACCGGGCTCGGCCAGAGCGCTCCCCCATTCCCCGACCTGGGCAGCGCGCAACCCCGCGCCGCCCACGTCGTTGCCAGCACCTGCACCGAAAGCGGGCAGTAGCACCGGTTTTCGAGGCTCAGTGCGGGTACTGGGCCTCGTACGCCGCCCGTTCGGCGGCCCGGCGGGCAGCCCGCACCGGATTCTCCAGGTCCTCGGGGAAGCCGTGCTTCACCAACCGGTGCGCCCGGTTCATCGGCATGTAGGCCACGATGTAGAACAGCGCCAGCAGCAGGCCCAGCAGGATCACCGCCAGCTTCAGCCACAGCTCACCCGGCAGCAGGAAGGCCAGCGCGAACACCGGGACCAGCGGCACCAGCTGCCGCACGATGTGCCGCGGCACCGCCCAGGGTCCGGTGAGGTCGTTGCGCACCCACTCGTGCAGATCTTCGGGCAGCACGTGCCCGCACGAATAGCCGAGCCACTGAACAGGGTTGGGGCGCTTCATTTCCGGTTTCCCTTCGTTGATCCGGCCTGCTCGCCATCCGCCAAGACCGACCGCCGCGCCGCGGTGTTGACCCGGTTCAGCACCTCGCGCAGCTCCTCGAGATCCGCCAGGCTCACCCCCAACCGAGCCACCACCGCCGGCGGAATCCTCTCCGCCTCCGTGCGCAATTCCCGCCCGGCGTCGGTCAGATCCACGACCAGATTGCGCTCGTCGTGGCTGTCGCGCCGGCGAGTGATGAGCCCGGCCGTCTCCAGCCGCTTCAGCAGCGGCGAGAGCGTCGGCGAGTCGAGTTGGATGGCCTCGCCGATGTCCTTGACCGACATCGGCGCCTCACCCCACAGCGCCAGCATCACCAGATACTGCGGATGCGTCAGACCCATGGGCTCGAGCAGCGGCCGATAGACCGCCAGCACCGCCCGATTGGCCACCGCCAGCGCGAAGCACACCTGCCGGTCCAGCCGCAGCGGGTCTTCGACCTCCAACTCCACCGCTCAGCCCTCCTCGATCGTCTTGGTTAGGGCAATAATAGTTAATGCACTAACTGTTCGTCGACGATCGGGTGGGTAATCGAAGTCACACCCTCACCCCTGCAGCTCCTGCCGCATGGTCAGGATCCGACCGGTGTCCATGTAGTCGCGGAAGAGCGTGACCAGGCCGTTCTGCACCCGAATCACATTGACGGAGCTGCGGACCCAGGCCCGCGGCTGTCCGGGTCGGGTGATGTCGATATCGACCTCGGTGATGAACAGCTCCGGATCGCCGGTCTCGTGAACGACCGGACGGATGCCGTGCAGCTCCAGACTCGGCATGCCCGACCAGCGGGAGGCCAGGTACTCACGGATCGCCTCCCGGCCCTCGATGCGGGTGGGCTCGCCGGGAATCAGGAACGGGATCTCGAACACGGCATCCGGATCGAAGAGCGAGACGAACCGGTCGGCATCGCGCGAGGGCAGGCTCTGAAACAGCTGTTCGACAAGGTCACGAGGGGTTTCTACGGAAGTGGTCACGACTGCCTCCAAAAACGGAACGTTGGACCCGATTAGTATTCGGGGCGTGCGCCCCGCTTGTCAACGGGTGGGTAGGCTGTCGGAGTGACGGATCGACCCCTGCGCGCCGATGCGCGCCGCAATCGCGAGCGGGTGCTGGCCGCTGCCCAGGAAGCCTTTGCCGCCGAAGGCCTTTCGGTGCCACTGGACGAGATCGCCCGGCGGGCCGGTGTCGGGGCGGGCACGGTATACCGCCACTTCCCCACCAAGGAGGCGCTTTTCGAGGCCGCCATCCTGGATCAGGTCGAGAAGATCACCGCACACGCCCGCGACCTGACCACCGCCGACGATCCGGGGACGGCGTTCTTCGAATTCCTGGAGAAGCTGGTCCTGCAGGGCGGCGTCAAGCGCGACCTCGCGGATGCGTTGCGCGCCACCGGCGGTGAATACCCGCACACGGTCTCGCGCGACCTCGAAGCAGCGCTGGCGGCACTGCTCTCCCGCGCCCAGCAGGCGGGCGCGGTGCGGCCCGACATCAGCGTCGGCGACCTGCTCACCATCATCAAGGGCATCTTCCTCGCCGCACACGACGCGGGCGCAACCCCGGGACTGCGCGAGCGCACCTTCGCGGTGATGACCGACGGATTGCGCACCCCGCGCTGACCGGCCGGAACCAGCGGAGACCGGCCTGTCCGGGGATTCGAGGCCAATGCCGGTCCGCTGCAGACGATCTCCGACCCGAGCACCCGAAATTCGCCGAGTACATCAAGATGGAGTCCTTCCCGGCCGTCTCTCCTCCACCCCGCAGCCGCACGATATCGTCGGGCCTCCCGATCGTCCCGAGTTCGCGAACGGCCCGCGGCAGCGTGCTACGGGCCATTCGCAAATCTGGAGCAATAATCGCTGAAATATTGCGGAATTAACTGAAGCGCGGGCGAATCGCGCGTCCAGTTCGGCGATGTCCGCACGTTTTCTCAACTCGGATGCTTTGATGCACCATGTGCCGACCGGTTGCTCTCCGCACCTCGGCCCGGGGCTGTTCTTCGACTTTCATCCGCACGAGTTGACGACAGGAGATCGGATTCGATGAAGCGTGCGATCCGCGCCGTCGCGGTTACGGCTGGACTGGCACTGGCAGCCTGCGGTACCACCCCGAAACCCGACGATGCGCCGCCACCGCGGACGCTGACCATCGGCATCAAATCCGATCAACCCGGGCTGGCGGTCAGGGGACCCGACGGCAAACTCTACGGCTTCGATGTCGACACCGCCGTCTACATCGCCGGCAAGCTCGGCGTCACCCCCGATCACATCACCTGGCGCGAGGCTCGCTCCGATGAGCGCGAGGACCTGTTGAACTCGGGCGCAGTCGATTTCATCGTCGGCTCCTACTCCATCACCGCCGCCCGCCAGCAGCTGGTCTCCTTCGCCGGGCCCTACCTGCTGGCCGGGCAGGACCTGCTGGTGCGGCAGGGCGAACGCGCCATCGACCAGCCCGAGGACCTGGACGGACGCACCGTCTGCACCGCCGAGGGCTCCACCTCCGCGGACAAGATCCGGCGCGGCTTCGCCCAGAACGTGCAGCTCACCACCCGCGACACCTACGCGCAGTGCGTCGCCGACCTGATCGCGGGCACCATCGACGCCGTCACCACCGACGATGTCATCCTCGCCGGATACGCCCACGAACACCCGGGCGTGCTGCGTGTGGTCGGGCACCGCTTCACGCGCGAGCGCTACGGGGTCGGCGTGCACAAGGGCGATCTCGAATTGCAGAGCCGCATCACCGCGGTCATCCGCATGATGATCGACGACGGCAGCTGGCGGCGCGCCATGGATACCCATCTCACCGCAAGTGGATACCAACCGCTGCCGGCCCCGGTGGTGTTCAATGCGCCGGATAAAACGGTCACTCCCGGCGATCCGACCACCCTCGACCCGGAATTGGTGAATGCCGCCACAGCCGTCGCCGCCACCTCCAATGCCCGCGACTGGGAGGGCTTCCGTTCCCTGGTCTGCCCCGAAACCCCCGACGCCATCGACGAAATCGTTTTCCAATACACCCCGCAATTCGACAAATCACTCGGTGCGGAGGTGAAGAACGCCGGCTACACGAATACCGTCACCGGAGTCACCCAAACCGACCCGAACTCCGCCACCTTCGCATTCCACGAAACCTTCACAAACGTCCCCGAGAAATACCGCAGCTATTTCAAGGACGTCGACTACACCGGAACCATGGTCCGCCGCGCCGGCTCCTGGAAACTGTGCGGCCTGGCCGCCGACTTCGTCGAACCCTGACCGCCGGATAAATAGGTGCACTGGGACGGGAAGTGGACCTACCGTGGACGGCAGTCGAGAGGAAGGACAGTCCCATGTTTCCCGTCGAGCTGCGCGGTACTCGGGCGCAGACGCTCATGTGGGCCCACGAGCACGAGGTCGAACCGGCCGCGCTGCAGCAGCTGCGCAACATCGCGCAACTGAAGTGGGTATACGGGGTACGGGTGATGCCGGACGTGCACCTGGGCAAGGGCGCGACGGTCGGCTCGGTCATCGCCATGAAGGACGCGGTCGCGCCCGCGGCGGTCGGCGTGGACATCGGTTGCGGAATGGAGGCCGTGCTCACCTCGCTGACCGCGGCCGATCTGCCCGACAACCTGCACTCGCTGCGGTCACGGATCGAGGCGGTCCTGCCGGTGGGGTTCGCGGCCCACCACGACCCGGTGAACGTGAACCGGTTGAACGCAGAGGTTTTCGGTCAGCGCGCGGCGGGCACCACCCTGCGCGCGGGGTGGGAGCGCTTCTGGAAGACGTTCGATTCGCTGGATCCGGCCGTGCACGCACGCGAGTCCAAGGCACACAAGCAGATGGGAACGCTGGGCGGCGGCAACCACTTCCAGGAGCTGTGCATCGACACCGAGCAGCGAGTCTGGATCCTGCTGCACTCCGGAAGCCGCAATATCGGCAAGGAACTCGCCGAGCGGCACATGGCCGCGGCCCGCAAACTGCCGCACAATGCGGATCTGCCGGATCGCGACCTGGCGGTATTCCTGTCCGGAACACCGGAAATGGACGCCTACCGGCATGACCTGACCTGGGCGCAGGAGTACGCGGCGCGCAACCGGGCCGTCATGCTCGCCCTGGTCTGCAGGGCCGTGCGCGACGAATTCGAGGGTCTGGACGTGCGATTCGACGATCCCATCTCCTGCCACCACAACTATGTGGCGGAGGAGGTCATCGACGGCATGCCCATGCTGGTCACCCGCAAGGGCGCGGTGCGCGCGGGCGCGGGCGACCTGGCGCTGATTCCGGGGTCGATGGGCACGCGCTCATATGTGGTGCGAGGCAAGGGGAATCCGGCCTCGTTCCAGTCGGCGGCGCACGGCGCGGGCCGGCGGATGAGCCGCAATGCGGCCAAGCGCCAGTTCACCGTGGCCGACCTGGTCGCACAGACCGAGGGCGTGGAGTCCCGCAAGGACGCCGGGGTGATCGACGAGATCCCCGCGGCCTACAAGGACATCGACCAGGTCATCGCGGCGCAGTCCGACCTGGTCGACATTGTCGCCACGCTGCGGCAGGTGCTGTGCGTGAAGGGTTGATCGGGGTCAGCGGCGGCGGAAGGTCGCGGCCGCACCCGCACCCACCAGCAGGATGCCCACGATGAGCGGGAATCCCGTTTGCAGCCACTGGAACAGCGCGATGTGCATGTCGTCGGACACCGGCAGATCGCCGATCAGGCGGAAGGTGTCGTCCGGGAAGATGAAATGGATGATCCCGGGCAGCACCCCCCATACCAGCCCGGCGATGATGGTGCCCGCCGGCGAATAGGCGGCCAGGGCCGCCACCAGCAGGAACACCACCGCGGCAATGAGGATCTCGACGGTGGAGCCGACGCGGTCGGCGAAGTCCCCGAGGATCGTCCACTGCCTGGTCCCGGCCGCGCCGCGGGCGGCCAGGACGATGCCGACGGGGGTCAGGATCAACCCCACCAGCGCGCCGGTCACCGTCCGCGAAACACCTCCACTACTGCGAAACTCTGCACCCGGCGGAGTCCACCCCGCGGGCGACGGAAACTTCTCCGGCATCTGCGTCTCCCTGCGCATCCGGGACGCCCTTCGTGCCCGGAACCCTATTGTCCGTCCCCGCACGGGATTCCGCGCGATCTTGACCCCACCGCAACCAACGCGGTCTCCACTGGTGTTTTACAGGGCCGACGTTTGTCCGGTTCGGAGTAATTGCACGGTTGTCTCCGGGGCGAGATCCGCTGCGGCGGCACGGAAGTGCTCGGCCCCGTTCCGATCACCCTTGGTCATGAGGCGGTCGCCGAGAGGTCCGCTGGAGAAGGCGTAGTGGATAGGGACGGCCACACGCGGACGCAGGACCCGGGCCAGATCGGCAGCCTCGACCGCGTCCATGACCACCTGCCTGTTGAGCGCCGGGCGAATGCGCAGGCCGTTCACCGGGAGCAGGGCCAGATCCAACTCCGGGAAACGCCGGGCGATCTCGTCGAGTTCGGCGATGCGCAGGGTGTCCGCACCGAAGAAGACGGTGTGGCCGTCGGCGCGCAGCACGAAGGTCACCTCGGGGACGCCGTGACTGGCCGGAGCGGCCGTCACCTCGACCGGGCCGAGGTGAGTGCGCTGCCAGGGCGCCAGCTCGACCACATTCGTGAATCCGGCCGCGCGGACCTTCATCGCAAGACCCGGCACCACCGCGAATGGCACTGATTTATCGGGATAGGAGATCAGCGCGCCGAGGTCACAGTGGTCGTAATGGCCGTGGCTGATCACTATTCCGGACAACTCCGGCAGGTCGGTCGCGGTGGCGAAGGCGCGTGGCTCGCCCTGCCGATAGAACCGGGTCTCCGACAGCCACGGGTCGGTGAGGATTCGGGCTCCCCCGAAATCGAGGAGGGCGCTGGCATGGACGACGCGGGTCACCGTGAGCATGGTGTTTCCTAACAAGACGGGCGTCTACTTACGATGTAAGTAGACGCCCGTCTTGTTACCCTGTCAATGTGCCCGACCGATCCACCACCGCCCGCCACCGCAATCGCCGGGGCGAAGGCGCGCGCCTGCGCGACGAACTCGTCGACGCCGCCAGCCGTCTCCTCGAAGATCTCGACGGCCAGGAGGCGCTGTCCCTGCGCGCCGTCGCCCGCGCCGCCGGCGTCGCCCCGCAGAGCGTGTACCTACACTTCGCCGACAAACGCGAACTCCTCACCGCCGTCTACACGGTGCGCTTCGCCGAGCTCCGCGACGCCCTGCTCACCGCCCTCGCCCTCATCCCGGAACCCGATGGCGCGGCGCGTCTTTCGGCGCTGTGCCACGCGTTCGTCGACTACGGCGTCGCCAATCCCGGCCACTACCGCGTGCTGTTCGGCACCGCCGGAACCCCCGGCTGGGAACCCACCGCCGGCCAACTCCCCGGGCTCCCGACCATTCATCTCCTGATCGAGACCGCGGCCACCGCGGGCGCACCGGATCCCGAAGCCACGGCGCAAAGCCTCTGGGCCGGCATGCACGGCCTCATCACGCTGCGTCAGGACCGGCCCAGCTTCCCTTGGCTTCCCCTCGATCGCCTGGTCGGCACGCTGGTCGACGCCCACCTGGCCGCCGGGCGCTGATCGGCGGCCCGCCCCGGCGACAGCGCAGGTCGCCCGCGCGGGCGGCACGCAAGGGTGCGAAGTCGGCCGAAAATCCGGGCGGTGGGCAGGCGGTGTCGGCGCGGTGGGGCACGATGGAGCGCGTGACCTCGACCGACCCCGCCACCCCGCCCGCCATCGACCCTCCGGCCTCGACGGCGACCGGCACGTCCCGGCCGTCGCCCGAAGCCGCCGACCCCAGCTCGGCGGCATCGGATCCGGTTCGCGCGGGCGGCCTGCGGGAGGACGCCGAGGCGCTGCTGCGGGAGCTGGCCGGGCCGCAGGCGCGGCTGCGCGAGGATCAGTGGATCGCAATCGAGGCGCTCGTAGTGCGGCGGCGGCGGGCACTCGTGGTGCAGCGCACCGGATGGGGCAAGTCCGCGGTGTACTTCATCTCGGCGAAGCTGCTGCGGGCGCAGGGACGGGGGCCGACGGTGATCGTGTCGCCGCTGCTGGCCCTGATGCGCAACCAGGTCGCGGCGGCCGAACGCGCGGGAGTCGTTGCGGCGACCATCAATTCGGGGAACGTCACCGAGTGGGACGAGATCCACGCGCGGGTGGCGGCCGGGGATGTCGATGTGCTGCTGGTGAGTCCGGAGCGCTTGAACAATCCGGACTTCCGCGATTCGGTGCTGCCCAAGCTGGCCGCGGACGCGGGGCTGGTGGTGATCGACGAGGCACACTGCGTGTCCGACTGGGGTCACGACTTCCGGCCGGACTATCGGCGGATCCGCACGCTCATCGCCGATCTCGGATCCGAGGTGCCGGTACTGGCGACCACGGCCACCGCCAACGACCGGGTGGTGACCGATGTGGCGACCCAGATCGGAACGGACACATTGGTTTTGCGCGGCACCCTCGACCGGGAGTCCCTGCATCTGTCGGTGGCGCGCATCCCCGACGCGGTGCAGCGCACGGCCTGGCTCAGCCGGCGGCTGCACGAACTGCCGGGCTCCGGCATTGTCTACACGCTCACGGTGGCCGCGGCCCACGATCTCGCCGACGTTCTCAACTCGCACGGACACCACGTCGCCGCCTACACCGGGCAAACCGACCCCACCGAACGGGAAGCCCTCGAGGCCGCGCTGCTGAACAACGAGGTGAAGGCGCTCATCGCCACCTCCGCGCTCGGAATGGGTTTCGACAAGCCGGATCTCGGCTTCGTCGTACATCTCGGCGCGCCCTCCTCCCCCATCTCCTACTACCAGCAGGTGGGCCGCGCGGGCCGCGGCACCGAGCGGGCCGAGGTGGTGCTGCTGCCCGGCCACGAGGACCGGCAGATCTGGAGTTACTTCGCGTCGGTGGCCTTCCCGCGCGAGCACATCGTGCGGTCCGTGCTCGCCGCCCTCGACACCGACCGGCCGCTGTCCACCGCCGCCCTGGAACCGCTGGTGGAGCTCAACCGCTCCCGCCTGGAGATGGTGCTCAAGGTGCTGGACGTGGACGGCGCGGTGCGCCGGGTGCGCGGCGGCTGGCTGGGCACCGGTCAGCCCTGGGTCTACGACACCGAACGCTACGAGCGGCTCAGTGTGGCGCGCGAGGCCGAGCAGCAGGCGATGATCGACTACGAGTCCACCGCCGAGTGCCGGATGACGTTCCTGCGCAGGCAACTCGACGATCCGGGCCTCACCTCGGACGCCCGCTGCGGCCGCTGCGACAACTGCACCGGCACTCGCCCGGACATCGCCGTCGACGCCACCGACCTGGCCGAGATCCGCACCCGCCTGGACCGGCCCGGCATCGATCTCGCGCCCCGCAAGCAGTGGCCCACCGGCCTGGCCAAACTCGGAATCCCACTGTCCGGCAAGATCACCGACGGCCCCGAGACCGGCCGCGTCCTGGGCCGCCTCAGCAACCTCGGCTGGGGTCAGCGCCTGCGCCCGCTTCTCGACGGCCCCGACGCCCCGGTCCCCGATGACGTCTTCCGCGCCTGCACCACCGTGCTGCGCGAATGGAATTGGGCCCAGCGCCCCACCGCCGTCATGGCTCTGGACGCCGGCGCCCACCCGATCCTGACCCGCTCACTGGCCGCCCGCCTCGCCGAGGTCGGCCGCCTAACGGACCTCGGTGTCCTCCACCTGCGCCCCGACCTGCCACCGGTCTCGGCCGCCAACTCGGCCCATCGGGTGGCCGCCCTCCACAATGCCTGGGAGACACCGGATCTCAGCGCGATCGATGGCCCCATCCTGCTGGTCGACACTCTGACCGACACCGGATGGACGTTCACCATGGCCGCCCGCACGCTCCGCGCCGCGGGCGCGGCCGCGGTCCTCCCCTTCGCCCTGGCCACCCCGTCCTGATCACCCGCGAGCTCAGGCGTCGGCGGGTGGGCGTCGGTTCTTGAGATTGTCGATGGCGTCGACGTAGCGGAGCATCAAGCGGGCGAAGTCGAGGCGGTCCTGTTCGGGCCATTCGGCGGTGATGTACTCGTACGCGGCACGCTGCCGGCGGCGGAAGTCGCGCATGAACTTGAGGCCCTGCTCGCTCAGCTCGAGGACCGCCCGGCGGCCGTCCAGCTGGGAGGGGACCCGCCGCAGGTAGCCCGCTTTGATGCTGTCGGTGACCATGCGGCTGGCCACCGAGGGATCGACGCACATACCCGCTGCGATACCGCCGACCGTCATCTCCTGCCCGGGGTCGCGGGGGTCCTGGCCGGGGCCCTGAGGGCAGCCGAGCACCATGCCCAGCAGCAGGGCCCGGGTCGAATCCCTGGTGCTGATGGGGACTTCGACCTCCTGGAGGACGCCGCGGCGGAGCTTGCCGAATGCCGGTCCGATGGCATCGAGCAGCTCGTCAGGGGTGCGGTCGTCCTGGGTCATGGAGCACATCGTATCTGCATGCATTCGAGAACATATGTGTTGACTCGCAAATGTGTGCATGACAGCATGCATTTGTCCATCTGCATGGATTTCCACTCGATCGGAGTACGCCATGACCATCCTCGTCACCGGCGCCCGCGGCCAGATCGGCCGCGCCGTCCTCACCACCCTGCACGCCCGGGGCCTGCCCGTCCGCGCGGCCAGCAAGGACCCGTCCGCCCTCGACCTCCCCGCCGGGATCGAGGTCGTCGCGCTGCGCGGCGACGATCCCGAAAGCCTCACCGCCGCAATGGAAAACGTGCGCCAGGTCTTCCTCTACGCCGACCCCGGCACCGCGGACGCCTTCGTGCGGGCCGCCGAGCAGGCCGGAGTCGAGCACGTCGTATTGCTGTCATCCTCCGCGGTCGACTCTCCCGACGCCGCCTCCAATCCCATCGGCGCCAGCCACCTGGCGGTCGAAAAGGCGCTCGCCGCTTCGACTCTCGCCACCACCACCCTGCGACCCGGCGGATTCGACAGCAATGCCTTCGGCTGGATCCCGGCCGTCTCGTCGGGGCAGCCCATCGAGCACGCCTACCCGGACGCCGCCCTGGCCATGATCCACCCGCTGGATATCGCCGATATCGCCGTCGCCGCCCTCACCGGCCCCGAATTGCGCGGCCGCACAGTCAGTCTCACCGGCCCAGAGGCGATCAGCTTCCGCGCGCAGATCGCTGCGCTGTCGGAGGCCATCGGCCGGGAAATCCCGATCGTCACCATCACCCCCGAGCAGGCGCGAGCGCAGCTGTCGCAAACCATGCCGCCGTACATCGTGGACGCCCTGCTGACCATCTGGGCGCTGACCACAGAGCAGCCCCAGACCCCGGCCGACACCACCGACACCCTGCTGGGCGTCCCGGGCCGCACGTTCACACAGTGGGCCCGCGAGAACGCCGCCGCCTTCACCGCCGCCTGACCCGCGCCACGCCGGGCTGATTGCCCGGCCGTCGCGGAAACCACTGCCCACCAGGACCGCAGCGCGTAGGCTCACACAAATCCCGCAGTCGCCGAACGATCCCGGGGAGTTCATCATGGCGTCCGCATCACTCAAGGCTCCACCTTTGCCGTTCCTGCGCGCCATCACCTGGGTCCGCGACGGCCTGTACGCCCTGCATCGTCGGATGGTTCCCGGGCACATCGCGCTCCTGGAACTGACCACGGCCGGATATCTCAGTCAGGCCACCTGCGCGGCGGCAGAGCTGGGCATCGCCGACGCGCTCGCCGAAGGCCCCAGGCAGCCGGCCGACCTCGCAGCGGCGGTCGGCGCGAACGAGGACGCGCTGCGGCGGCTCATGCGCCTGCTGATCAGTGCGGGCGTATTCGCCCAGCGCCGCGACGGCGCGTACGAGCTGACCGGCATCTCGCAGGGGCTGCGTTCCGATGCGCCGGTCTCGCTGCGGGATCTGCTGCTGTTCTTCGGGGCCGATCTGCATCGCAAGCACTGGACGCACCTCAGCGGCTCGGTCCGGTCCGGCGGCTCACTCTGGCCCGAGCTGGAAGGCATGGAGTTCTTCGAGTTCGCCGACAAGCACCCCGAGGCTGGGGAGATCTTCGACCGGGCCATGGCCAGCGTCAGCAGTCTGTCCAACGAGCCATTGCAGGCCGCCTTCGACTTCGGCCGGTTCGGCTCGATCGTTGATATCGGCGGCGGGCGCGGCAGCCTGCTCGTCGACATCCTGCAACACCATCCCGCCATGCGCGGCACCGTCTTCGACCTGCCCCGCGTGCGGGAAGGCCTCGAGGAAGAGCTCGGTGGGCCGGGCCTGACCGGCCGGCTGACCTTCGAGCCGGGCAGCTTCTTCGACTCGGTCCCCAAGGGCGCCGACGCCTACCTGCTCAAACACGTTCTGCACGACTGGTCGGACGAGGATGCCGAACGCATCCTGCGCACCGTCCGCGCCGGGATGGGATCCGAGGCGCGCCTGCTCATCATCGAAATGGTCATGCCGCAACACCACCGCCCCCACCCGGGCAAGATCATCGACCTGGAGATGCTGATCCAGACCCGGGGCGGCCGGGAACGCACCCAGATCGAATTCGGAAACCTGCTCTCCCGCAGCGGATTCGTGCTCACCGGGGTGACCGCGACCGCCGCCCCCGACTGCGTGATCGAGGCCCATCCAGCGTGGTGATCGGGCCTGCCCGCCTGGTCGGTGGGGCGCCCGCGGGGCGTGTGCGGCGCAAGGTCACACGCCCGGCGCGGGGCTCCCGCCACCCGGATGCGGTTGCCGCGCCGGCGCATCAGGCGGAGCGGCGGATTCTCGGGCCGACAACCCCTGCGGCCCGATCGGTCCAGCCGTCCGCCATCTGCGCCAGCAGGAACCAGGCGGCGTGTACTTGTTCGTCCGATACGTTCTCTGCCGTTCGGAGCAGATGCACGGCGCGCACATGGGCGGCCGCCATGGCATCCACCACGGCCCCGAGGGATTCGGCCCGCGCTGCACCCCTCGGCAGCGCCCGGCTCGTCACCCACTCGTCGATGAACGAGACCAGTTGAGCGCGTAGCTCGTCGATCCCGCCCGCATTGCCGGACTGCTCCCGCCGCTGCAGGTGCAGTTCGGCCAGCGCCCGGGCCCAGCGGGTGACCGCGTGGTCCTCGGGCTGATCACCGATGTGGCCGCAGAAGGCGGCCAGCAGTTCATGCCAATCGGGCAGTAGTGGGCGTTCGGCGAACCTCTCCTCGAAACTCGTGTCACGGCCGCTCGCCAGCCACAGCTGTGTCCTATCAGGTTGCGGTACGTACATACCTACCTCCACGGGCGGTGCGGCGCACCCGGAGCCGCGGGCGATCACCGGACCGCGAGCCCGGCGCGGCAAGGGCGGACCGCGCCGGATCCAGGCAACCGCTATCGGCGAAGGGCACATCTCGATGCGGCACCGGGTGCTCCTCAAGCATGAACCTCCGGGCCGTCCCGCCCACTGCCCTTCCCCCGCCCTCCCCCTGCCCCTCGCCCGAGGGACCAACCGACCGGTTCGTGGCGTTACTTCGCCTCTCCCCCAATGCAATTCGCCCGTAACCGGCACTTCGCCATCGTGTGCCGCGGGCGAAACCAGACCTTCACCAGATCGTCGACCAAACCTCGACCGGGGCGGTGACTAGACCTTCACCAGATCGTCGGCATGCACCACGGGGCGCTGCATGCTGTCGGGGAGGGCGGTGGTGGAACGACCCTTCATGGTCTCCAGCTCATCACTGTCGTAGGCGGCCACGCCGCGGGCGACGACCCGGCCGTCGGGCGCGATCAGGTCGATGACATCACCGGCATAGAAGTGACCCGCCACCTCGGTGATACCCGCGGCCAGCAGCGAGTGGCGGCGCTCCGACACGGCCGCGACCGCGCCCGCGTCCAGATGCACCGCGCCCCGGGCGTCGGCGGCGTGCCGGACCCAGAACTTGCGAGCCGAGAGCCGCACCGGACGCGCGGCGAAGGCGGTGCCCACGGTCGCGCCCGAAAGAGCCGCCGCCGCATCCGAAGCCGCGGCCAGCAGTACCGGCACGCCGGCATCAGCGGCCAGACGGGCCGCCGACAGCTTCGAGGCCATGCCGCCGGTGCCCAGCGCACCACCGGATCCGGCGATGACGCCGTCCAGGTCGGCGCTGCTGCGCACCTCGGGAATGAAGTTCGCGGCACCCTTGCGGGGATCGCCGTCGTAGAGGCCGTCGACATCCGACAGCAGGATCAGGGCATCCGCGCCGACCAGGTGGGCCACCAGCGCCGCCAGCCGGTCATTGTCGCCGAACCGGATCTCTTCCGTTGCGACAGTGTCGTTCTCGTTCACCACCGCGATGGCGTGCAGTGAGCGCAGGCGGTCGAGGGTGCGCTGGGCGTTGCGGTGCGGCTCACGACGACCGAAGTCGCCCGCGCTCAACAGCACCTGGCCGACCACGCGATCGTAGCGGGCGAAGGAGGTGCCCCAGGCGTGCGCCAGCGCCAGCTGCCCGACACTCGCGGCGGCCTGCTTGGTGGCGAGATCCCTTGGGCGCTTGGACAATCCGAGCGGGGCCATGCCCGCGCCGATGGCGCCCGAGGACACCACCACCAGATCCGATCCCGCGCGCATGCGGGCCTCGACCGCATCGGCCAGCCGGTCCAGCCGGCCGGTGTCCAGGCCGCCCTCCAGGGAGGTCAGCGCCGACGAGCCGATCTTCACCACCACACTGCGCGCCGACGCGATCGCCTGCCGCGCCGCACTGAGCTCTGCAGATCCGGCACCGAGCTCCTCGAGTCCAGCGCCCTGTTCCGTCACCTGAGTGCCGCCCGAACCCACTTGCACCACACCTCAATTCGCCCGCGGCACCGCAGCGCCGTCGCACCCGAATCCGTTGCTCAACCGCACCGGCTGCCCGCTCCATTGCGAACGACCCTGCGGCACTGTATTACTCGTCGTCCTCGGTCACCAGGCCGCGGCGCACGCGCGAGGCGTGCTTGCGCTCGGCGGCGCCGATGCGTTCGGTCTGATCCAGACGCGGGTCCACACCGCGGCGGGTCATCAGCGTCTCCACACCGGCGGAGATCGAAGGCTCCCAATCGAAGCAGTAATCCGCGATGGTGACCGACGCACCCGGCTCCGCGCCGAGCTTGACCAACTCGTCCTCGACGCCGAGGCGGGCCAACCGGTCGGCCAGGTAGCCCACGGCCTCGTCATTGTCGAACTGGGTCTGGTGCACCCACCGCTCGGGCCGCTCGCCGATGACGATGAAGCCGCCCTCGACCTCGGGATCCTCGATGACCCGGAAACCGCTGTCGCCCTTGGCGACCGGGCGGATGATCTGCCGCTTCGGCTCCGCCTTCGGGTGCGCCGCCCGGTACTCGGCGACCATCTCCGCGAGCGCGAAGGTCAACGGCCGCAAGCCTTCCCGGCTCACCGCCGAGATCTTGAAGACCGGCCAGCCGCGCTTCTCGAACTCCGGCAGCACGAACTCGGCCAGCTCGTCGGCATCCGGAATATCGGCCTTGTTCAGGATGACCACGCGCGGGCGATCCGCCAGATCACCCAGACCGGCGTCGCCCACCAGCGCGGGCTGGTACGCGGCCAGCTCGGCCTCCAGCGCGTCCACATCCGACACCGGGTCACGGCCCGACTCCAGCGTCGCGCAGTCCACCACATGGGCCAGCACCGCGCAGCGCTCCAGATGGCGCAGGAAGTCCAGGCCCAGGCCGCGGCCCTCGCTCGCACCCGGGATCAGACCGGGCACATCGGCCACGGTGAAGGTGGTGTCACCCGACTGCACCACACCGAGATTCGGCACCAGCGTGGTGAACGGGTAGTCCGCGATCTTCGGCTTGGCCGCCGACAGCACGGACACCAGCGACGACTTGCCGGCCGACGGGAAGCCCACCAGGCCCACATCCGCCACCGACTTCAGCTCGAGCACCAGCTCGCGCTCCTGGCCGTCCTCGCCGAGCAGCGCGAAACCGGGCGCCTTGCGCGACTTGGACACCAGCGCGGCATTGCCCAGCCCGCCGCGGCCGCCCTGGGCCGCCACGTACGTCGAACCCACCCCGATCAGGTCGGCCAGCACCTCACCGTCGGTGCTCATGATTACGGTGCCGTCCGGTACCTTCAGCAGCAGCCCCTCGCCCTGCTTGCCATTGCGGTTGCCGCCCTCACCGGGTTTGCCGTTGCCGCCCTTGGCATGCGGGTGGAAGTGGAAGTCCAGCAACGTGTGCACATTGGGGTCGACCTCGAGGATCACGTCCCCGCCATTGCCGCCATTGCCGCCGTCCGGGCCGCCCAGGGGCATGAACTTCTCACGCCGCACCGAGGCACACCCGTGCCCACCCTTGCCCGCGCGCACGTACAAAACGACACGGTCGATGAATTTGGACATGCTGTATCCTCTGCCTCCGCTTCGCTCCGGCGGGTTCGCGGCCCTGAAGGTCTCGTTCTTCCCTCCTCCGCTCCTCCGCTTCGCTCCCCCGCTCCGTCTTTCCGGAACGAGATGAGCCGCGAATCACAGAGCGGACGATCACAGATCAGTGAGCTGCATCGTATTGTCTCAAAACACAAAGCGGGTCAGGGTTCCTCACCCTGACCCGCTTCGAAGTGTGTGGAATGGCTCCGGTGCGCCGGTCAGGCGTTCACCGGCTCCGGAACCACGATGTTGACGGTCTTGCGACCACGCTTGGTGCCGAACTGCACCGCGCCCGCCTCGAGGGCGAACAGCGTGTCGTCGCCGCCACGGCCGACGTTGACGCCGGGGTGGAAGTGCGTGCCGCGCTGGCGAACCAGGATCTCGCCGGCCTTGACGGTCTGACCGCCGAAGCGCTTCACACCGAGCCGCTGGGCATTCGAATCGCGACCGTTGCGCGAGCTGGATGCACCCTTCTTATGTGCCATTTCAGAACTCCTCGTGCCGGGGTGCGAACCCCAAGTCGGACTACTTGATGCCGGTGACCTTCAGGACCGTCAGCTTCTGACGGTGGCCCTGACGCTTGTGGTAGCCGGTCTTGTTCTTGAACTTGTGGATGCGGATCTTCGGGCCCTTGGTCTGTTCGACGACCTCGGCGGACACGGAAACCTTCGCCAGCTTGTCAGCATCGGTGGTCAGCTCGGCGCCGTCAACGACCAGCACCGGCGACAGCGACACCGCAGTGCCCGGCTCACCCTCGATCTTCTCGACCTTCACCAGGTCACCGACCGCGACCTTGTACTGCTTTCCGCCGGTCTTGACGATCGCGTACGTTGCCATCGGTCGGCTGCCCTTCTTTCTCTTCGAGTGCACGAAGTGCTCGGCACTCTGCTCACACGGCCGGTCGCCGGTTCGCACCGGAAACCGCCGCAGACTGGTCTGGTGGTTTTCACCGCCGCCTCGGGCCTTTGGTTCTACTGAACCGAACCGGGCCCACTCACAGCACTAGTCACAACAGAGTGCCGTCGCAGGGGGCAGCGACTGACCAAGACTACAGGACACGGCCGACCCCCTCCAAACCGGACCGCCGCCCGCCACCGCAAGGTGTTCGTCACCGGCCGAAAAGGCCGTGGCCCCGCCGAAATTCGGCGGGGCCACGGCTGGCTGACGAGAGCCGGCTAGTTCTCGCCCTCCGGCGCACCGGCGGGACGGCCCGCGGCCCGGCGACGCGGGCGGGACCGCGGCGGCACCGCGGCCGGAGCCAAGTCGTCCAGACTGAAGCCCGGCTTGTCGGACTGATCCGCGCTGGAGAGCACGAACACCGCGCCCTGGCTGTCGGCGGCCGGGGCCGAGGCCGTGCGCGCCACCCGGCGACGGGTGGGACGACGACCGGGCTGGGCCACCGCGGCGGCGGCCGCGTGGGCCTCGGCGATCGGCGATTCCGTTGCCACAGGCTCGGACTCGACCACGAGGGTGTCCGCGGCGGCCGCAGTACCGTTGGTGGCCGGCGCGCTCTCGACCGCCGCCTCCTCGGTAGCGGTCTCGACCTCGGCCACCGCGCGTTCGGCCAGGGCGGCCTCGGCGGCGGCGTTCTCGGCCTCGCGCACGATGACGGACTCGGCGGCCGCGACATCGGCCACGCTCACCGATTCACCCTCGGCCAGCACCGCATTCGCGGCATCGGCGACCGCGATGGCGTCCTCGTCCGCCGCGTGCGTGGCCTCCTCGGCGACGTGCGCGGCCATGGCCATGGCGACCGGGTGGGCGCGCTTGGCCGCGGCCTGCCCGGCCTTGCCCTCGTGCTTCTCGGCCTTCTCCTCGGCCACCGGCTCGACGGCCGGGGCCTCGGCGGCGGCCGCGCTGCGGTCCTTGCGGCGGCGGCGCGAACCCTCGCGACGGCCCACACCCTCGCCGCTGTCCCCGGCCGGAGCCGACGACTCGACGGGGTAGTTGTGCACCAGGATGCCGCGGCCGTGGCAGGTCTCGCAGGTGGTGGAGAACGCCTCGACCAGGCCGGTGCCCAGCTTCTTGCGGGTCATCTGGACCAGGCCCAGCGAGGTGACCTCGGAGACCTGGTGACGGGTGCGGTCCCGGCCCAGCGCCTCGGTGAGGCGGCGCAGCACCAGATCCCGGTTCGACTCCAGGACCATGTCGATGAAGTCGACGACGATCATGCCGCCGATATCGCGCAGCCGCATCTGGCGCACGATCTCCTCGGCCGCCTCCAGGTTGTTGCGGGTCACTGTCTCTTCGAGATTCGACCCGCCCGACCCGGTGAACTTGCCGGTGTTGACGTCGATGACGGTCATGGCCTCCGTCCGGTCGATCACCAGGGTGCCGCCGGAGGGCAGCCACACCTTGCGGTCGAGGGCCTTGGCCAGCTGTTCGTCGATGCGCAGGGATCCGAACACGTCCACGCCGTTGTTCTCGTGGCGCTCGACCCTGGCCAGCATGTCCGGGGCGACCGTGCGGACGTAGTTCTCCACCGTGGTCCAGGCGCGCTCGCCCTCGATGACCAGCTTGGAGAAGTCCTCGTTGAACAGGTCGCGGACCACCTTGACCAGCAGGTCCGGCTCTTCGTACAGGGTTTTGGGCGCGCCCGAGCCGTTCTTGGACTGCTCCTCGATGGTGCGCCAGGTCGCCTGCAGCCGCTCCACATCGCGGGCCAGCTCGGCCTCGGAGACACCCTCCGACGCGGTACGGATGATGACGCCCGCGTCCTGCGGCACGATGTCGCGCAGGATCTCCTTGAGCCGCTTGCGCTCGGTGTCGGGCAGCTTGCGGGAGATACCGGTCGAGGTGCCGCCCGGCACGTACACCAGGAAGCGACCGGCCAGGCTGATCTGCGTGGTCAGGCGAGCGCCCTTGTGGCCCACCGGATCCTTCGAGACCTGCACCAGCACGATGTCACCGGGCCGCAGCGCCTGCTCGATCTTGCGCTCCTTGCCGCCCAGACCGGCGGCCTCCCAGTTCACCTCACCCGCGTACAGCACGCCGTTGCGGCCGCGGCCGATGTCGACGAACGCCGCCTCCATCGACGGCAGCACGTTCTGCACCTTGCCCAGGTACACATTGCCGACCATCGACGCCGACCCGGTGGAGGTCACGAAGTGCTCGACCAGGATGTTGTCCTCGAGCACCGCGACCTGGGTGGTGGAGCTGGGGTGCTCGGAGAAGTGCTTGTCGCGCACCACCATCACCCGGTCCACCGCTTCGCGGCGGGCCAGGAACTCCGACTCGGTCAGGATGGGCGGACGCCGGCGGCCGGCCTCGCGACCGTCGCGGCGGCGCTGGCGCTTGGCCTCCAGGCGGGTCGAACCGCTGATGCCCTGCACCTCGTCCACCTGCATGGCGCGGCGCTTGCTGCGCGGCTCGCGCTCGTGCACGACGGTGTTCGGGGGATCGTCTTCAGCGGCTTCGGGCTCGTTGTCGTCTCCGCCCTTGCGGCGGCGACGGCGACGGCGGCGACGGCTGCTCGAGCCCTCGGGCACGGCCGCGCCCTCGTCTTCATCCTCGGCGACGTCGGTGTCGGCGGATTCGGCCGACTCGTCGGCCTCGCCCTCGGGCTGCTCGTCGCCCTCGGCCTCATCGGTGTCGTTGTCGCCGTGCTGTTCTCCACGACCGCGGCCGCGACCCCGGCGGCCCCGGCGGCGACGCCGCGAGGTGCCTTCACCGCGCTGGTCGCGGTCCTGGTCGGCGTCCCACTCGCCCTCGTCCTCGGCTTCCTCGGACGCGGTTTCCTCGGTGACGGCCTTGGCCTCGAGCTCCTGCTCCTCGGCGGCCTGCTCCTCGGCACGGGCCTTGCGACCGGCGCGCTCGACACGGCGCTGGCGGCGGGCGTCCTCGGCGGCCGCGGCATCCGGCGCCTGGAACAGCGGCGCGGCCACCACAGCGGCCGGCTGGTACTGGACCGGCTCCTCGAGCTGCGGCTCGCTCTGGAACGGGCTCGCGAACAGGGCGGTCTGCTTGACCGCGGGCGCGACGGGCGCGGTGTCCTCGACGGCCTCCACCTCCTCGGCGGCCAGCTCGTCGGCCGCCCGGTCGTCACCGGCGGCGATGGCCTCGTCGACGGTGGTCTCGGCGATCGGCTCGGGCCCGGCCGGGGCGGGTTCGACAATCTCGACGTCACGCGGGCCGAAGGCGTCGCGGACGGTTTCGGCGACGGTGCGGTCCAGACTCGATTGCGGGCTTCGCGCCTGCGCGCCCATCTCGGTCAGGTGGGCCAGAATACGTTTGCTGGTGGTGCCCAGCAGCTTCGCCAGTGCGTGCACTCGGATCCGTTCCGGCAATTGTTCGGCAGCCGGGGTGATCTGAGCGCCCCCTTCGCCGTTGCTCTGCGATGCTTCCAGCGGCTCTTGATCGGCCACGAAATCTCCTCGGGGCCCCCGGGCGCGTTCCTCCGAGGAGTGACGCGGCCGACGCGGGGGCGCTGTCTTGTTGGCCTCACGCCCGGGGGCGCGAGATCGTAAGTCTTCGCGCCGCGTGCCCCGTTATCACCGGTATCTCGTCGTTCGGGCTAACAGATCACGTGGCGCCTGGTTGGTTGGCTCAACTCCGTGTCACGAGCGTTCATCCAGCGTGCCTGCCCGGCGGCCGAGTCTTGGAAGCCGTCGGCGGCAGCGATGATCGTCCGTCGCTCCGCGGTGTCAATCGAAGGTGATCGCCCCCGACCGCAAACGGCCGGCGTCGGTCACTTCCAGAGCCAGTATCCCACACCGCGTCGGGGCGTCGTGCCCGCGCGGCCCGGAGCGGCCTCGCGAGTCTCACGCGGACCGCGCCGCATCCGACCGATGTGCGGTCGAGGGCCGCCCGCCCGCGCCTGCCTTCCGGGGCGCAGGGGCGGGCTGCTGCCTCTGCCTTCGGGGTCTCCCCCGGACCTATCGAGTGTGTGCGGGGAGCGGTGCCCCGCACGGGTTCAGAGCGTGAATTCCGGGAACCAGAGCGAGATCTCGCGCTTGGCGGACTCGGGCGAGTCGGAACCGTGCACGAGGTTGTACTGGGTCTCGAGGGCGTAGTCGCCGCGGATGCTGCCGGGGACGGCCTTCTCGACCGGATCGGTGCCGCCCGCGATCTGACGGAACGCGGTGATGGCGCGCGGGCCCTCGAGCACGGCCGCGACCACCGGTCCGGATGTGATGAATTCGATGAGCGAGCCGAAGAACGGGCGCTCGGCATGCTCGGCGTAGTGCACGGCGGCCAGCTCGGGCGAGACGTTCACGAGCTTCAGCGCCGCGATCTTCAGACCCTTGCGCTCGATGCGGGTGATGATCTCCCCGACGAGGCCGCGGGCCACGCCATCGGGCTTGATGAGTACCAACGTCTGCTCAGTCACGCGGCAACAGTACCGCCTCCCCGAAACTCCAGCGCACGGCCGGGAGCCGTCACCGGGCCCATTCGCGTGCCGGCGGTCGGGATGCGAAGCAATTCTGGGCGTACCCGACGAGTTACCCCAGGCGCAACGAAATCAGTTGTCACCTGGGGTAACGAGAACTCACGCGCCGGACATGCGCTGGCTGGGCAGCTGGCCCGCGTTCATCCGTTTCTGCACATCCGAGCGCAGGAACAGGATGAAGACCCAGACTGCGACGAAGACCACTCCGATCACCAGGATCGACAGGTGGATGAAGCCGCCGAGCAGCAGGGCCGCCTGCAGGGCCAGGTTGAAGGGGATGGCCCAGGGCCGGCGCTGCAGACCCGCGCCCAGGAACATGACCACGGCCAGGCCGACAACGTAGAGGATGGACCACCAGTGCAGGCCGCCGCCGACCGCGCCGATCACCGGCAGCGCCAGCAGCACGGTGATGGCCTCGAGGACCAGGGTGCCGGCCATGACGCCACGCAGGCCCTTCCACGGGTCGGTGGCGGGCGGCGGGACGTCGGGCGTGGCGTCGGAGGTCATGCGGGATCCTTTCCGAACAGGCTGCGGGCGGCCCCGGCGGTGACGACCGAGCCGGTGATGACTATGCCCGCACCGGAGACCAGTTCGCCGTCCTCGCCACCCTCGGCGAGGGCGATGGCCGTCTCGATGGCGTCGGCCAGGTCGTGGGCGACAGCCACCCGTTCGTCGCCGAAGCGCTGGACCGCGAGGTTGGCCAGATCGTCGACGGGCAGGGCGCGCGGGGAGCCGTTCTCGGTGACGACGATCTCGTCGAAGACCGGTTCCAGGGCGTCCAGGATGCCGCCGGCGTCCTTGTCGCCCAGCACCGCGATCACGCCGACCAGTTTGCGGAAGTCGAATTCGCTGGTCAGCGTGGCCGCCAGGGCCTTGGCGCCGTGCGGGTTGTGGGCGGCGTCGATGAAGATGGTCGGCGCGCTGCGCATGCGCTCCATCCGGCCGGGGCTGACGGCGGCCGCGAATCCGGCTCGCACGGCGTCGATGTCGAGCTGCCGGGACGCGCCCGCGCCGAAGAACGCCTCGACCGCGGCTAGCGCCAGCACCGCGTTGCGGGCCTGGTGCTCGCCGTGCATGGGCAGGAAGATCTCGTCGTAGACGCCGCCGAGCCCTTGCAGCTCCAACATCTGGCCACCGATGGCGACGCGGCGCGACAGCACCTGGAACTCGGCGCCTTCGCGAGCGACGGCCGCGTCGACCTCGACCGCGCGGCGCAGCAGCACCTCCATGGCCTCGGGTTCCTGCTGAGCGATGACGGCGACGGTGTCGCGCGGAACGAGTTCGTCGGCGGGGGCCTTCTTGATGATCCCGGCCTTCTCCCCCGCGATGGAAGTGAGGTCGGGGCCCAGATAGTCGATGTGGTCCAACCCGATCGGGGTGATGACGGCGACCTGGCCGTCGATCACATTGGTCGCATCCCAGCGACCGCCCATCCCGGTTTCCACCACGGCCACGTCCACCGGCGCTTCGGCGAAGGCGGCGTAGGCCATCCCGGTGAGCACCTCGAACTTCGACATGGCCGGGCCGCCTACGGCTTTCGACTGCGCGTCGATCATCTCCACGTACGGCAGCAGTTCGCGGTAGATCTCGACATAGCGTCCGGGCGTGATGGGCGCGTTGTCGATGGCGATGCGCTCGGTGGCCAGCTGCAGGTGCGGGCTGGTGATGCGCCCGGTGCGCCGGTGCAGCGCGGTGAGCAGCGAGTCGATCATGCGGGTGACCGAGGTCTTGCCGTTGGTGCCCGCGACGTGGATGGCCGGATAGGACTGCTGGGGCGAGCCCAGCAGGTCCATCAGCGTCGCGATGCGGGTGAGCGACGGCTCGATCTTGGTTTCCGGCCAGCGCTGGTCGAGTTCGGCCTCGACCAGCGCCATCTCGGCCAGGTCCACCGGCGAGGTGCCGCTGCTCAGCGGGGCGCCTTCGGCGTACTGACGTTCCGGTTCGTCGTTCACTGGGCCGCCAGCTTGGCGATCTCGGCGAGGCGGGCGGTGATCCGCTCGACGTCGCCCTCGGCGATCTCCTTGCGCGCCTTGATCTTCGCGACCACGTCCTCGGGTGCCTTGGCCAAAAAGGCCGCGTTGCCGAGCTTGCCGGTGGTGCCGGCCAGTTCCTTCTGGGCGGCGGCGAGGTCCTTCTCCAGGCGGCGGCGCTCGGCGTCGAGGTCGACCGTGCCGGAGGTGTCGATCTCGACGGTCACCGTGGCGGTGCTCAGGCGCACCTCGAGCGAGGCGGTGGCGGCGAAGTCGTCACCGGCCGGGGTGAGCTTGGCCAGGTTGGCGATTCCCTCTTGCTGGGCGAGCAGGTCGGCGGTGTCGATGCCGTTGAGCTTGGCGGCCACCTTCTGGCTGTCGGCCAGGCCCTGGTCGGAGCGGAAGCGGCGGATCTCGGTGATCAGCTTCTGGGTGTCCGAAACCCGGCGGGCCGCAACCGCGTCGGCGGTGGCGCCGGAGACGGCCGGCCACGCGGAGATGACGATCGACTCGCCCTCGGCGCCCTCGGTGAGGGCCTGCCACAGCGTCTCGGTGACGAACGGGACGGCCGGATGCAGCAGGCGCAGCACGGCGTCCAGGACGGTGCCGAGCACGATGCGAGTACTGGTGGCGCGCTCCTCGGACTCGGCGAACTGCACCTTCGCCAATTCCAGGTACCAGCTGCAGAATTCGTCCCACGCGAAGTGGTACAGACCCTCGAGGGCCTTGCTGAACTCGTAACGGTCCAGGGCCGCATCGACTTCGGTGACGACCTCGTCGAGGCGGTCCAGGATCCAGCGGTCGGTGTCGGAGAGGGTCTCGCGCGCGGGCAGCTCGCCCGGCTGTGCGCCGTTCATGAGCGCGAACTTGGTGGCGTTGAACAGCTTGGTGATGAAGCTGCGCGAGGCCGTCACGTGCGGGGTGCCGACCGAGAGGTCGCCGCCGGGCTGGGCGCCGCGGGCCAGGGTGAATCGGGTGGCGTCGGCGCCGTATTCGTTGATCCAGTCCAGCGGGTCGATGCCGTTGCCGCGCGACTTGGACATCTTCTTGCCGAACTCGTCGCGAATCAGGCCGTGCAGGAACACGTCCTGGAACGGGACCTGCTTCTGGTTCGGGTCCTTGCCGACGGTGAGCACCGGGTCGTCGGAGACGAACATGCCGAACATCATCATCCGGGCGACCCAGAAGAAGAGGATGTCGTAGCCGGTGACCAGCACGCTGGTCGGATAGAACTTGCTCAGCTCGGGCGTCGCGTCCGGCCAGCCCATGGTGGAGAAGGGCCACAGGCCCGAGGAGAACCAGGTGTCGAGCACGTCCGGGTCCTGGACGAAGCCCTCGGGGGCCTGCTCGTCCGGTCCGACGCAGACGATCTCGCCCTCGGGGCCGTACCAGATCGGGATGCGGTGACCCCACCACAGCTGGCGCGAGATGTTCCAGTCGTGCATGTTGTCGACCCACTCGAACCAGCGCGGTTCCTGGCTCGTCGGGTGGATCTTGACGTCGCCGTTGCGGACCGCGTCACCGGCAGCCTTGGCGATGCCCTCGACCTTCACCCACCACTGCATGGACAGCCGGGGTTCGATGGGTTCGCCGGAGCGCTCGGAGTGGCCGACCTGGTGGATGTAGGGGTATTTGCGCCCGACCACACGGCCCTCGGCCTCGAGCCGCTCGCGGATCTTGAGCCGGGCCTCGAAGCGGTCCATGCCGTCGAATTCGGTTCCGCTGTCGGCGATCTTGCCGGTCTTGTCCATGATGGTGGGCATGGGCAGGTTGTGACGCAGGCCGAGCTCGAAGTCGTTGGGGTCGTGCGCCGGGGTGATCTTGACCGCACCCGAACCGAATTCGGGGTCCACGTAGTCGTCGGCGACGATGGGGATCTGGCGGCCGGTGATCGGGTGGTAGACGGTGGTGCCGATGAGGGCCTGGTACCGCTCGTCGTCCGGATGCACCGCGACGGCCGTGTCACCCAGCATCGTCTCCACACGGGTGGTGGCCACGATCACGTGCGGCTCGTCGTCGTTCAGCGAGCCGTAGCGCAGGGAGACGAGTTCGCCCTCGACCTCCTTGTGGTCGACCTCGAGGTCGGAGATGCCGGTCTGCAGCACCGGCGACCAGTTCACCAGGCGCTCGGCGCGGTAGATGAGGCCCGCGTCGTAGAGGCGCTTGAAGATGGTCTGCACGGCGCGGGACAGGCCGTCGTCCATGGTGAAGCGGTCGCGGCTCCAGTCGACGCCGTCGCCGAGGCGGCGCATCTGGCCCTGGATCTGGCCGCCGGACTCACGCTTCCAGTCCCAGACCTTGTCGACGAACAGTTCGCGGCCGAAGTCCTCCTTGGTCTTGCCGTCGACGGCGAGCTGCTTCTCCACCACGGTCTGGGTGGCGATGCCCGCGTGGTCCATGCCGGGCAGCCACAGCACCTCGAAGCCCTGCATGCGCTTGCGGCGGGTGAGCAGGTCCATGAGGGTGTGGTCGAGGGCGTGGCCCATGTGCAGGGTGCCGGTGACATTCGGCGGGGGCAGCACGATCGAGTAGGTGGGCTTGACGCTGCCCGGGTCGGCAGTGAAGTAACCGGCGGCTACCCAGCGCTCGTACAGGTCGGCCTCGACATCGCTGGGGTTCCAGCTCTTGGGGAGGGCATCGGCACGATTACGCGGGTTCTCAGAGGCTGCGCTGGTCACCGGTCGATTCTAAGGGCTGGGATTATCGCCGAACGACCGGGTTTTTCCTAGGCCCGATTTGCCGCCGGAAGGGGGCTGCGATGAATAGCCGAAGGGCGAGGCTTCCGACGGATGAGGGACACCGGAAGCCTCGCCCTCGACGGTCAGCCTACCGCCGTTTCGGGCCTTGTTCCCGGATCCAAAGGCAATTCTCAGGTTCCGGCCCAAATGGGCCAGGGTAGACCAGATTTCGTTGCATCGACGTTGCGTCCGCCGCATTGTTTTCGCGTCGTGACAAGCACATTGCGAGGCCCCGGCGCAGCGGCCGCCGGGTAACCTGTCGAGCATGAATCCGATTGTCTCGCGGGTGATGTCGACGGTCGCCGGGCAGCTGGGAAATCCGCACGGACTGCTGGGCAAGGGTGTGGCGCGGTTCCTCAATCGAGGTAATCGGCCGATGATCGAGGCCGCGGTGGCGGCGACCGAGGTGGCCGCCGGTGACGCGGCGGCGGATATCGGATTCGGCGGGGGCATCGGGCTCACCCTGCTACTGGACCGGATCGGGTCCGGCACGGTGACCGGTGTCGAGCTCTCCCCCGACATGCTGGCGCGGGCCCGATCGGAGTTCGCGGCCGACGTCTCGTCCGACCGCCTGCGCCTGGCCGAGGGCTCCCTCACCGAGCTCCCGTTCCCGGACGCCGCCCTGGATGCCGTGATCACCTGCAACACCATCTATTTCGTGCCGGAGCTGGATCGCGCCTGCACCGAGCTGGCACGCGTCCTCGCTCCCAAGGGCCGCTTGGTGATCGGCATCGGCGACCCGGACGCCATGGCGAAAATGCCTTTCACCCCATACGGATTCACTCTCCGCCCGGTAGCCGAGGTGAAGGATACGCTGGAGCGGGCGGGGCTGACGGTTGATCAGCAGTTCGTGCCGCAGAAGCCGATTCCCGGACACTTGCTCATCGCTCGCCCGTCCTAGTCGACGCTCCGACCATCTGTCGCATTTATCCGGTAAAGTGATGTGACCTGTATCACTTTTGTAAGCTGAAGTGTCATAAATCACTCGAACCTTGCCACGGTTACCTGCGGTGATGTGTTCTGGCTATCCAGCCGGCTCCAGCCGCCACAGTTCACCGCAGTATCGATACAGCTCCGCAGGACATCTCTCCCGCCGCTGGAAAGCGAGTCATCATGCGTGTCCGAACCTTTGCTCTTGCCGCGGCCGCCTGCGCGGGACTCGGTCTGGCCGGATCGGCCGGGGCCGGAACCACTTCCGCCGCAACCCCGTTCGTGATTCCGCAGATCGGCGCGGCGGGGGTGGAGCTCGATCACGGTGAGACGCAGGCCTTGGCCGATAGCCCGGTTCCGGCGCTGATCGACCGGTATGCGCCGCGCAATGCCGTGATCGTGGGGCTGCAACCCGATTCGACTTTCGCCCAGAACGGCAATGCCGTGTTCGCGGACATACCAGCGATCGTCGGTGAGGCCGCGGCGCATCCCGACGGCTCGGTGGATGTGGTGCTGAGCCCGAAGGGTTTGGGCATCTTTCAGGTCTGGTGAGAATTTCAGCCCACCTTCGTCCGACCCCGAACGACACGTGCGCCCCATGCCGAAAGACATGGGGCGCACTGCTTTTGCCGGATCGACCGACCCGTTCGGGCGGTCCGCCGAGGGTCAGGGGACCAGCACGTCCAGGGCGCCCCGGGCGGCGCGGAAGTGCGCGGGGAGCAGTCCCGCCGGGTCGCCGTCGGCGGTGGCGGGCGCGCCGGGAGCGGTCAGGTGGATCTCCCTGGCCTGGTACTGGACCGCGGCCGGATGGTCGATGCGCTTGCCGGAGGACAGGGTCGGGAGCAGGCGCAGCATCTCCAGCCGGGACATGGCCCCGACCACGGTCAGGTCCAGCAGGCCGTCGTCGATGAGCGCGTCGGGGCAGATGAGCATGCCGCCGCCGTAGGTGCGGGTATTGCCGACGGCGACCATGACCGCGTCCAGTTCCAGGACGGTGCCGTCCGGATGGTCGGGTGAGCCGGTCAGTTCGATGCGATAGGGCACGGCCAGCTTGCCCGTGAGTTCGAGCAGGGCGGCGACGGTGTAGCGCATCGGGCCGTTGGGCCAGCGGAGAGCGTTGGCGCGCAGGGTGACTCGGGCGTCGAGGCCGGTACCGGTGACGGTGGCGAACCAGAGGGCGCGGCCCGACTCCTCGGTTTCCACGGTGCCCAGATCGATGGCGCGGGTCCGGCCGCCCACGACCGTGGCCACCGCGGCGTCGGTGTCGTCGGGGACGCCGAGTTCGCGAGCGAGGTCGTTGCCGGTGCCGCCGGGGATCAGGCCGAGGGGGACGCCGGTGCCGACCAGGGCCTGCAGCACCACGCCGACCAGTCCGTCGCCGCCCGCCGCCACCACCGCGTCGGGGCGGGCATCCGGGTCGGCCAGCGCCTTGCGCACCAGCCGTTCGCTCTCGGCGGCCGACTCGCCGCGGATCTCGGTGACCTGGACGCCGTGGGCGGCGAAGCGGTTGGCCGCCTCCACGGCGACCAGCGCACCCTTGCCGTGACCGGACAGCGGATTGGTCACCAGGGCGATGGAGCGGATCGTCGTCACGGAATCAGCTTCCCAGGGTTGAGGATTCCGGCGGGGTCGACGGCATCCTTCACCGCGCGCAACACCTGCACACCCAGATCGCCGATCTCGTCGGTCATCCACGGCCGATGGTCAGCGCCCACCGCGTGGTGGTGGGTGATGGTGCCGCCGGCGGCCACGATGGCGTCGCCCGCGGCCCGCTTGGCGACGGCCCACTGCGCGATCGGGTCCGCGGCCTGCTTGCCGACGACCGTGAAGTACAGCGACGCACCGGTCGGATAGGTATGCGAGATGTGGCACATGACCAGCGCGGGGGTGCCCTGGGCGGTGAGCGAATCGGTCAGCGCCGCGGTCACCTTCGCCTTGAGGTTGGCGAGATCGGCCCAGCTGGTGGCGGTTTCGAGGGTCTCGCAGAGCACGCCCACGTCCAGCAGGGCGTCGCGCAGGTAGGGAGCGGCGAAGCGGCCGTGTTCCCATTCCCGGGCGGGGGCTTCGCCGAGCGCGGTGCCGCCGGCGGCGGCCAGCAGGGCGGCGGCCTCGGCGCTGCGGGCGACCACGTGTGCGGCCGTGCCCTCGAAGGTGGTGACCGCTAGGCAGCCACCGACGGGCGCGCCGCCGATGTCCCCGGCGCGGGCCAGGTTCAGGCCGGTCTCGGCCTCGTCGGACAGGCGCATGACGGTGGGGGCGGCCCCGGCCTGGATGACGGTGCGCAGCGCGTTGGCGCCGGTGGCGAAGTCGGGGAACGACCAGGCTTGGTAGCCGGTGGTTTCCGGGACCGGGTGCACGCGCAGGGTGACGCCGGTGATGATGCCGAGGGTGCCCTCCGAGCCGGAGAACAGTTCGCGCAGGTCGGGTCCGGCGGCCGAGGCGGGGGCCCGACCGAGGTCGAGATCGCCTGCGGGCGTGGCGATCCGGAGCCGCTGGATCATATCGTCGAAGCGGCCGTAGCCGGCCGAGGCCTGGCCCGAAGAGCGGGTGGCCGCGAAGCCGCCGATGGTGGCGTATTCGAAGCTCTGCGGGAAGTGGCCGAGCGAAAGGCCATGGCGGGCAAGCAGTTCCTCGGCCTGCGGGCCGGACAGGCCCGCGCCCAGGGTGGCGGTGCCGCTGATCGGATCGACGTCGGTGAGGGTGTCGAGGCGGCGCAGGTCGAGGGCGACGACGGCCGGGAAGCGGCCGCGCGCGGGATCCAGGCCGCCGACCACGCTGGTGCCGCCACCGAAGGGCACGACCGCGATTCCCTTGGCGGAGCAGTACTTCAGCAGCGCGAGGACCTGGTCGTGATCGGCGGGGAAGATGACGGCGTCGGGCGCGTCCTGCTCGCCGTCGGCGCGGCGGCGCAGCAGGTCGGGAGTGGATTTGCCGCCGGCGTGCAGCAGGCGGTCGCGATGGTCGATCGACAGGTGCTCGGCTCCGACCACCGCGACGAGCCCGGCGTGCTGTTCCGGCGTGAGCGCCGAGGCGCGCAGCGGCACGTCGCCCTCATCGCGACGGGTCACCGGCTCGCCGGACACCCCGAATACCTGTGCGAGCAGTCCCCGAATCTGCTCGGACAGCGGTTTGTGTCCGGATGGGGAGCCCCAGGCGTCCCACACCATACTCGCGCGAACCTGCGGCTCGCCCGGGTTTTCGGTGGACGCGGCAGCTGCTTGTGTGTCGACCATGCGTTACAGTCTGACATAGAATGTCAAGCAGTAACGAGAACTACTCTCCGGTGGTGGCAACCATGAGTTCGACCGAACTATCCTCCGCCGTCGATCGGGCCATCCTCGACGCGGCACGCGCCTGCGTGGCCGAATTCGGCGTCCGGCGCACCACCCTGACCGAGGTGGCCCGCCGCGCGGGCGTCAGCCGGCCGACCGTGTACCGGCGCTGGCCCGACACCGGATCCCTGGTGGCGGACCTGCTGGTGCGGGAACTGCGCGAGATCATCGCCGACACCGCGCCCAGCACGGGCAGCACGCGCGAGCGGCTGGTCGGGGCCATCGTCGGCGGCGGCGCGGTGATGCGCCGGAATCCCCTGTTCGCCAAGATCTTCCGCGCCGATACCGACATCATGCTGACCTACGTGTTCGAGCGGCTGGGCCGCAATCAGCGCGCCCTCATCGACCTGTTCGCCGACGCCATCCGAGAAGGTCAGGCAGACAACTCGATTCGCGCCGGGGATCCCGGGCAGCTGGCCGCCATGCTGCTGCTGATGGCCCAGTCCGCGGTCCAGTCGGCGACCGCCTTCGCGCCGGTGCTGGATGGCGACCACCTCGACACCGAACTCGCTTACGCCCTGCACGGCTACCTGACCCCCACCGGCACCTCACAGGCGACCGAGTAGCTCCGCATTCTCGACGACCGACAGCGGCACTGATCGAAAGGCCTTCCCATGACTTCGAATACGGCTCGGCCCGACTCGTCCCTCAACGCGACACGGCGGCGGCGAGAGCTCTCGACACTCGGTGACGACGCGACCATCGACGTGCTGGTCATCGGTGGCGGCGTCACCGGTGCGGGTGTGGCGCTCGATGCCGCCGCACGCGGGTTGCGGACGGTGCTGGTGGAGAAGCACGATTTCGCGTTCGGCACCAGCCGCTGGAGTTCCAAGCTGGTGCACGGCGGGCTGCGGTATCTGGCCAGCGGCGGGGTCGGGATCGCGCACGAGAGCGCGGTGGAGCGCGACATCCTGCTCACCCGCACCGCGCCGCACCTGACCCGGGCGCTACCGCAGGTGGTGCCACTGCTGCCGAATATCGGTGCGGCACAGAAGATCCTGGTGCGGACCGGCTTCCTGGCCGGGGACGTGCTGCGCCGGGCGGCGGGGACGTCGGCGTCGGTGCTGCCGCGGTCGCGGCGGGTGGCGGCGGCCGAGGCGCTACGGCTGGCCCCGACTGTGCGCCGGGCCGGGCTGCGCGGCGGACTGCTGGCCTGGGACGGGCAACTGGTGGACGATGCGCGACTGGTGGTGGCCATCGCCCGCACGGCCGCCCGGGAGGGCGCGACGGTCCTCACCCGGGTCGAGGCCACGCATGTCACCGGCGACCGGGCCACGCTGACCGATACGCTGACCGGCGAAACCCTGGAGGTGACAGCGCGTTCTGTCGTGAACGCCACCGGAGTGTGGGCCGACCAGGTGGATCCGAGCATCGAACTGCGACCCTCGCGCGGCACGCACCTGGTGTTCGACGCCGCCGCGTTCGGCGGTCTCACCGCCTCGCTGACCGTGCCGATTCCGGGCAGCACCAGTCGTTTCATCTTCGCGTTCCCGGCCGCGCACAACCGGGTCTATCTGGGGCTCACCGACGAGGAGGCACCCGGCCCGGTGCCGGACGTCCCGCACGCCACCGACGGCGAGATCGACTTCCTGCTCGACACCGTCAATACGGTGCTGCGGGAGCCGCTGCGCCGCAGCGATATTCGCGGCAGTTTCGCGGGCCTGCGGCCGCTGCTGCGCACCGGCGACGACAGCACCGCCGACATCTCGCGCGAGCACGCCGTGCTCACCTCCCCCACCGGCGTCATCACCGTGGTGGGCGGCAAGCTCACCACCTACCGGAAGATGGCCGAGGACGCGGTAGATGCCGCGGTGGCACACGCGCACCTGGCCGCCGCCCCGTGCCGCACCCGCAGCCTGCCCCTGGTGGGCGCGGTGTCCGGCGCGGCCCGCGATGCCATCCAGGCCCCGCCGCGCCTGGTCGAGCGCTACGGCAGCGAGGCCGCCGAGGTGCTCGCGCTCACGGAACAGGATCCGGCCCTGGCGGCAGAGGTGGCGCCCGGCATGGACGTCACGGCAGCCGAATTCGCCTTCGCGGTGGCGGCCGAGGGTGCGCTGGACGTCTCCGACCTGCTCGACCGGCGCACCCGGATCGGCCTGGTCGCCGAGGATCGCAAGGCCGCGGAACCGGCCGCGCAGGCCGCTTTCGAGTAGGGCCGGGCGGCCCGCCGCCGAAAGATCTTGCGGCCCGCCGCAGAAAGACCGGGCGGCCCGCCGCAGAAAGACCGGGCGGCCCGCCGCCGAAAGACCGGGCGGCCCGCCGCCGAAAGACCGGGCGGCCCGCCGCCGAGAGAATTGTTCCGTGCGGCGCGGCGCCTAGTTGGCGACGCCGCAGCCGGAGCCGGTCGGCAGGCCGGTGCCGACCTGGATGTCGACGTACGGGAAGACGTCCTGGCCGTCGGGGCGGTGCTGCCAGACCTGCAGGCGGTGCGGCCCGGCGGTGACGGGCGTCCACCGGGTCTGGGCCAGCGAGCCGGAGGGAGTGGCGTAGGCGAAGGGAACCCCGTTGTCGTAGAAGACGACCGGGGTGACCGGGTCGTCGACGATGCCGTCGATGTCGTAGCTGCACCCGGTGCCGTAGTTGGTGGCCGAGCCGAAGCTGATGCCCGGGTCGATGCCGACCCGGGTCGCGGTCGCGCCGGCGGGCGCGGCCAGTCCGGCGACGGTCGCGAGCGTGGCGCAGCCGATCGCGGCGGCGGTGGTGCTGATGATCGTGCCCCTCATGGTTCGGTCCTCATCGGTGACGCCGGAGCCGGATGCACCGGCACAATGCCTCGATCCTCGCGCCCGGATCCCGGCCATGGGCGGCATTCGCGCAAACCGGTGGACGGGTGTCGCCGCGCATCGCGGCGGATGGGTCGTATGCCCGGGCGGCGGAACGGTCCTATGCTTGGCTGCGATGTTGTGGGCGCCGGGAGAGGGAGGCGCGGATGGGTCGAATTCCGACGACGGTCGGGTTGGTATCTGGGGCAGGACTGGTCGCCAGGTTCGGGAATGTGGTCATTCTCCTGCACGGTGAAAGTCCGTCCACGGAACGGATCATCGGTGCGGCGGAGACCGCGGCCAGCGCCGCGGATCCCGGTGTGGCGATTGCGCAGCGGCTGGCGGCGACGGTGTTCACCAGCAGTTCCGCGCAGCCACCGGCCTTCGGTGTGGTCGCACCGACGGCGGGCGGGATCCTGATCCTGCTGCGCGGCGCGGTGACGGCCGGGGTCGACGGCCCGGAGGGCGCCCGCGTGCTGTCCGGCGAACGCGCCATGACCTGGGCCGACGAGATCGTGCGCGATCCGGTGCGGCGGCTCACAGTGGTCGCCGACGGCATGGGCAGCGAACTGCCGCACACCGATCTGCGTGCCGGCGTCGTGGTGGGCGGCGGTTTCGTGCTGCACGCCCCGGTCTCGGGACTGACGGCCCCGCGCGCCACCGAGACCCCGCCGGAGTCCCCGTCGGTCGCCGACCTCACCCGCCGGGCCCCTACCCCGACGCCCTCCCATACGCGTTTCTCGGGACCCATCCCGGCTCGGGGCCCGGAATCCGCTGCCGGACAGCAGGTTTCCCCCAAGCCGCCGGAGCCCGCGGTCGAACCCGTGAATCCCCGCAATGCCGCCACGACGCTGGCTCCGGGCTCACGGCTCGCGGGTGAATCCGGTTCGGATCAGCCTGCGGCGGCGCTCGACAAGCGGGTGCGGATCGAGGCGCAGGCCGACTCCGGACCCGATTCCGGCCGCCCGGCCCGGCGAGAAGATCGCCCCGCCCCCGAGGATCAACCGCCGACGGCGGCGTACACCCCGGACGCCGAGGACATCGGCGAGCCGGAAACCCGCGCCGCCGCCGGTCCGCAGCCGCCCGCCACCTCCGCCATGGCCGCGGCGGGTGGGGCGCTCACCAGTACCGAGGGCGCGGTGTATCCGCTGGATCGGCCGTATGTGATCGGGCGGGACCCGATGATCGACGAGGCGGTGCGGCGGGCGGTGGCCTCGCCCATCGTGATCGCGCGGGATCGGCATGTGTCGCGGGTGCACGCGCGGGTTTTCATCGAGAACGGCCTGGTGTACGTGCGGGACGCGGGGACGCCGGGCGGGACCTTCGTGGCGGCTCCCGGTGCGGCGGACTGGGTTCGGGTGGGGCAGCGGCCGACGGAGTTGAAGGCGGGGTGGAGTCTGCGCATCGGCGAGCGGATTCTCACCTATCGCACGGCGCAGGCCGCCCCGTAGGTCGCAGTGCCGACGAGCTGGCTACCGCGCAGCCGGACACCCCGCTACTGCAATGCGGACCAGTCCCCTCGCTGCAGGGCGTGCCGGGCCGCCCCCGGTATCGCCTTCCGGGCGCGGACGGCCTGCTGGGCGGCGGCCACATCGGTGGGGTGATGGCCGAGCACGATCGCCCCGACCGCGCGGTCGCCGGAAATGACCAGCCGCCGATAGGACCGCCGGGGCGATTCGTCCACCACGATCACCTCGTCGCGCTGTCCCGGCTCGACCTGCCCGATGCTGAACAGCTCCAGGCCGACTCCCTTGAGGATGGTGGCCGGCGTCTCCGCGGTCAGCACCTGATCGCCGCCGAGCGCATTCACCGCTGCGGCCTGCGCCTGTTCGGCGGCGATGGGCCACAGGCCGAGCACACGGTCGCGATGTTCGGCCACGTCTCCGGCCGCGTACACGTGCGGCGCGGCGGTGCGCATGCGGTCGTCCACGAGAATGCCTCGCCGGACCGGGATTCCGGCGCGGGCGGCCAGGTCGGTATTGGGGCGGATGCCGGTGGCGGTGAGGAATACCTCGCACGGCAGGACCGTCCCGTCCTTCAGGACCACGGACCGGACCGGATCGGAGTCCCGGCCGGGCCCGCGCTGCCCGCCGGGTGCGACCGCCCGGGAATCGCCGGTCAGCGCGGCGGTCTCGGCCCGGTGCCGGACCTCGATCCCGGCCCGGGTGAAGTGGTCCAGCACGATGGCCGACGCCCGCGGATCGAGCTGCTTGCCGAGCAGCCGCAACCCGCGTTCCAGCACCGTGACGCGTAATCCCAACTGGTGCAGGGCATATGCGGCCTCGAGACCGAGCAGACCGCCACCCGCGACCACGGCGCGGACGCAGGACCGCTGCTGGGCGTAGGCGCGGATGTTCATGGCGTCCCCCGCCTCGCGGAGCACGAAGCTGCCGGGCCGGTGCAGTCCCGCGATCTCGGGCAGCGCGGCGGACGCACCCGTTGCGAGGATGAGCCGGTCGTAGGGCAGGACGTCGCCGGTGCCGAGGTGGACGCGCTGCGATCGCGGATCCAGGTGTGTGGCAAGGGTATTGAGCCACGGCGTGATGCGGTGGTCCTCGTACCACTGTTCGGGCAGCAGGTGCAGGCCCTGCATGGCGGACCGGCCGGGTATGAGGCGGGAGATGCCCATACGGTTGTAGAAGTCGTGGGATTCCTGGCCGACCAGGTGGATTTCGCAGTCGGGGTGGCCGCGGCGCAGGAAGTCGGCGGCGGTGACGCCCGCGATGCCGGTGCCGATGACGACCAGGCTCATCAGGGAGCGATCGAAGTGGACGGGGCGGTCGCCGCTGCCGTGCCCGGGTTCGGGGGTGAGCGAGACCCGGACGCCGCCGCCGTTCACGCGGGCGCAGCACGCCATGCGGGTGTTGTCGGCGAAACCCAACCGCCGCAGCGTGTTTCGCTCGTCCCCCGTCGGATCGCACAGCTGCTCGGCACCCTCGAGGATCGCGACCGGGTCGGCGCCGCAGACGCCCATGCGGCAGCCCGACTCCAATGGCACGTTGGCCTGTTCGGCGAGGTCGAGCAGGCTCACGCCGAGTTCGGCGGCCACGGTCCGGCCGTCGAAGTCCACCGAAGCCGCTGAGGCGGCGGCGTTGCCGGGATCGGCGCGCGGCCGCGGAAAGGGCAGCAGAACAGGTGCGGTGCGCGCGCCGGTGCTGAGCGCGTACTGGAGTTCGCCGACCCGGGTGCGGGCCAGGAACAGCAGGGTCGCCGCCAGCACGAAAAGGCTGATCGGCCAGCGCAACCAGGCCACGCCCCCGACGCCGGTGATGGTGGTGAACGAGCCGAGCAGCACCGGTCCCGCGAACCAATAGAAGCCATTGAGGGCCACCACCGCGTACACCGCCGACAGCATGGCCGGGCTCACGCCGGTCAGGGCCTCGACGGCGAAGTAGACGCCCACCGCGACCAGCAGGACCAGGCCCAGCGTCAGATACCGTTGCGGCACCGGCACTCCCGGGTATCCGGCCAGCACCATGAACCCGAGCACGAATCCGGGCAGCGCGGCGGCGAACAGTTTGCGCGGCGCGCTCCAGCCGCGGTCCGGATCGGCCATATCGGCCTGGTAGGCGGCGCGCGGCTTGAAGTCGAAGCAGTTCTTGGCGCAGCCGACGCACGGGCGGCAGTGATTGTTGGCGATGGTGACGAACGGTGTCTGCCCGTAGGCGCGCTGCAGCGGGAACAGCGGGCAGATGCTGCTGCACCAGCCGCTCTTGCCCTTGAACACGACACCTCCGGTGAATGCGGCCAGCAGGACCGCGGACAGCACGAGGCCCGTGGCCATGCCGCTGCGGTCCAGGCCCGCGAGGCGCGATCCGGCGATGCCGAAGAACAGGGCGACCGCGATCAGATAGCCGCGCTGCTGCAGCCACGCCGGCGGCGTGAGCGCGCGGGTGAAGCGGAACAGCCGCGGCAGCTGATTGGTGGCGGCCAGCGGACAGGTGTTGCGCCACAGGCCCGGTGCGATGAGGAACAGTCCGGGCAACAGCGGGACGACGATCTTGAAGAAGACGAACAGCCCGCCCGCGGGCCGCACGAACAGCGTGACGATGAGCGCCAGGTAGGCGGTGATGCTCAGGAAGCGCGCCGCCTGCCAGACCGGCAACGGTATCCGGCTCGGCAGTTCGGTGAAGGCGGGGAACAGGTTTCGCTCGCCGGACGGGTCGAGGCCGAGCATCCGGTTGGCGAGGGCCACCCAGCGCGCGGGCGTCGGCTCGTCGCCGGGCGGGCGGGGTATCGCGCCCGACGGCCCGAGCACGGTCTCCGAGGGTTCGTGCTCGTCCGGTTCGCCGGTCGGGGTGTGCAGCACCAGAATCTCGCTGCGGCCCAGGCGCACCACGTCACCGGTGACGAGTTCCCGCCGCCCGGTCAGGGCCACGCCGTTGACCGTGGTGCCGTTGCGGCTGCCCAGGTCGACCACGGACAGGGCCGTCGGGGTGGGCACCAGCCGCAGGTGCTGCCGCGAGACCCCGCCGTCGGCCAGTACCTCGTGGCTGCCGTCGCGCCCGAAGACGATGGGCCCGTCCAGCAGGCGCCGCCGCGCGGGCCGTCCCCATTCCCGGATTTCGATGACCGGCCGCCCCGTCATGTTTCCCGCCCCTTTCCCGGCGCAGTCGTCGATCTCGCTGCGCTCGTGCGTATATCGCCGGAATCCCGGTTCACCATTACCGTCGCGGCGCTGCCCAGAGGTCAGGCGCGCTCCCGGAGCAGTTGCACCCGCAGATAGCGGTACCGCTTGCCGACCCGACGGCAGCCGACGGCCAGGGCCAATCCGGCCGCGACACCGCCGGCGGCGCAGGCGATCACGGTGGGCAGGGCGGGTTCGCGGCCGAGCAGCACCCACGCCGCCCCGACCGCCGCGATCCCGAGCAGTCCCGTGCTGATGGCCAGCCCGACGGTCGCGGCGAAGCGGGCGCTGCCGCGCCGTAGCGTGCGCGCGTTCGATTCGGCGTATGCGGCGGCGAACAGCAGGAGCAGCAGGATTCCGATGGCCGTCGCGGTGGTCGTGGCCCGCTGCCGCGTCCGCACCCCGAACCGATAGATGGCAATCTCGGAACCCGCACGGGACAGCGACAATTCGCCGGTCAGCCGCCCCGCGAGCACGTACTGGTGCACCGGCGCGGACAACTCCCCCGACCCACCCGGCAAAGCCGCCCGCTGTCCCCCGGCCCGCACACCCAGCACATCCACCGACAGCTTCGCCTCATCCGCGTCCGCCCCGCTGACAGTGATCGGCACCGGCTTGGACAGATCGAGATCCACGGTCCCCGAGGCGGGATCCACCCCGTCGATCCGAATCATCCCCGCGGGCGGCACATTCCGCTCCGGCGCACCCACCCCGAGCACCGCAGCCACCCCGGTCACCGCCACCAACAACGCCGCCATCAGCAACGGCACCCGAGGCGATGGCAGCGTGACCACCCGCTGCACCGGCACCAGCTCCGCCCGATCCACCTCCGCCAGCCGCACCCCACCACGCTGAATCGGCTCACGCGGCCGCATCCGCTCCATCGGTGCGGAAGCCCCGGGCCCGAAACCCCCACCCTGTCCGGGATCTTGCCCCGGCTCGAAACCTCCAACCACCCCGGAACCTCCACGTGGTCCTGGACCTCCACCCGGCTCGAAACCTCCGCCCGGTCGCGGACCGCTTCCATGCCCGAATCCGGCTGGGCCACTGCCGAACCCGTGTCCGGCAGGCATTCCGCCTCCGCCCTGTCGCTGGGGCGCAGCGGGCCCGCCGTGCGAGGCGGGTGCTGGCACGCCTCGGTCGGCTCGCCGTGTCGGTTCCGAGCGGGGGTCGGCGGGTGGCGGCGCAGCGCTACCCGGCCCCGCGCTCGGGCTCGAGGACGATCCGTGCGATGTGGCGGGCCCGCCGGGGGTACGGCGAAGCTCTTCCCGGGACATCGAGTCGGCGGTGGGTGTGTTCGGCGGGTGGTGCGGGCGAATCGGTTGCGGCGGAGGCGTGATCGGCCCGGAGCCGCGGTCGCGGGTCAGCGCACCGGGTAGCGGGGTGTAGGGATCGTGGGAGCCGGGTCTCGGGGGTGGGGTCTGTGGCGTGAAGGCGCCGGGGGTACGCGGGCCGCGGGCGCTGCCGGTGGCGGCGGCCACGATGGTGTCCGCGCCGATGACCGGGATGCCCACGGGGGTGAGCCAATTCGCGCCCCAGAAGTGGGCGGCGGGCTCGGCGATGGCGACGCCGAAGGTTTCGGCGGTGTCGTAGCGGTCGGCGGGGTCGGAGGCCAGGCCGCGCATGACCGCCTCAGCGATGGGCTGGGGGACGAACGGGGCCACCTCGGTCAGGGGGATCGGGTCGCCGTAGGCGTGGGCGAAGAGCAGGGACAGGGCGTCGGGGCCGGGCGGAAAGGGCAGTACGCCGGAGAGCAGCTGGTAGAGCATGGTGGCCAGGGAGTAGACGTCGGTAGCGGGTGAAAGCCCTTGGCCGCGCACCTGTTCCGGCGCGATGTAGGAGGGCGTGCCGATGATCTCGCCCGCCCGCGTCACCAGCGTGTCCGCGCCGCCGACGATCTTGGCGATGCCGAAATCGGTGAGCTTGAGTGCGCCATTGGCCGCGAACATGAGGTTGGACGGCTTCACATCCCGGTGCAGGATGCCGCCGCGATGCGCGGCGTCGAGCCCGGCCGCGCACGACAGCGCGACCGCTACCGCCGCGGTCGCGTCGAATCCCGTTGTGATGAAACGGTTCTCGACGGTGCCGCCGGGCAGGTACTCCAGCACCAGCAGGCACAGGTCGTCGTGCTCGATGTAGTCGTAGACCGGCGCCACGTGCGGGTGGTCGAGCCCCGCCATCATCCGCGCCTCGGCGACGAACCGCCGCCGCACCTGCATATCGTCGGCGAACTGCGGCGGAATCTGCTTGATCGCGACCCGCCGGTGCAAGCCGCGATGCACGCCGGCCAGCACCACCCCGCAACCGCCACGCCCGATCTGCCCGCCGACCTCGTACCCCGGCAGCACCGCCCGCACCCGGGCCAGCTCGGCATTGCCGGTATTCGCCACGCTCATCGGCCCGCACCCTCCGGCCGGAAGCCCGGTCCGCCGGGCCCGCTGCGCAGTGTCGGCTCGTCCCCCGGATCCGCCGCCCGGTCTCCCGGGCCGGGGTCGTTCTTTCCACCGGCGGGATCCCGCCCGATCGTCGGATCCCCGAGCCCGGCCCCGGACCGCGGCCGCTGCACCCCGCCGGGATATCCCACCGTCGAATCATCGACGCCCGCCGCCGAATACCGGAATCCTTCGCCACCCGGTGTACTGACCGTCGGCAGCCCATCCGACCCCGCCATACGTGGGCTGGTTCCGGCCTGCGTCTCGGGCAGACTCCCCGAGTCCAGCGGATCCGTTGCCGCAGTGCCACTTTCAGCGATCTCGGGCAGCATGGCCGACGCCAGCGGCCCTCCGCCCGGATACCGGCCGCCCCCGATTCCCGGATGCGCGATGCGGGTCGTCTCTCCACTCGGGTAACCGCCGGGAATCGGGCCGGACGCGGGTCCACCCGGGAAGACCCGCATCGCGCCCGGAATCCCAGCTGGACCGACCTGCGTCGCGGCCTCTTCCGGATCGGGCCCGCCGGGCGGGTGATACGGCACGAACTCCGGTGCGCCGGAGTCTGGTTGAGCACGAATGTCGAGGTCCGGGTAGGTGCCGCCCGGGATTCCCACCGCACCGAGGTCACGGAAGGTGCCGCCATAGGGCGGATTGGGGCCCGCCGCGGCAGCATTGGCATCGAGTTCCTTCGCGGCCGCGAGATCTTCGGGGTCGAGGCCGAGATCATCGGACTGCCGCGGGGTGGGCGAGAGGTAGCCGGCCACGAAGAACAGGGCGGCGGTGGCACCCGCCAGGGCGAGCCACAGGGCGGTGCCGGGCACCCACCAGCGCGCCACCGAGCCGGTGAACCCGATCATCAGGCCGATGCCGAGGCCGGGCGCGAGCAGGCGCAGGCCGCGCTGCCAGCGATTGGCCGAGAGGCGATGGCGCGCAACGGTCAGGGCCGCGTCGACAATGGCCAGGGCGGTCAGGACCGCGATGATGATGCCGAACAGCCCGTACACCGACGCGAGCGAACCGCGCACATCGACGACGGTGTGTACGGCGGTGAGCGGTCTGCCGTCCGCGCCGATGAGCGTGAGGTCGGAGCCGATGAGCCCGGTCGCCTGCCCGTCCAGCCCGGCCGGATCCAAGCGATAGGTGAGCTTCTCGGTCCTGCCCGCCGCGACCGTCAGTTCGACTGTCGTGGAATACGAATAGAAGTTCAGGCCGAGCACGTGCCCGGCGAGATCGACCCGGCGAACCGACACCGGATCAGCGGTCCCATTGGTCACCTCGACGACGACCTGTGCAACCCGCTTCGGATCCAGGCGCACCGGATGCCCGGCATCGGCGCCGGCAATGGCCCGGCCGTCGAGGGTCGCGGTCGCGCTCACGCCGGTGGCGGCGCGGGCGGGTCCGGCCACGAAGACGACCGCCACGACCACGAGGGCGACCATGAGCAGGGCGCCGACCACGGTCGCGCCGATCGCCCGGTGGCCTCGGACACGAGTGACCGGCCGCGATTCCTCCTCGGCGCCAACAGGTTCGGCGGGTCGCTCGGCGGCCGGCCAGCCATCGTCCCAGCCGGTATCGCGTTCCCACCGGACGCATCGGTCACTCGCGCACCGGAATTCCGGCAAGCTGGGCGGCTGCACCTGGTGCGGCGCGGGCGTGCGACTGGTCATCGGGGCCTCCGTGCCGGGAGATGGGAGATCAGGCGGTGGCCGTAGAACCAGCCGCCGACGAGCAGGAAGAACAGCAGCACCGTCATCGTCGCCGCGCCGCCGCCGACCTGACTGACGAGCACGATGTCCAAGGGCGCGGCCAGCTTTCGCCCGCACTCGGCGGTCACCTCGTGCTGGCCGATATCGGTGCCGCCGGTGGCGAGGGTGGCCGCGAAGCCGCCATCGGCCCGGGCCGTGGTGTCGGCGGCGGTGGACCCGCCAATCGACAGCTTCACGTCCGCACCGGGATCACAGCCGGTGCCGCTGGCCTGCACCGGCGCCCCCGGCGCCACCGCGGGCGGCTCGAGGGAAAGCCCTGCCGTCTGCGCGGGAACAGGAGTGGTCGAGGCGGGCGGCTTGGCTTCCGAACTCGGCGGAACCGCCGCGGTGGTGGTCGGCGGCGGCGCGGCGGTCGTCAGCACCGGCGTGGTCGGCACCGGATAGGGTTGCGGCTGCGGCTGATTCCCGCCCGGCGTGGTGCCGGGAGGTACGACGGCAGTGACGCAAGTTCCGTTCGCGGGCTTGACCGAACCGTCCGGACAATACTGCGGCTGCGCCGACGGGCACACCCCGCTGGAGGGTTTCACCGAGCCATCCGGGCAATACTGCGGCTGAGCGGACGGACACACCCCGCTCGACGGCTCGACCGAACCATCGGGGCAATACTGTGGCTGCGCCGACGGGCACACCCCGCTGGAGGGTTTCACCGAGCCATCCGGGCAGTACTGCGGCTGAGCGGACGGACAGACTCCGCTCGCGGGTTTCACCGAGCCATCCGGGCAATACCGCGGCTGCGCCGACGGACACACCCCGCTCGCAGGTTTCACCGAACCGTCCGGGCAGTACTGCGGCTGGGTGCAGGTGGTCCGGCCGCAGCCGGTGTCGCCGCCGCTGTCGCACGAGTCGCCGCACTGGCCGCCGGGATTTGTCTTGCCGTTGCCGTGGCCGGGCGGGCCGTCGTGGGTGCCGGTGCAATCGGTGTAGGTGCAGTCGTTGCCCGGCTGCTGGGTGGCGACCGGCGGCGGATTCACCGTGGTGGGAGGAACTTTCACCGGTGCGCGCTCCTGCGGCGCCGGGACGGAGACGGTGGTGAGCGGAACGGGTTGGGTGGCACCCGGATTCGCCAAGCCGATGCCGGCCGGAAGCGCGAGCGCGATGGCCACCACGAACAGCAGAACAAGGTGTAGGGTCCGGGGTGAAAGTCTCACCGCGCGGGCCAGTTTCGCATGCCGGTCCCCACCGGCACGCCGAGCAGAATGCGCACCTGTCTTCATTCGGCGTGACCTCGCTTGTTCGATGGTAAGGCCATCCACGCCCCCGCCGCCTTGTCTATCGCGATAGTGATCACCCGCGTTCACACCCGAGACCGACCAGTCCGCTGGCTCGCGCGTTTCGCGCCCTACGATGCGGGTATCGACTGGGACGCCCCATCGCGCCGGAGAGGACAATCGGGACCATGCATCGTGCCGCGCCGAAGAGCGATATCGACGAGTCCGCGCTGACCGTCACCGCACCGAAGACCGAGGCCGCGGGCGTCAAAGCGGTCACCGTCGCACTGGAGCGCGCCGTCGAGGAGATGGGTGTGGTGCGCACCGCGCGCACGCTGGCCCGGGTCAATCAGCGGCACGGGTTCGACTGTCCGGGCTGCGCCTGGCCAGAACCGACCGGTCGGCGTCGACCCGCGGAGTTCTGTGAGAACGGCGCCAAGGCCGTCGCCGAGGAGGCGACCCTGCGCACCGTCACCCCGGCGTTCTTCGCCGCGCACTCCCTCGAGGACCTGGCCGCAAAGTCCGGCTACTGGCTCGGCCAGCAGGGCCGGCTCACCCACCCGATGGTGCTGCGCGAGGGCGACACCCACTACTCCCCGATCGGCTGGGACGAGGCCTACCGCCTCATCGCCGACACCCTGCGCGGCCTGGACTCCCCCGACGAGGCCGTCTTCTACACCTCCGGCCGCACCGCCAACGAGACGGCGTTCCTCTACCAGTTGCTGGTCCGCAGCTTCGGCACCAACAACCTGCCCGACTGCTCCAATATGTGCCACGAATCCTCGGGCACCGCGCTCACCGGCTCGATCGGCATCGGCAAGGGCTCGGTGACCATCGACGACTTCTCGAAGGCCGACCTCATCATCGTGGCCGGGCAGAACCCCGGCACCAACCATCCGCGCATGCTGTCCGCGCTCGGCGAGGCGAAGGCGCACGGGGCCACCGTGATCGCGATCAACCCACTACCGGAGACCGGTCTCATCGGCTTCAAGGACCCACAGACCGTCAAGGGCTTCACCGGCGGCATCACCATCGCCGACGATTTCCTGCAGATCCGCCTCGGCGGCGACATGGCCCTGTTCCAGGGCCTGGCCAAGCTGCTGTTCGAGGCCGAGGACCGGGCGCCCGGCACGGTCGTGGACCGCGCCTTCGTCGATACGCACACCGCGAGCTTCGCCGAATACGAAAAGCACATGCGCGCGGTCGATCTCGGCCTTGTCGAGCAGGCCACCGGCCTCAGCCGCGCGGACCTGGACCGCACCGCCCAGCTGCTGGCCGAATCCAAGGCCACCATCGTCTGCTGGGCCATGGGCCTCACCCAGCAGGTACACGGCGTCGCCACCATCGAGGAGGGCACCAACCTGCTGTTGCTGCGGGGCATGATCGGCAAGCCCGGCGCGGGCGTGTGCCCGGTGCGCGGCCACTCCAATGTGCAGGGCGACCGCACCATGGGCATCTGGGAGAAGATGCCCGACGCCTTCCTCGACGCCCTGGACCGTGAATTCGGCATCACCAGCCCGCGCGAACACGGCTGGGACACCGTCAATGCCATCCGGGCCATGCGCGACGGCCGCGGCACGGTGTTCTTCGGCATGGGCGGCAACTTCGTCTCCGCCACCCCCGACACCGAGGTCACCGAGGCCGCACTGCGCAATTGCGCACTGACCGTGCAGGTGTCGACCAAACTCAATCGCAGCCATGTGGTGCACGGGCGCACCGCCCTGATCCTGCCCACCCTGGGCCGCACCGACGCGGACCTGCAGGACGGTGTGCGCCAGCAGGTTTCGGTCGAGGACTCGATGTCCATGGTGCACCTGTCCACCGGTCGGCTGGACCCGGTGAGCGACCAGCTGCGCAGCGAGGTCGCAATCGTGTGCGAGCTGGCCGAGGCCGTGTTCGGTCCGGGCCACTCCGTGCCGTGGGGCGAGTTCCGGCGCGACTACGACAGGATCCGCGACGCCATCGCCCGGGTGGTACCCGGCTGCGCCGACTACAACCGGAAGGTGCGCGGCCGCAACGGCTTCCAGCTCCCGCACCCGCCGCGCGACGCCCGCGAATTCCGGACCGCCACCGGCAAGGCCAATTTCGCCGTCAACGACCTGCACTGGCTGCCGGTCCCCGAGGGCCGGCTCATCCTGCAGACCCTGCGCAGCCACGACCAGTACAACACCACCATCTACGGCCTGGACGACCGCTACCGCGGCATCCACAACGGGCGGCGCGTCGTGCTGGTCCATCCGGAGGACATCGCCGCCCTCGGTTTCGCCGAGGACGATCTGGTGGACGTCATCTCCGAGTTCGACGACGGCACCGAGCGCAGCGTGACCGGCTTCCGCCTGGTCGCCTACAAGACCCCGCGTGGCAATGCCGCCGCCTACTACCCCGAGACCAACCCCCTGATCCCGCTGGACCACGTCGCCCGGCGTTCCAATACGCCCGTCTCCAAGGCGGTCACCATCCGCCTGGAACGCCACACCCACACGATCGTATGAGCAGGGTCACCGCGCGCCGCCGCACACTGCGCATCTCCCCCAGCGGCACCGTCACCCGGCCCGACACCCTGGCCGTGGAGGAACCGCTCGAAATCCGCGTGGGCGGGCAGTCGCTGACGATCACCATGCGCACCCCGGGCGCGGATATCGACCTCGTGCACGGCTTCCTCTACGCCGAGGGCGTCATCGACACGGCCGCGGACATCGTCAGCGCCCGCTACTGCGCCGGCACCGACGAGAACGGGCAGAACACCTACAACGTGCTGGACATCCAGCTCCGGACCCCGGTCGCGGTGCAGCCCAGGCCCTTTCTGACCAACAGTTCGTGCGGACTGTGCGGCAAAGCCGCCCTCGACGAGGTCCGCACCCGGATCCGGCACGCCATCCCCGCGGATTCGCTCCGCGTCGACGTGCACACCCTCGCCAAGCTGCCCGACGAACTGCGTTCCCGCCAGCAGGTTTTCGACGCCACCGGCGGGTTGCACGCGGCGGGCCTGTTCACCCCCGAGGGCGAGGCGCTGGCCGTGCGCGAGGACATCGGCCGCCACAATGCCGTGGACAAGCTGATCGGCTGGGCGATCCGCGAGAATCGGCTCCCCGCACACGATCTCGTTCTCATGGTCAGCGGCCGGGCCTCCTTCGAGCTGGTGCAGAAGGCCATCATGGCGGGCATTCCGGTCATGGGCGCGGTGTCCGCCCCCAGCTCACTGGCCGTGGATCTCGCCGCCGACGCCGGCCTCACGCTGGTCGGCTTCCTGCGCGGCGAAACCATGAACGTGTACACCGGTGAGGACCGCCTCGCGATGTGATCGGCCCGTTCCACAGGGTGAGGCAGCGGGGTTCTTTTGCGCGTTCCGGCTGTTACTCTCCGCAATAGAACACGTTTCAATTCTTGATGGGAGTCATCCATGGCAGTGCAGCCCCGCGATGTGGTCGAGCAGTACGTGAAGCTGGTGGCCACCGGGCCCACGTCGGCGATCGTGGACCTGTACGCCGAGGACGCGGTGATCGAGGATCCGATCGGGACGCCGGAGCGCCGCGGCCACGAGGCCATCGGCGAGATGTACAAGGCCCTGGAGAACCTCGACCGCGAGACCGAACTGCACACCGTCAAGGTGGCGGGCAACAAGGTGGCGGCGTCCTTCACGCTCGTCACCGTGTCCAACGGGCACCGCATGACCCTCTCGCCCATCGACGTGATGGAACTGAACGACGAGGGCAAGATCATCAGTATGAAGGCCTACTGGGGTCCGGACGACATGAAGATGGAGCAGATCTGACCCACGGGGTTGTCCCCTCCCGCTCCCCGAACTACGGTGTCAGCACAGTGATTCGGCGAGGGCGGGAGGGCCTGTGCGAATCTCGTTGCGCGGCACCGGTGACGGTGTGCGGGTCAGCATGCGGCTGGAGATCAACCGGCGGCGCTGGATCGCCCTGCTCATCATGCTCGGCGTGCTCGCCGCCACGGGCGTGATCACCGGCCTGTGGGCCGTCGTGGCACCCGAATCGTTCTACACCAGCTTCCCCGGATTCGGCCTGCACTGGGTACGCGCCGACGGCCCGTACAACCACCACCTGGCCGGTGACGTGGGGGCCTTCTTCCTGGCCCTGGGCGCCATCTCCGGCGCCGCGCTCTACTACCGCGACAGCGTCATCGCGCGCGTCAGCGGACTGGGCTGGCTGGTTTTCGGCGTGCCGCACTTCATCTACCACGCCTTCCACCGCCCGGAGACGCTGAGCGGACTCAACTTCACCCTCGAACTGCTGGCGGCGCTGGCCATGCCCGCCCTCGGCCTGGCCATTCTGCTGGTCGCCCCGCGCGAACGCTTCCCGGTCCCCGAGCCCGCCCCCTTCACCTTCAAATTCCCTCGCCGCTGACCTCACCCGCCGCGAAATTCTCTTGCCCCGATGCCGATGAAATCGAGGACGTCGCCCCGTCGTAACAGGTGACCCGACCACACCGATTTCTGGAGTAACGGAGTAAAGGTTCAACGGCGAACCACGGAGGATCAACGGCGATTCTCGCAACGGGCGCGATCGGCTCCACCGACCGTCACCGACTCCCTGGCTTTCCGTAAACGGACGGCCCACAGCAGAACACGCATGGAACTGTCGGCCACCGAGTTCGTCACCCTCGACGGTGTCTATCGAGCACCGGGTAGGCCGAGGAAGGTTTCGCACGCGGCGGCTGGACCGCGCACCCTACGGCGACGAAGCATCCGTCCACCGCAGCGGCGCCCTCGTCCGCTCCCTCCTCGCCGCCGACCTCGTCGATACCTTGAACATCTACACGTTCCCGGTCATCCTCGGCGCCGGCAAGCGACTCTTCCCCGAGAACGCTCGCCCCACCGCCTTCACCCTGACCGAATCCCGTGTCACGTCGAAGGGCGTGATCCTCGCGACCTACCGCGAGACCGGTGCCCCTGCCCACGGCACCGTCGGTGTGGACTGACCGCTGGTTCAGCGTCGATAGTCAGGTCCACCATCAGCGCAATTCCGCAGGCATGCAGGCGGCCGCGTGGCGAGAGAACGAAACCGGCTCCGCGAGAGGGATTCTCACGGAGCCGGTTTCTTTGCTTGTGGAAGGGCCTTACGCCGACTTCTCGCGGCGCTCCGGGGTCTGGCGCTTGCGCGGGACGATCGTCGGGAGGACGTTGTCGTTCACCGTGTCGGCATTGACGACCACCTTGGCGACATCATCGCGGCTGGGGATGTCGTACATGACCGGGAGGAGCACCTCCTCCATGATGGCGCGCAGGCCGCGGGCGCCGGTGCCGCGCAGGATCGCCTGATCCGCAACGGCTTCCAGGGCGTCCTGGGTGAACTCCAGATCCACGCCGTCCATTTCGAACAGGCGCACGTACTGCTTCACCAGGGCGTTCTTCGGCTCACCCAGGATGCGGACCAGCGAGTCCTTGTCCAGGTTGGTGACCGAGGCGACGACGGGGAGGCGGCCGATGAACTCGGGGATCAGACCGAACTTGATCAGGTCCTCGGGCATCACGTCGGCGAAGTGATCAGCGGTGTCGATCTCGGCCTTGGACCGGACCTCCGCGCCGAAACCGATGCCGCGCTTGCCGACTCGATCCTGGACGATCTTCTCCAGACCGGCGAACGCGCCCGCCACGATGAACAGCACATTGGTGGTGTCGATCTGGATGAACTCCTGGTGCGGGTGCTTGCGGCCGCCCTGCGGCGGCACCGACGCCTGCGTGCCCTCCAGGATCTTCAGCAGCGCCTGCTGCACGCCCTCACCGGACACGTCACGGGTGATGGACGGGTTCTCCGACTTGCGGGCGATCTTGTCGACCTCGTCGATGTAGATGATGCCGGTCTCGGCGCGCTTCACGTCGTAGTCGGCGGCCTGGATCAGCTTCAGCAGGATGTTCTCGACATCCTCGCCGACATAGCCGGCCTCGGTGAGCGCGGTGGCGTCCGCGATGGCGAACGGCACGTTCAGCATCTTGGCCAGCGTCTGCGCCAGATAGGTCTTGCCACAGCCCGTCGGGCCGAGCATGAGAATGTTGGACTTGGCCAACTCGACCGGTTCACCCCGGGAGTCGCGACCCTTGTCGCCGGCCTGAATCCGCTTGTAGTGGTTGTAAACCGCCACTGCGAGGGTTCGTTTCGCGGCGTCCTGCCCGATCACGTACTGCTCCAGGAAATCCCGGATTTCCGCGGGTTTGGGCAATTCGTCGAGCTTGACCTCGCTGGATTCGGCGAGCTCTTCCTCGATGATCTCATTGCAGAGGTCGATGCACTCGTCGCAGATGTACACCCCCGGTCCCGCAATGAGCTTCTTGACCTGCTTCTGGCTCTTTCCGCAGAAAGAGCACTTCAACAGATCGCCGCCATCACCGATGCGCGCCATCTCCTGGGTCCCTACTTCCTTGTCCGCGTGCAACCGTCTGTCCCCGGCTGCCGGCGAGCTGCCTTCTTCGAGCGTAAGCCGTGACCCCTGAGTTTGCGGATCCGGCAATTCGGCTGTGTGTATCCAAAAGCTTGTGTGTGTATCCAAAAGCTGTGTTGGATGCAGAGGCAGAGCCGACAACCACGAGCAAAGGTCCCTAGAGTGACCGTACCCGCTTCGGCTGACCGAGGTCGACAACTTGGGCACGTTTCTCGCCGGACATGTGCGTGGGCTCACCCCTGCCGGGGTGGCGGGGACGCCTGGGACACACAGAACCCCGCCACCCGCCCAGCTCACTTCTGAGCGCTGAGCTTGCGGTACTGGAAGACCTGGTCGACGATCCCGTACTCCTGCGCCTCGTCTGCGGTCAGGATCTTGTCCCGGTCGGTGTCCTTGCGGATGGTATCCGCGTCCTTGCCGGTGTGGCGCGCCAGCGTGGTCTCCATGAGGCGACGCATGCGCTCGATCTCGGCGGCCTGGATCTCGAGGTCGGAGACCTGGCCCTGGATGCCGCCCGAGGTGGACGGCTGGTGGATCAGGACGCGGGCGTTGGGCAGCGCGGCACGCTTGCCGGGGGCGCCGGCGGCGAGCAGCACGGCCGCTGCCGAGGCGGCCTGGCCCAGGCAGACGGTGGCGACGTCGGCGCGCACGTACTGCATGGTGTCGTAGATGGCCATCAGCGCGGTGAAGGAACCACCGGGCGAGTTGATGTACATGGTGATGTCGCGGTCCGGGTCCTGCGACTCGAGCACCAGCAGCTGGGCCATGATGTCGTTGGCCGACACATCGTCAACCTGGTTGCCCAGGAAGATGATCCGCTCCTCGAAGAGCTTGTTGTACGGGTCCGAGACCTTCTGGCCGAAGCTGGTCTGCTCGGTGAACTGCGGCAGGATATAGCGCGACTGAGGCAGGTTGCCGGCGGCGGCGAAGGTGATGCCCGCGGCCCCGGGATCGATCATGTTGGACATACGTGTCACTCCAAAGTCTGTGTGATGGCTGCGGAACTATTTGCGGCTGCTGCCGTTCGCCTGGCTCGCGTGGGTGATCACGTGGTCGATGAACCCGTAGTCGAGCGCCTCTGCGGCGGTGAACCAGCGGTCGCGGTCGGCATCGGCGGTCACCTGCTCGACGGACTTGCCGGTGTGCAGCGACTGCAACTCATTGAGTTCGCGCTTGGTGTAGGCGAACTGCTCGGCCTGAATGGCGATGTCAGCGGCGGAACCGCCCAGACCGGCGGAGGGCTGGTGCATCATGATCCGCGCGTGCGGCAGCGCGTACCGCTTGCCCTTGGCGCCGGCGGCGAGCAGGAACTGGCCCATGGAGGCGGCCAGGCCCATGCCATACGTCGCGACGTCGCATTCGGCGAACTGCATTGTGTCGTAGATGGCCATCCCCGCTGTCACCGAACCGCCCGGGGAGTTGATGTACAGCGAGATGTCCTTGCTCGGGTCCTCGGCCGACAACAGGAGGATCTGCGCGCACAGCTTGTTGGCGATGTCGTCGTCGACCTGAGTACCCAGGAAGATGATGCGCTCGCGCAGCAGGCGCTCGTACACCGAATCACTGAGGTTCAGACCAGCAGTCGCGGATGTCATGTGCACCCCTGCCTGATGAATTGTCACGGATACCTGCCCTCTCTCAACGGCTCGGTTAACAAGCCCCTACTGATTCGCTCACACAAACCCTAACGAAGCAGGGCGGCACCGAACTCCCGGTACCGCCCTGCTTCGCTCACAGCGCAAACTTACGTCAACACCCCGCGTTCCCGCGTTCGGGGTTCTCGGGGTGTCACCCGAGAACCCCGGACATCGGGGTGTCGGCATCTACTACTCGGCCTCGGCCTCGGCGGCCTCGGTCGCGTCGGCGACGGTGGCGAGCTCCTCGGCGGAAACCTCCTCGGCCTCCGCGGCCGGGTTGCCGAACATCTCGGCGGTGTCCACGACGTTGCCGGCGGTGTCGGTGACGGCGGCCTGGACCACGACACCGGCGAGGGCCTTACCGCGGCGCACGTCGGCGAAGACCGCGCCCAGCTGACCCGCCTGCTGGATCTGCTGGATGAACTGATCGGGCGACATGCCGTAGCGCTGCGCCTGGAAAATGATCCGCTCGTACAGCTCGTCCTGGCCGACCTGGGTGTTCTCGGCCTCGGCGACCGCATCCAGCAGCAGCTGGGTCTTGACCGACTTCTCGGCGGCTTCCTTGGTGTCCTTCTTGAACTCCTCGAGGGAGGAGCCCTGGGCCTCGAGGGCCTCGGCCAGCTTGGCCTCGTCGTGGTCGAAGCCGTGGACGGCGTCGTGCTCGACGGCGTCGATCTCGGCCTTGACGACACCCTCCGGCAGCGGGATCTCGACGGTCTCGAGCAGGTGCTCGAGCACCTTGTCGCGGATCTCGCCGGCCTGCTGGACCTTCTTGACGCGCTCGACGCGGGTCTTCAGGTCTTCCTTCAGCTCGTCGATGGTGTCGAATTCGCTTGCCAGCTGGGCGAACTCGTCGTCGGCCTCGGGCAGCTCGCGCTCCTTGACCGACTGCACGGTCACGGTGATGACCGCTTCCTTGTCGGCGTGCTCGCCAGCGACCAGCTTGGAGGTGAAGTCCTTGGACTCGCCCTCCTTCACGCCGATCAGGGCCTCGTCAAGGCCCTCGATGAGCTGGCCGGAGCCGACCTCGTGGGACAGGCCGGTGGTGGAGGCCTCCTCGACGGTCTCGCCGTCGACGGTGGCGGACAGGTCGATGGAAACGAAGTCGCCGTTCTCGATGGCACGCTCGACCGACTTCAGGGTGCCGAAGCGCTGACGCAGCGACTGCAGCTGCTCATCGATGTCCTCGTCGGTGATCTCGATCGGGTCGACCGAGACGGCGATGGAGGAGAACTCCGGCAGGGTGATCTCCGGGCGGATATCGACCTCGGCGGTGAAGGCCAGCTCCTCGCCGTCCTCGATCTTGGTGATCTCGATTTCCGGCTGGCCGATGACCTTGGCCTCGGTGGCGACGACGGCCTCGCTGTAGCGCTTGGGCAGCACATCGTTGACGACCTGCTCCAGAACGGCGCCGCGGCCGATACGGGCCTCGAGAAGCTTGGCCGGCGCCTTGCCCGGACGGAAGCCCGGGATCCGGACCTGCTGCGCGAGAGCCTTGTACGCGCGGTCGAAGTCCGGCTTCAGCTCCTCGAAGGGCACCTCGACATTGATGCGGACCCGAGTCGGGCTCAGCTGCTCGACGGTGCTCTTCACGGACATGCTCCTTGTTCGTAGTTCATGGTTGACGTCTAGGTTCCCCCCGAACGCATCCCGACCAGGTTAGTTGACGGCCCCACGGGCCGTGTAACCGGTCACTGCACGGGGCATCGCGACGCCGGTCGGTCGACCGGTCGCCCTGGTACCCGCGGGTTCTCTCAGCTACCGACCTTCACGGCGTCGGTGACGAAGACCAGCGTCTCGTACGGTTTCATGCCGCGGCCGCCGGCGCCGTAGCCCAGGTCGGGCGGGACGATGAGCAGCCGGCGCGCGCCCTGCTGGACGCCGACCAGGCCCTGGTCCCAGCCCTTGATGACCTTGCCCGCGCCGAGCGGCAGATCGAAGGGCTCACCGCGGGTGAAGGAACTGTCGAGGACCTTCTTGTCCGACCAGGTGACCAGCGTGTAATTCATGGTCAGCTCGTCCCCGGCCTTGGCGGCGGGGCCGCTGCCCGCGACCAGGTCCTTGACGATGAGCTGCTTGGGCGGGTCGCAGTCGTCCGGGATGGTGATCTTGGGAGCCTGGCCGAAGCCGCCGTCGACCTTGATGTCGTCGGCGGTGCACTCGCGGCCCTTGCTCTGGGTCGTCGTGGTGGCGGCCGCGCTGGTCGCGGCGGTGGCCGTGGTGGTCGACGCCGCCTTGTTGTCACTGCTGCTGCCGCAACCCGCGGCCAGCACCGTGGCGGCCGCGACCGCACCGATCACACCGACCTTGCCCACCAAGCGCATTCCCGCTCCTGTCCGTCCGGTCCGGATTGCCGCAGAGATTGCGACGCCGCGCCGAACCTACACGGCGGGGTGGGTATTCGCCGGGGAGGGCACGGCCGCGCGGGTCTCGGCGGCGCCGACGCTACCGGCCCGAGACCAGCAACGCGTACTGCGCCACCGCCATCCGATGCACCTTCTCTTCGGTCGCGCCGGAGACCAGTGCCAGGTAGCGCCCGTCCAGCACGAGGCAGGAGTATTGCCGGTCGGGCACTCGGGGATCGGGGTCGGGGTCCCGCAGACAGACCGCGTCGGGTACGCCGGCCGGCGCGCTCACGGTGGCCCCGTTCGCGGTCGGTTCGGACAACCGTGTCAGCGCGTGCCGCGCGGCGACGGCATCGGGAAAGCGAAGCAGCCGAGCATGATCCGTGACGGCGATGCCCTCGACGGGGATGCGTACGGCGTCGCCGGGCCGATTGATCCACAGATCGGCGGCGACGGGGCCGTACGCGATCCCGGTCGCGCGCCGGTATCCGCCCCAACCCGCGATGAGCCCGTGCTCGTCCTGAAACAACTCGGGGTAGGGCCATTGCCCGGGCGCCGCGGGCAGCAGGCGGCTCAGCATGCCGTCCGGGTCGAGCGGTAGTGCCGACACCGCCTCGGCCGGTGTGGGCACGAAGGCGTCCAGTCGCGGGAGTTCCGCGTCGAAGGCCTTTTCGGCCAGGGCCTGCAACGCGGCCCGATCGGTGGTCGGATTGGTGACGTACAGGGTCACCACGTACGGGCCGTGCGCGAGGGTGGCGGCGAGCGTCGGCTCGTAGGTGCGCCAATGACCGTGGGTCGCAAAGTATTCGGTGAACGGGACGACGACATTGTCGCGATTGACGGCGAAGTCGCGCGAATCGATCTGCTCGGCCGCGTCGATGGCCGTCATATTGTCCCGCATGCGCAGGACCGTGATGCGCACCGATCGCGACGTACCGATCCGGGGAATTCCGCTCGCATCGTCGGTGCCGCCGATGCTGAATCCCGCCAGCATCCCGTGCGCGGCCAGGGTCTCGCGGGTGGCGTCCGCGAGGATGCCGACCGCGTCCGCCGGTGTCGGCACCGGGATGGCCGACGTCCACGACAGCGCCGGGTCGAACGTGCGCGGTGCGACAACGGCGTCGGCCATCCGCACCGATTCCCGCAGGCGGCCATAGGCTTCCCCGGCGTCCCGGGGTGCGGGCAGGGGACGGCCACTGTAGCCACCGAGATCGAGACTTCCCAGTTCCGGTGTCACCGGCCGCGGCGCACCCGCGATCGCGCAGGCGCTCACCAGCACCGCGACCGAGACCATCGACAACCGTCCGGCGTAACCGCGCCGGACTATCGGATCAGATCGGCGCATCCAGCCACCCCCGTCCTAGCAGTTCGGGCCCGGTGGCGGATGGCCTATTGCCGTGTACTGAGCGAAGTTTCGCGTCACGCTGCCGGAATACCGGCGAGATCCTCCCCCGGACCAACCTTTTCGAGTGTGATCGCAACTGTCCTGCGCGGTAACCGTTTAGGGAGAGATCGCGACCGGCCCGTAACAATTCCTGGACAACGCAGCACCTTCTTCACAGCACCTTCTTCGGACAGAAATATGTTTGCGGCCGTCTTCGGCATACGGGAGCATCTCAGGATGCTGGTGACGATTTCTTGTACGCGACCCGCGGGAGCCGAGTGGCCTGCCACCGACCTGGGGTACCTGCTGCACAAGAATCCTTCGCGCATACAGACTTTCGAGCAGTCCTACGGCGTCGCGCACGTGCTCTACCCGGAGGCCGGGGACGAGCGGTGCACGGTCGCGCTGATGCTGGAAATCGATCCGGTGCGATTGGTACGCGGAAAGTCGAAGGGCACACCTGAATTCAGCCTGAGTCAGTATGTAAACGATCGGCCGTATGCTGCGTCTTCCCTACTGTCGGTGGCAATTTCGACGGTATTCGGCAGCGCCCTGCACGGCCGCTGCGCGCAGCGGCCGGAACTGGCCGAGACCGCGCTGCCGTTGCGTATCGAACTTCCGGCGGTGCCGTGCAAGGGCGGGTCGGAATACGCCGAGCGGGTCTTCGCACCTCTGGGCTGGGCCGTGACGGCCACTCCCCTCCCCCTGGATCCCGCCTTCCCGGACTGGGGCGACTCCCACTACCTGCGCCTCGAACTCACCGGAACCCTGCGGCTGGCCGAGGCCCTGTCCCACCTGTACGTGCTGTTGCCCGTCCTCGACGGCAGCAAGCACTACTGGCTCGACACAGCCGAGATCGACAAGCTGCTCCGCTTCGGCGAGGGCTGGCTCACCGATCACCCGGAACGCGAGTGGATCACCCGTCGCTACCTGACAAGGCGCCACACCCTTATCCGTACGGCCCTGGCGCGCCTGGCGGAGCTGGACGACGAGGAGCCGGAGGAGCTCGGCGCGATCGAGGAGGATTTCGACGAGGACGCCACCGACTCCGATCAGGCCCCGGCGGACGCTCAGGGGTCTCGGGTCGACGCAGGCCTGTCCAACGGGGCGCGTGTCTCCTGCGCAGATTCGGCGACTACGGAGCTGATCCCGTCGATCTCCGATATCGCGCCGGGCGCAACAGATTCCCGTCACACGGATGAGCACGGGCCCTCGCTGGCGGTCCTGCGGCGGGCGGCAGTACATCGCGCGCTGCTGGAGGTCGGGGCGCGCCGGGTGCTGGATCTCGGATGCGGGCAGGGTTCTTTGTTGCGAGAGCTGGTGGCGGACCGGTCCTTCAGCGAGATCGTGGGTATCGATGTGTCGATGCGGGAGTTGAAGATCGCGGCGCGGCGGCTGCGGCGGCTGCCCGAGTGGCAGTCGCGACGGGTGACTGTGCGGCAGGGGGCGCTCACGTATACCGATGTCTCGCTGCAGGGCTATGACGCGGCGGTGCTCATGGAGGTGATCGAGCATGTGGACGCGCCACGACTGAAGGCGTTGGAGCAGGCGGTGTTCGGAGCGGCGGCTCCGGGCGCGATTGTCGTGACCACGCCGAACAGCGAATACAACGTGCGCTACGAGGGGCTCGCGGCGGATGCTTTCCGGCATTCGGATCACCGATTCGAGTGGAGCCGGGCAGAATTCGCGGACTGGGCACACCGGGTCGGTGGCTCGTACGGGTACGCCGTGCGATTCGAGCCGATCGGGCCCGAGGATGCGGAAGTGGGGGCGTCGACACAGATGGCTGTGTTCACCAAACGGGATGTGAAGAACGGTGACGGCGATGAGAGAGGAGCCGCGTAATGGCAGAGCTGTCCGTTCCGGTGTTGTCGCTGGTCGTGTTGATCGGCAGCAGCGGCTCCGGGAAATCCACGTTCGCGCACAAGCACTTCCGGTCGACGGCGGTGCTGTCGTCGGATGCCTACCGAGGGCTGGTGAGCGATGACGAGGCCGATCAGTCGGTGACGGCCGAGGCGTTCGAACTGCTGCACCACGTGGCGGGCGTGCGCCTGCGGCGCGGGCTGCGCACCGTCATCGACGCCACCAATGTGCAGCCCAAGGCACGGCAGGCGCTGGTGGAGCTGGCGCGGGCGCACGATGTCCTGCCGGTGGCGATCGTGCTGGACGTGCCGGAAGCGGTGTGCGTGCAGCGCAATGCGCTGCGGGTGGATCGCGCCGATCTGGGACCGCACGTGGTGGGGCGCCACCAGCGCGATCTGCGGCGCTCGCTGAAGTTCCTGGAGCGCGAGGGCTTCCGCAAGGTGCATGTGCTGAAGGGCGTCGAGGAGATCGAGGCCGCCACCATCGCGGACGAGCGCCTGTGGAACGACAAGACCGATCTCACCGGGCCTTTCGATGTGATCGGTGACGTGCACGGCTGCCGGCGCGAGCTGGAGACGCTGCTGGGCGAACTCGGCTATGTCATCGCCCGGGACGCGCAGGGGCGTGCGGTCGACGCGCGGCACGCCGAGGGTCGCACCGCGGTGTTCGTCGGCGATCTGGTGGATCGCGGGCCGGATACGCCCGGCGTGCTGCGGCTGGTGATGGGCATGGCGGGATCCGGAAACGCCCTGTGCGTCACCGGAAACCACGAGTTCAAGCTGGTGCGCGCGCTCGACGGCCGTCGCGTCACGGTGGCGCACGGTCTGGCCGAGTCGCTCACCCAGCTGGAGGCGGAGGACGCCGAATTCCGCAAGACCGCACAGGAATTCATGCGCGGCCTGGTCAGCCACTACGTGCTCGACGGCGGCAAACTGGTGGTCGCGCACGCCGGTCTGAAGGAGCAGTACCAGGGTCGCACCTCGGGCCGGGTGCGCGAGTTCGCCATGTACGGCGAATCCACCGGCGAGACCGACGAATACGGGCTGCCGGTGCGTTACCCGTGGGCCAACGACTACCGCGGCAAGGCGCTGGTGCTCTACGGCCACACGCCGATGACCGAACTGGTGTGGGTGAACAACACCCTCTGTCTGGACACCGGCGCGGTATTCGGCGGCCGCCTGACCGCGCTGCGCTACCCGGAACGGGAGCCGGTGTCGGTCCCGGCCGAACAGGTCTGGTTCGAGCCGGTGCGCCCGCTGGAGGCCGCCACCTTCGCCACCGGCGAGGCGGTGGTGCAGCGGGATCCGGGCGTACTGGACCTGGACGATGTGCTGGGCCGGCGGGTGGTGGAGACCCGCCATCTCGGCCGGGTCTCCGTGCAGGAGGACGCCGCGAGCGCCGCGCTCGAGGTGATGAGCCGTTTCGCCGTGGACCCGCGCTGGCTGGTGTACCTGCCGCCGACCATGTCGCCGTGCGCCACCTCCACCCTGGACGGCTATCTCGAACACCCGGCCCAGGCCTTCGAGTACTACCGCTCCGAGGGCGTGGACACCGTGGTGTGCGAGGAGAAGCACATGGGTTCGCGTGCAGTCGTGGTGGTTTCGCGGTCGGCCGCGGCGGCGCGAGACCGCTTCGGCGTCGAGGACGGCAGCACCGGCGCGGTGTACACCCGCACCGGCCGCCCATTCTTCGACGATCCGGCGCGCACCGAAGCGCTGCTGGCCCGGGTGCGGGCGGCAGCCGAAACCGCCGGGCTGTTCGAGGAACTGGGCACCGACTGGCTGCTGCTGGACACCGAGCTGCTGCCGTGGTCGGCCAAGGCGCTGGGGCTGCTGCGCAACCAGTACGCCGCGGTCGGCGCGGCGGCCCGGGCCTCGCTCGGCCGGGCCGCCGAGGTGCTGGCGGCCGCGGTCGAACGGGGTTTGGACGCAGGCGATCTCGCCGCGCGCACGGGTGCGCGCCGGGCCGACGTCGACGCCTTCACCGCCGCCTACGGCCGCTACTGCTGGCCCACCGACGGCCTCGAGGGCGTGCGCCTGGCCCCGTTCCAGCTGCTGGCCGCCGCCGGCGCGAATTGCGCCGGGCGCGACCACAACTGGCACCTGGAGCACATCGACCGCCTGGTCGCCGCCGACCCGGCATTCTTCACCCCGACCGGCCGCCGCCTGGTCGACCTCGCCTCCCCCGAGGCCGAGGCCGCCGCGACGGCCTGGTGGACCGACCTCACCGCGGCCGGCGGCGAGGGCATGGTGGTGAAGCCGCTCGGCTCGCTGGTGTCCGGCGCCGGCACCCGCAGCGGCCGGCCGGTGCAGCCGGGCGTGAAATGCCGTGGCCCGGAATACCTCCGGATCATCTACGGCCCGGAGTACCTGCGCCCCGACCAGCTGCACCGCCTGCGCTCCCGTGGCCTCGGCGGCAAGCGTTCCATGGCCCTGCGCGAGTACGCCCTGGGCCTGGAGGCCCTGGACCGCTTCGTGGCCCGGGAGCCGCTGTGGCGCGTCCACGAGGCGGTGTTCGCGATCCTGGCCCTGGAGACCGAGCCGGTCGACCCTCGGCTGTAGACGCCCGGAAGGTCGTCCGGTTCAGCTCAGGGTGTCGGGGTGGACCAGGCCGGTGCGGTAGGCGATGACGACGAGCTGGGCCCGGTCGCGCGCATCGAGTTTGGTCATGGCGCGATTGACGTGGGTCTTGGCGGTGAGGGCGGTGATGAAGAGACGTTCGGCGATCTCGTCGTTGGACAGGCCCAGCGCGACCAGCGTGACCACCTCGCGTTCGCGCGGGGTGAGCGCCGCCAGTGCGGGCGGCGGCTCCCAGCGCACCGGGTCCGGCTGGGCCAGGAAGCGGCCGATCAGTGCCTTGGTCGCGGTGGGCGACAGCAGTGCGTCGCCGGCGACGACCGTTCGGATCGCGGCGAGCAGTTCGTCGGCGTTCATGCCCTTGCCGAGGAATCCGCTCGCCCCGGCGTGCAGGGCCTCGACGACGTGCTCCTCGTGCTCGAAGGTGGTGAGCACCAGCACCTTCACCCCGGCGAGGTCCTCGTCCGCACTGATCAGCCGGGTCGCGGCCAGGCCGTCAAGCTCGGGCATGCGAATGTCCATCAGCACGACGTCGGCCCGGTGGGTGCGAGCGAGCTCGACCGCTTCGCGGCCGGTGGCGGCCTCGCCGACCACCCGCATGTCCTCGGTGGAGTCGATGAGCATGCGGAAGGTGTCGCGCAGGAGAGCCTGGTCGTCGGCCAGCAGTACCCGAATGGTCATGACCCGCCCTTCCGGCTGTTGCGATGCGGCAGTTCGGCGTCCACCCGGAAACCACCGTCCGGGCCCGGGCCAGCGTTGAGCGTGCCGCCCACGGCCTTCACGCGTTCCCGCATGCCGATCATCCCGTAGCCGGTGCCGGTCTCCGCGCGCAGGCGGCCGTCGTCCTCGACGGTGATCCGCACCCGGTCGGGTCGATAGTCCAGCCGCACCCACGCGGTCCTCACCCCGGCGTGCTTGCGGGTATTGGTCAACGCCTCCTGAATGATTCGGTAGGCGGTGAGGTCGGTCAGCGAGGAGAGCTCGAACGGCTCCCCGGAATGCTCGACGGTGACGTCGAGCCCGGCATGCCGGAAGGACTCCACCAGCTCGGTCAGTTCCCCGAGGCCGGGTGAGGGGGCACGCGGATGCCCCGAATCGTCTTCGGCGCGCAGCACTCCGACGGTCGCGCGGAGATCGTCGAGCGCGGTCCGGCTGGTGTCGCGAATGCGTTCCAGCGCCGCGTAGGCGTGGTCCGGATCTGTGCGCATCAGATGGTGCGCGACACTGGCCTGCGCGTTCACCAGCGTGATGTGGTGGGCGACCACGTCGTGCAGCTCCCGGGCGATCCGCAGGCGTTCCTCGGCGACGCGGCGGGCGGCCTCCGCTTCCCGGTCGCGTTCGGCGGTTTCGGCCCGTTCGAGGGCCGCGGCCAGCAGCTCCCGATGGCTGCGCATCGCATCACCGGCGGCGACGCCGAGCAGGGTCCAGGCGATCTGGGACAGCGCCTGGGGCAGATCCCCCGGACTCTGCTGCGAAATGAGGATGGCGGCGACCAGCGGCACCGCGGCACACACGCCGGCCAGCCAGGCGGTGCGCCGATCCATCCGGTTCGCCACCGTGAAGAGCGCGACCGCGGTGGCCGCGGGCGGCGGTGCGGAGTACGGAATCAACAGGTAGCGAGCGACTTCCACCAGCACGGTGGCGGCCACCACCGGGATCGGCCACCGGCTGCGGACCAGCAGCGGGACGCAGGTGAGCGCGAGCCCGCTGACCGCCCGGTCCATCGGGCTGTGCCGCAGATGGGCCATGCTCGCGGCCACCGGCGTGGCGACCAGGAAGCATCCGATCGCGACCGCGAGGTCGGCCGCCCACGGCCGGACTCGCAGCCAGCACCGCAGCCGGGCGATCATCCGCACGTCGTCAAGGTACCTACCCGCCGTGCGCATCGGCATTACCCGGCGCGATGACGCGGCCGCGGTATTCCCGCAGGGTGCGGGCGCTGTTCCAGCCCAGCGCCCCGACGACGCGGTCGCCGATGCGGTAGAGCGCGACGAATTTGCGCTCGCGGGGGTCTCCCGCGACGATCTCGGTCCGGGCGCCGATCGGACACCAGCCGTGGATCTGGATCTTGCTGTCGTAGTGGTCGGTCCAGCCGAAAGGGGTTGGCGCATAGAGTGTTTCCTGTCCCGACTCGGCGAGCAGATTGCGGGCAGCGGCCATGGCCTGCTCGCCCGCGTTGGTGCGCTGCTCGAACCGGACCCGCGCGCCGAGGCCCGGATGCGGCCAGTTGGCGACATCACCGGCGGCGTACACGCCCGGCGCGGCCCGGCAGTATTCGTCGCAGAGCACCCCGTCGCCGACCGGAACACCGGATCCGGCCAGCCAGTCGACGGCGGGCACCGAGCCGATGGCGACCACCACGACATCGGCCGCCAGCCGCGTCCCGTCGTCGAGCACCACGGCGGTGACCCGTCCGACCGCGCCTTCGATATCGGAAACCTTGCGGCCCATACGCATTCGCACACCGTGGTCGCGGTGTGACGCGGCCACCAGGCCCGCGACCTCGGCACCGAACTGGCGGATCAGCGGGGCGGGCTCGGCATCCACGAGGGTGACGTCCGCCCCGAGTTCCCGTGCGGACGCGGCGATCTCACTGCCGAGGAAGCCGGCGCCGAGCACCACCACCCGTGGTCCGGCCGCCAGCTCCGCGCGCAGGGCGAGGGCGTCGTCGAGGGTCCGCAGCGCGTGCATCCCGGCCAGGTCGTGACCGAAGGGCAGGCGGCGGGGTCGCAGGCCGGTCGCGATGATCAGGCCGTCGTAGCGCACCCGGTCGCCGTCGGCGAGGGTGACGGTGCGGGCATCGGTGTCCAGACCTGTTGCCCGGCAACCCGATCGCAGTTCGAGACCGAGCCCTTCGATCGCCGAGTCGTCGCGCAGCGCGATGTCCGCCGGCTGCCGGTCACCGGTGAGCAGCTGCTTCGACAGCGGCGGCCGGTCATAGGGCGCATGGGTTTCCTCGCCGATCAGGGTGAGCGTGCCCGTGAAGCCCTCGCGCCGCAGGGCCTCGGCCGCGCTCAGGCCGGCGGCCGAGGCGCCCACCACCACAAGGCGATCGAGGCCGGGCACTACTGCTCCACCCGGATGGCCAGGGCCGGGCAGCGCGCGGCGGCATCGAGCACCCGCGGCAGCAGCTCCTCGGCCGGGCTGGGATCGAGCAGGACGACGATGCCGTCCTCGTCGCGCTGGTCGAACACCTCCGGTGCGGCCACCACGCACTGACCGCCGCCACAGCACCTGTTCTCGTCGATGTCGATCTTCATGGGATATCCCCTCTCCTACCAGGTCACCGGCAGCTCGTGGACGCCGTAGACGACCATCTCGTCGCGCATCGGAACCGCGTCGAGCGGCACCGCGAGCCGCAGCTCCGGGAAGCGCTCGAACAGGGCGGTCAGCGCGATGCGCAGCTCCAGCCGGGCCAGCTGCTGCCCGATGCACTGATGGATGCCGAAGCCGAACGCCACGTGCGGCCGGTGGGGGCGCAGCAGGTCCAGGCTTTCCGGATCGTCGGGGAACAGCTCCGGGTCGCGGTTGGCCGCGGGCAGGTGCGCGACCACTGTGCTGCCCGCCGGGATCAGCTGCCCGCCTACTTCGACATCCTCCAAAGCCGTTCGGCGGATACCGAATTGGATGACACTCAGGAAGCGCAGCAACTCCTCCACCACGGCGTCCGCATGCTCGGGCTCGGCGCGCAGCAGGGCCAGCTGGGCGGGATCGCGCAGCAGGCACAGGGTGCTCAGGGCGATCATGTTGGCCGTCGTCTCGTGTCCGGCGACCAGCAGCAGAACACCGACTCCCGCCAGCTCCTCATCGGTGAGATCCCCGTCCCGGACCAGGGCGCTGAGGATGTCGTCGGCGGGCTCGGTCCGCTTCTGGACGGCGAGGCGGTGGATCAGCTGGTTCAGTTCCAGCTGGGCCTGCGCCACCTCCTCGGCGGGCGCGCCCAGCCGCAGCAGCGTGGCCGAATTGTGCTGGAACTCCGCACGATCGGCGTACGGCACCCCGAGCAGCTCGCAGATGACCAGGGAGGGAATCGGCAGCGCGAAGTCCTGCACGAGGTCGATCGGACCGGTGGCCGCCGCCATGGCGTCCAGGTGATCGGCGACGATCCGCTCCACCGCCGGAGCCAGCTCGCGCATGCGCCGCACGGTGAACTGGCCGGTGAGCATCTTGCGCAGGCGAGTGTGCTCCGGTGCGTCCATGAAGATGAACCAGCCCGGCGCAGGCGGCGGAATCTCTTGCGAGCCACGGTGATTGCCGGTGACACCGCGGCGCCGTGAACTGAAACGCGGGTCCGACAGCACGGCCCGCACGTCGGCGTATCGCGTGATCAACCAGCCGTCGATGCCGTCCGGCAAGGTGACATGCGCGACCGGATCCTGCTCGCGCAATTCCCGGTACTCCCCGGGCGGGCTGAACGGGCAGGTCCGGACCACGGGCTGGCTCCCGGCGAGCTGTGTATGGGTCATCGACGTCCTCTCCGAACGGTGGCGATCCGCGGATTCGCGGTTACAACCACCCTGCCGCCGGGACCGGGTGGCCGTCGTCGTCCGGACGTGGACTTTCGGCATACCGCGAACGCGGTATGCAGGGCTACGCGCCGTTGAGGTGCTCGCGCAGGCGATCGAGGTAGGGGCGCTGGCCCTTGCCGAGTTTCTCGTGGGCGGTGTCGAGATCGAACCAGCCGACCCGGTCGATTTCGGGGAATTCGGCGATTCGCCCGGATCGTGGCGGCCATTCCATTTCGAACGTGCCCGGCACCACCTGTTCGGGATCCAGGTCACCCTCGACGGCCCACACCGTGACCTGCTTCTTGCTGCTTCCGCTGCCGTACTGGACGTCGCCGAGCGGAATCCATTCGCCGTCGGGCACGGGCAGGCCGAGTTCCTCGCCGAATTCGCGGCGGGCGGCGTCCCGGGGCTGCTCCTCGGTGGGCTTGTACTCGCCCTTGGGGATGGACCAGGCGGCGCCGTCCTTCTTCGCCCACAGCGGTCCGCCCATGTGCCCGATCAGCACTTCGAGACCGGTGGTGCGGCGGTACAGCAGGACTCCGGCGCTGAATCTGAGGCTCATGGCAAGGAGTTTGCCGAATCGGCGCGCGGGCGCGCATCTCGGGCGCTACTGTGTGCGACACCGCGGCAATCCGGACGTCAGGGATAATTTCCCGATAACGGACGAATTATTCCCGCCCCGCTGTGTTGCGCCCGAAACCTGTTCGGCAGCATCGAATTCCATTAAGCTCCTGGGTTCGGATCGGCCCACACCTGATGACGGATTGGATACCGCATGGAGTTCCGCAACGCCTGCGCGACTGCCACCCTGGTGATCGGCACACTCATGACCCAGGCCACCGCACTATCGGGGGCGACCGGCCCGGCGAACGCCGAGCCCGCCGCCCCCGGCCTGGTGTACTCGGCCAAGCTGGTGGACAAGACCGTCGTCACCACCCTCAAGGGCGGCACCTTCGAGCTGTCGCAGGCGGCCAAGGATTCCACTCCGGCGGCCCCTGATTCGGACCCGGCGGCCAGGCCCGCCGACGTGGTGAACGTGAAGGACGCCGATGGCAAGGTGCTGCTCACACTGCCGCTGGAATTCCATCTGGGACCCGTCGATATTCCGGTCAAGCCCGAGGTGCAGAAGGACGGCACCGTGCTGGCCCTCACCCCCGACAAGCCGGCCGGGGTGTCGCTGTCGCAGCCGCTGGTCGTGAAACCGGTTGCCTCGCAGGCAGAGGACGACCGCGCGCTGAGCTACTTCACCACCCAGTTCAGCCTGGCCACCACCATCGGCACCTTCGTCGGCACCGCCATCGGCGCGACCGTCGGCTGCATCGTCACCCTGGTGGCGGGCTGCGTCCCGGGCCTGACCACCGGCGCCACCGCGGGCGGCATCATCGGCACCATCGCCTTGGGTGGCCCGACCCTCATCGCCTCGGGCATCGATCTGCTGTCCACCATGCAGGCTCCCGATGGCACCACCAAGTGGGCCGACAAGACCACGACCCCTGATCCCGCGCCGCAGCCTGCGGCTGCGCCGCCCGCGGAACAGCCTGCGCAGCCGAGTAACTGACGCGCCGGCCGGAACCGGACAGGCTCAGACCTGCGGAATCGGCACCCGCCAGACCAGTGTGGTGCCGTGCCCGTCCAGTCCCGGCCCGAGTTCGAGCACGCCGGCGAGATCGGTGGCGCATTCGGCGACTTTGCGCAGCCCGCCCCGCCGGGGCGCGTCACCCACGCCGACACCGTTGTCCGACACCGAGATTCGCAGTTCGCCCCGGGCGGCGGTGACGTTCACGTCGATGCGGGTGGCATCGGCGTGGCGCGCCACATTGGACAGTGACTCGCGCAGCACGGCCAGCGCCTGCCGCCCGGTCTCCGGCGGCACCACGGTATCGAGGGGACCGTCCTGCCGCAGGCTCGGCGCGTAGCCGAGGTAGCGGGCGGCGGTGGACACCAATTCGGTGATCTCGCTGCGCAATCCGCCCTGCCCGCCGGTGGCCGGAGGCAGCGAGAAGATGGTGGCGCGAATGTCCCGGATGGTGTCGTCCAGGTCGGCCGCCACGCGTGCGAGCCGCTCCCCGATCTCGGGCGCCGGGTTCATCCGGAGCGCGCCCTGCAGGGCCCGGCCCGAGGCGTCGATGCGCCGGATCACGGAGTCCTGCAGGTCGCGGGCGATGCGATCACGGTCCTCCATGACGGCGATCTTCGCCGAGTCCTGCCGGCGGCGTTCGGTGTCGCGCGCCACCTGGTCGTACATGCGCACATTGACGATCTTCACCGCCGCGATGACGGCCAGCGCCTCGATGATCCGCTCGTCCTCGTCGCTGAACGCGCCCCCGCGCTTGTTCGCCAGGTACAGGTCGCCGAGAACCGTGCCGCGGTAGCGCACAGCCACCCCGAGGAAGCTGCGCATGGGCGGATGCCCGGCGGGCCAGCCCTCGAAAGCGGGGCTCTTGGTGAGGTCGGCCAGCCGGACCGGATGCTCCCCGGACAACACCGCGCCGAGCACGCCCCGGCCGTGCGGCCAGTGCCCGATCCGGCGAATCGTCTCCTCGTCCACACCGACCGGGACGAATTGCGCCAGCTGCCGTTCACCGCTCCCGTTATCGGGTTCGAGCAAACCCAGTGCGCCGTATTGGGCACCGACCAGCCGGACCGCCGCGGTCACCAGCTGCCGCAGCACCAGATCCACATCCAGGTCCGATACCACCGTGTATACGGCCTCGATCAGATCGTGTAGGCGTTCTCGCGAGGCCGTCAGTTCACGCAGCTCGTCCGGTACGACAACCCACAGCTCATCGGACATGTGGCACAGGCTACCCACCAGCAACCTCGGGACATTTGCCTCCGGGGCCTGGTGTCGCCGAGAAGAACGAGAAATCAGACCTTTCGGCCGAACAGGAGTCACGCGACCGACCTCACCAACCACGAAAGCATTCCTCCGCCACATGGACCAGGCATTCCTCCGCCACATGGACCAGGGCGGCGGATCGAACCCAGGAGGACTCGGCGTGCTCCGCGAAGATCCGCAGACAGCTACGGGTGCTCGGCCATCGCACTCCACGCCCTGCCCCAAGGGAATTGGTGAACGGCGTCCGAGCCGGTGCCAGGGTCGTGCTGTTCGTTTGATTTCGTCGCCGGCGAGAACGGTTACGCCCCAGTCGGAAAGCCTGCGCACCGCCTCCTGCAGCGGAGGGACGCTGAGTTGCGCATTGCTCGAGAACGGGATCGCCGCCACGAGGGAGTGTTCCGGGAGTTGTCGAACATACCGCTGACTCCAGCATCGAGGCGAAGCTCCCGGAGCCGTCCCCCGAGAGCTTCTTTTGCCGGATCCAGCAAACTTGTCACGGTCGGCGATTCGGCCGGTGGGGTTGCCCTCGCCCAGTGATGGTGGACTCGCAAGATCGGGTCGAGCAGACCTCTTCCGTGACGCTCGAACGAGTGGTGTTCTGGATATGGGTCACCGACCCCGGTCTTCAGGACCGGAGCGGATCATTCAAGTGTCAAGGAAGGCGCTATGACCACGATCCATCTCCATCAGACGACCACCGCGACGCCTGAGCAGTTCCTGGCCGGCCTCACCGACTTCGGGCCGGGCCGGGCGGAACTCTTCGGCAACAGTGCAGACCGCTACCTCGAGGTGCATCACGAAGGCCCCCATGACGCTGATGTCACGGAGGGCTCGGGCGGCATCTGGGAACGCCTGCACTACGACTGGAGCGACCCTCATCACGTGGTGATGACGACCACCGACTCCAACTTGTGGGGTGGCGCCTCGGGCCACACCTACACTCTCACGCAGCTGCCCACGGGCATGACCGATGTGGACGCCCTCGTGGTCCGCGACGGCAAGAACCTCAGGGGACGGCTACTCGCGATAGTGCTCGGACTCTTCGGCACCCGCGTCTTGGGAAAGTCGTTCAAGAAATCCGTCGAGGCCATCGAAGCTCGCAGCGGCGGCGCGAGTGGAAAGAACACGCAGCCTGGCGAAGGGTGAACGAAACGGCCGTCCGATCGTTCCGCTCGGACCTGCAAGCGACGCGACCGGGCTGTTCGTCGCGGAAGGCGGGGCCGCCGGATCGAATTCCGGGGCGTGTCGCGCAATTCGGTGTCTAAACCCGCAGACCGTTGATCAAGGCCAGGACCGCGGGTTCGGTTTGGGCGCGGGCGGTTTCGGGGTCGTCGGCGTTGGCGATGAACATGGCGGCCTCGCCGAGGGCGGAGAGGATCATCAGGGCCAGGGGGCGGATGTCGAGGTCGGCGCGCAGGATGCCGGCCTGGACGCCGGATTCGAGGCCCGCGACGACCAGACCCAGGCCGTACTTCTCGTCGACCGCGCGCCACTCCTGCCAGCCGAGCACCGACGGTGCGTCGATGAGAGTGATGCGGACGCGTTCGGGGTCGACGCAGGAGAGCAGGAAGTTGTGCAGTCCGGCTTCGAGAACGGCCATGGTGTCCGTCGGCGGGGCCTCGGCCATGGTCTCGGCGACCTGCTGGAGGATCTCCTGCTGCACCTGCTCGTAGACGGCGCGGAACAGGTCCTTCTTGTCCTTGAACTGGTGATACAGCGCGCCGCGGGAGCTGCCGGCGCGCTCCACGATCTCGGGGGTGCTGACCGCCGCGTAGCCGCGTTCGGCGAAGAGTTCGCGCGCGGCGGCCATCAGATTCGCGCGGGTCGACTCGGATCGTTCGGCTTGCCTGATCATCGACACCTTTCTGGCTCGGTGCCTGGATCGTAACGCGGAACCATTGAAAACAGGCAGCCTGTTTGTTAGTTTGAAATCCTCTTCACCGTCACTGCTCCTAGAGGAGTCATCCAGATGACGCACACCATCTCCCCCGAATCCCGCGCCGCCTGGCGCGACCCCGCCCTCGGCACCCGCCGCGAGCTCGCACTGCCGCACGGCACGCTGAACGTCTTCGACAGCGGCAGCGGCGATCCCGTCGTCTTCGTGCATGGGCTGCTGGTCAATGCCAACCTGTGGCGCCGGGTCGTTCCGGCGCTCGCCGGCGAATTCCGCTGCGTGGCAATCGATCTGCCCTTCGGTTCTCACACCGCCGCCATGCCCGGCGCCGACCTGAGCGCCCCCGGCCTGGCCCAGCTGGTCATCCAGGCCATCGAGGAGCTCGACCTCGGGCCGGTCACCCTGGTGGGCAACGACTCCGGCGGCGCGGTGAGCCAGCTGGTCGTGGCCGCCCGCCCGGACCTCGTCGCTCGCTTGGTGCTGACCTCCTGCGACGCCTACGAGAACTTCCCGCCGCCGTTCTTCGATTACATCGGCCTGGCCGCCCGCACCCCGGGAGCGCTCACCTCGCTGGCCCTGAGTCTGCGCATCCGGGCCGTTCGCCGCCTGCCCATCGCCTACGGCTGGCTGACCCGTGGCCCGATCGACCACGCGGTCAGCGACTCGTACGCCCTGCCGGTCGGTACCAAGGCCATCCGCGAGGACGTCCGCCGCGCCATCGGCGGCCTCGACAGCCAGTACACCCTCTCCGCCGCAAGGACTTTCGCCGATTTCAAGAAGCCGGTGCTACTGGCCTGGTCGGCCGGCGACCGCTTCTTCCCGGACCGCTACGCCGAGCGCCTGGCCGCCGACTTCCCCGACGCCCGCATCGAATGGATCCACGATTCGCGCACCTTCTCCCCCGAGGATCAGCCCGAACAGCTGACCAGCGCGATCCGCGTCTTCCTGGACGCGACCAGCGCCGAGACCCGGCACTGATTCCGGCCCCGAGGCGTCAGAAGTCGCTGTCGAATCCGTCGAAGCCGCCGAAATTGCCGTAGTCGCCGAAGTCCTGGCCGCCCAGGTCGACCCCGGGGTCGTAGCCACCCTGGTCATAGCCGCCCTGATCGTAGCCGGGGTCGCCGGCGCTCTGGTCGTAGCCGCCGTCGGCATATCCGCCGTCGGCGGCGTCCAGCCCGGCCTGATAGCCGTCGCCGTAACCGCTTTCGAAGGCGGCCGAGTCGTACCCGACCCCGGACATGCCGCTGAAGAGGGCATTGAACAGGACCGCCGAGCCGACGCCCCAGGCACCGGCGACCAGGGCGGTCTTCCACCACGGCTCGGAGTACCAACCGGCCGGAACGGGACGGCCGGCGACGCGACCACCCGGGTAATAGTTCGGAGTCGAGGCCGACGGCGTGGGCGAGGCCTCGATGCGCCGCCCGTCGTATTCGATCGCGCGGTCCTCGGTGACCCGGCCGGCACTGCGCTGGCCGTCGAGTTCCGGAACGGCCGGACCGGGGTCCATGCCCATGGCCGACCGCGCGGCCCCCACGTAGTAAAGCCCTTCGAGCGCTGTCTCTTTCGCGAGCCGGGCCTGCGCGGGCGTGGTGGCCTGCTCGATCTGAGAGCCCGCGGCATTGAACCGCTCCCCCGCATCGGCGAGGGCCTGCTTCGACGCGTCGTCCGTGCCGACGAGGTTGTAGACCTGCCCGCCGAGGCGCTCGATCACCCGGCGCGCATCGGCCTTGGCATCCTCGAGCTGGGTGTTGGACCGCGAGCGCTGCGCGCGGTTGACCGCCACCACAGCCAGCAGGACAACCACCATGACAATGAGCAGAACGACGACCGTAGACACGCGACCAGCCTACGCGGCAGAATTCGCCAAACCGTTGCTAAGCACTGTGAGCCTCCCGAAGCCCCGGGCTATCCAGCCACCGCCGTAAAACGCGCGTTGCGGCGACCTGGATCAACCTCCTCTTCGTCTAGCTCCGACACCGCAAACTGACGTTTGCCCGCCGTTTTCGCCGAATACATGGCCCGGTCGGCGCTGCGCAGCAGATCCGAGAAGTCGCACTCCCGTCCGGGCGGACAGAACGCCGTGCCCACACTCGCCGAGGCCGGGACCGGACCGGCCGCCGTGGGCACCGGCTCGCACAGCGTGGCCAGCACCCGCATGGCCAGCTCGCCCAGGGTATTGCGGCGGGAAGGCAGTGCGACCACGAATTCGTCGCCGCCGTAGCGTGAGATCACCGTGTCGGGCGGGCAGGTCGAGCGCAGACGCTGAGCGATGGTGACCAGCACCTCGTCGCCGACCGTGTGACCGTAGGTATCGTTGATCACCTTGAAGTCGTCCAGGTCGATGAGCAGCAGACCCACCCCACGCGCCGGATCGGTAGACATCACCCGCACCCGTTCCTGCAGCAGTGAGCGATTGGCCAGATCGGTGAGAGCGTCGTGCGTGGCCTCGTGCCGCAGCCGGGTCTGCAGTGCCGCGATCTCCTGCACCCGCACCGACACCGCCTCCGAGAGACTGCGTTCCTGCTGGGCGAGGGCGCGCTGCTGCAGCGCCTCGGCGTAGGCATCGATGGCCTGGCTGGCGATGAACGACCAGCGGGTGGCGATCAGCGAACCGCGCACGCCCGGCGAGAGCCCCAGCAGCGCACGGCTGGCGGGGGCGAGCATGCGGGTGCGGTCGAACGGCGATTCGGCCAGACTGCGACCGATGCGGCGGGCAGCCTGCACCGGAAACGGTTCGGTCCCGGCCAATTCCAGCAGATCGTCGATGATCCGGCCGAAGATGCGCTCGAGTTCATCGGAGGGAACCGCGGGCGACTGGCCCAGCGCGGCGCTGCTCGCGCCGGGGTGCACTGCCCGCACCCATTCGCGGATGGTCACCGCCACAATGGCGGAGGTTCGGGTGTCGAGACGGATGGACATGCGCGCTCACCCGACGCACGAGATGCCAGGACCGGGCAGCACGCCGGTCACGCCCTTCGGATCGAACTCACTACCACGCGGTCGGCCACACCAGTGGTGCATGCTCACCGCCCCCTTTCCAGATACCCCCGTCCGGACAAAAAGGATCCTAGCAAGCCACCCGACATCGAAAACCCCTGATTCAGAACAGGTTCCCGCTGCCTCGCGAATGGCGATCGGATGTGTCATCGCTGGTGAGACCCCGGTGTTACACCCTATTTCGGCATGTTCTCGGCGACTCGCCGAACGACCCGTTTTACCGGCCGCGACGTGCGGCAACGGCACCTGATTGGCATTCCAGGAGTGAGGTTCGGTACAGTGCTCAACGCAGACAGCATCCATGGATGTGGTCACTGCGGGTGTAGTTCAATGGTAGAACCTCAGCCTTCCAAGCTGATGGTGCGGGTTCGATTCCCGTCACCCGCTCTTTCCCGTTCAGCGGGAGCGTCGAGTCCGACGTGCAACGGGGTGTAGCGCAGCTTGGTAGCGCATCCGCTTTGGGAGCGGAGGGTCGCAGGTTCAAATCCTGTCACCCCGACCATCTTTCGATTCGCACCACCCGGATGTCACCGCTCACCGCGGGCAATGGCCATGCGGCGCAGCGCGTTACGGTCCCCGCGCCGGGAGTGGTCAGCACCTCGATGCCCGCCGGAATGCGTTCACCGGTGATCGATCCGCGGTTCTGCCGCGTCCGGCCTCGCCCTGGGTGACCGGACAGCCCCTGTTGATCAACCCGCGGCGTCGTCTGGCCCGGCGGCGAACTACCCGATCACACGCCGCGCGATCGGCGGGCGACACTATTGCATCGCATACGCCGGATCCGCCCGAAAATGGTATTCCGGTAACCGGATGTTGTGCCTCCGTTTGCGCTGTGTTATCGATTTACAGTGCTGGTCGACCACAAGATGAACGTTTCCAACTCGGTGCTGTCCGGCACCGGGACTCGTTCTCGCCTCATCCCGGCCGCCGGGCTGGGCGTGGCGGTGGTGTTGCTGACCGTCGCGCAGGTATGGGCGTCGGCACACGGGGTGATGGGCCCGCTCCGCAGCCTGATCGACGACTACTTCGCGAACCCCCAGTCGGCGGCCGTGTCATGGGCCGGACTAGGGCTGGCGTGTATCGGGGTGCCCACCCGGGTCCGGGTCGTCAGCCTGGTAGCCGCCGCGGTGCTGGACCTGCTGACCTTGGGCCTGCAAGCGGCCTGTGGCTGGCACATATCGATCGGCACCGGACCGACGCTTGCCCTGACCGCCCTGACCGTGGTCGTGCTCCGCTGGGAAGGCGAGCATCGTCGAACTGCCCTGCAGGCCATCGCCTTCGGCGTGCTGCTGGTCATGGCCTCCAAACTCGCCGACACCTGGCTGATGGTCAGCATCGTCGCCGGACCCCGGGTGCTCGACCAGTACGTCCAGCTGGCCGACCGGGCGCTGGGCGAACCGGCCTGGCTGGTCGGGCGCGCGCTCGAGGCGCTGGGCCCGGTGCCCTCACACGTGCTGCACGTGGTCTACATCCAATTGCCGGTGGCGGCCGTGGTGGTCGCGGTCTGGCAGCTGCGCCATGTCTCGACGAGCGCGTGGCCGCGGCACCACCTGGTGCGAACCTTCCTGGTACTGGGCGTGATCGGCCCGCTCGGCTATGTGCTGTTCCCCGTCGTCGGCCCGGTCTTCGCCTACGGCCCGCTCGGCCACGGCCTGGAGATCGGCGACTGGCCGCAGGTCTGGCCCACGCTGACCCACGATCCACAGCCGATGCTCTTCGACTCCGAGACCGCCCGCAACTGCATGCCCTCCATGCACACCGCCTGGGCCACGGCCCTGTTCATCCACTCCCGCACCGCGCCGCGCTGGCTGCGCTGGGCCGGCGCCTTCTGGCTGGTGTGCACGCTGCTCGCGACGCTGGGCTTCGGCTACCACTACGGCAGCGATCTGGTGGCGGGCGCGGTGCTGTGCCTGACGGTGGAGTCAGCGTTGCGCGATCCGGAGCGCGGATGGGACGTGTACCGGGCCCGGATGGTGTCGCTCGGCACGGCGGCCCTCGCCGGTTTGCTGCTGTCCTATCGGTTCCTGACCGCAACCATGGCGGAGTATCCGATACCGGCCGGGGTCGTCGTGCTGGGCGCGCTGGCCACCGTATCCTTCGTCTTCTATGCGACCTGGTTCGCGCGGCCGGGCAGCCGGTTGGCGGACTGGGGCGGCCGGTCCCCGGCCGACGGATTTGCCACCGATTAACCGTTCCCCCAATGAAATCCGGACACCTTGCGCACCAGCCGAAAGGATTACTGTCTCCCTGATGATCACAACGCGGGCGGGGCAACGTAACTTGCTGCGCTATCTGAAGTCGGAGGGCCGCCCGGGCCTGCCCCGCATTCCGATCGTGATCGGAATCCTGGTGTCAGTGGCGATCACGGCGATCTTCTCCGCCATGCACGGCTTCCTCGACCTGCAGGTGTACCGGGTCGACACCCGGGGCTGGCTGGAGCACGGCACCCTGTACGGCCCGACCCTGCCGGTGGCGGGCCACACCGACCTGCCCTTCACCTACCCGCCGTCCGCGGCGGTGCTGATGATCCCGCTCGCCATCATGCCGCTGTGGCTGGCCGAACTCATGGTGACCGCCAGTTCGCTGGCCTGTCTCGGCATCACGATCTGGCTGGTGCTCTCCCGCGTCCGCCCGGATCTGGACCCGCGCACCAAACTCACGCTCAGCGTGACCGCGGTCGTGCTCATGCTGGCCGTCGAACCCGTCCGCACCACGCTGTGGTTCGGGCAGATCAACCTCGTTCTCATGGCCGCCGTCGCCCTCGACTGCCTGACCGAGAAGCCCCGCTGGCCGCGGGGTGTCCTGATCGGCGTCGCCGCGGTCACCAAACTGACGCCCGCCGCCTTCGTCCTGTACTTCCTCATCCGCCGCGACTGGAAGGCCGCGGGCACGGCCACGGCCACGGCAGCGGGCGTGATCGGCGCCGGATTCGTGCTGTTCCCGAGGGAATCGCGCGACTACTGGCTGCACGCGATCGCCGACACCAACCGCATCGGCTCCCCCGACTACGTCGGCAACCAGTCCCTCAAGGGCATGGTCTTCCGCCTCGGCCTGTCGAATCCCGCCGCCACCGCGGTCTGGCTGGGCCTGGCCGTGGTGGCGGTCTGCGCGGGCGCCGCCCTGATGCACCATCTGGTCGGGCTCGAACGCCGCACGGCGGACTCGTCCGGTCCGGCCAGCCCGGTGACCATCCTCTCGGTGACCGCGCTGCTCGTGAATGCCGCGGTCCTGCTGCTGATCTCGCCGGTGTCCTGGACCCATCACTGGGTCTGGGTGGCGCCTGCCCTGATCACCGCCGCGGCCTGGACCACCACGAATCCACGTGTCGCGCCGTTCGCGATGACCAGCGCCTTCACGCTGTTCTTCCTGATCGGCCCGGGCATCGTCCCCAATGGCAAACATCAGGAACTCGCGTGGTCGTGGTGGCAGCACATCCCGGGCGACATCTACATCATCGCCACCGCGGCCCTGCTCGCCGTCGGTGTCGGGCAGCTGCTCAGGCTCCGGGCCCGCGCTGCCCTCGACCGGACCCCGTAGCCGCAGCTATCCGGCCTCCGGTGCCGACACCGCGGTCAGATGCATGAACGAGACCGCGAACCGGCCGGATTCGGGCACCATGCACAGCAGGGTGTCGCCCGGCTCGATCATGCCCTCGGTCATCATCTCGTCGAGGATGACGAAAATGGACGCGCTGCCGATATTTCCGACCCGGGTCAGGTTGCTGAACCACATCTCGGGGCGGCCTGCCCAGATGCCGCGGCGCTCGAGCTCGTCCAGCAGGATGGTCTTCATCCGTTCGCTCGAGTAGTGCGCGGGGAACCTCTTCAGGCCGCGCGAGGCGAGTTCGCTGGCGACGGTGACCGCTGTACGCTTCTCGCCGATAGCCACCTGAAGGTAGGCGTTCTTCAACGCCATCATCCCGGAGCTGCAGATGCCCTGTGACATGCCGCCGCTACGCTCCACGAAGTCAGGCAGGCCGACAGCTCAGGCACCAGAACAGGTTTCGCGCGTCGAGCACCGAATACAGCCCCGCAGCGCGACGTCGGCGGCACAGGTCATAGCGCGGCGTTGGAGACGCTGGTTCAGCACGAGTGTGCTGGTTCAGGGCCGCAGGGTTGCGGCGGCGATGTCGAGGAATTCGCGGAGGAGTTTGTCGCGGTGGTCCGAGGCGACGACCAGGCAGGTTTCGGCGCCGGGGGCGTCGGTGACGGGGCGGTGGACGAGGTCGGGTCGGACGTAGGCGCGGACGACGCTGAGCGGGATCAGGGCCAGGCCGTGGCCGGAGGCGATCAGCTCGAACTTTTCTTCCAGTGAGGCGGTGCGGCGTTTCGGGGCGTCCAGCATTCGCTCGCCGTCGAGGTCGGCCAGGGTGAGTTCCCGACGCGATGCCAGCGGATGGATGGCGGGCATGCAGGCGACCCTGGGGTCGTGGCCGACGGGGATGGCGCGCAGTCCGGATTCATTGAAAGGTCTTCGGAGGTAACCGATCTGGGCTCGGCCGTCCCGTAATGGCGCGTCCGGCTCCCACCAGCGTGCGGGTACGACGTCGGTTTCGATCTCCGGGTGACGTGTCGTGAATTCCCGGATCGCCTCCGAGACGTACAGTCCGGTCGAGAAGGCGACCACCAGGCGTCGCACGCCGCTGTCGGCGTCGTGCACGCGCCGAACCGCCGCGTCGACGGCGGCGAGAATCCCCTGCGCCTCCTCGTAGAGCTGTTTTCCGGCGGCGGTCAACTCCACGGTGCGGGTGGTCCGCACGAGCAGGGCGCAATCCAATTCCTGCTCGAAGGCTTTGATCTGACGGCTCAGCACGGGCTGGGCGATGTAGAGCTTTTCCGCCGCGCGGCCGAAGTGCCGGTGCTCGGCCACCGCCGCGAAGTAGCGGAGCTTGCGCAGATCCAGATCCATACCCTCACGGTATCAATCTGTGGAAAGGGTCTTGGACGCCGCGACGAACCGTCACCAGACTCGAAGCATGATCGTCATCACCTCCCCCACCGGCCAGATCGGCAGCCAGCTGCTGGACCGCATGCTCGAAACATCCACTCGCAGTGAAGAATTGCGCGTTATCGTGCGCGATCCCGGGAAACTCCCGGAGGCGATCCGCGCCCGCGTCGACATCGTCACCGGATCGCACGGCGATGCCGATGTCGTGGACCGGGCCTTCGCCGGCGCGGACGCGGTCTTCTGGCTGGTCCCGCCCGACCTGCACGCGCCGAGCCTGGACGATGTATATGCCGGATTCACGCGCGCCGCCGCGAAGGCGTTCACCACCAACAAGGTCGGGCACGTCGTCGGCGTCTCGTCGCTCGGGCGCGGTACTCCCGTCGCAGGCCGCGCCGGCCACGTGACCGCATCGCTGGCGATGGACGATCTCATCGCGAGCACAGGTGTTGCCTACCGCGCACTGGCGAACCCGTCGTTCATGGACAACCTACTGTGGCAGGCGGTTTCGATCCGAGACGACGGCGTGTTCACCGGCACCGAGGCCGCGGACCGCCCGACGCGGATGGCCGCCACCCGCGATATCGCCGCGGTGGCCGCCCGCCTGCTGCTCGACCGCTCCTGGACGGGAACAGGCGAGGTCCCGGTATTGGGCCCGCAGGACCTGACACCGAACGACATGGCGCACACCATGTCCGAGGTACTCGGCCGCCGAATCCGCTACCAGCAGCAATCTCTCGACGACTTCCGCGCCACGCTGACCGCGCGCGGCATCGGCGACCCGATCGCGACCGCCTACGTCGACATGATGCACGCCAAGAACAATGGCCTCGACGACGCCGTGCCCCGCACCGACGAAACCGCGAGCCCGACAACCTTCCGCGAATGGTGCGAACAGATCCTCGCGCCAGCGATCCGCGCCTGACCGCTCCCAACTGTCACAGTCGCCTTCATGGTGAACGGATGCGTTCATAGGCATTTGCGGATGCTCTGTACCGCAGCGCATCTCGCCCGCCAACCGCGCGATGTACGGCAGCCTGGCGCGTCTGGATCCAGGCGGTGGTGGTCGAGGTCAGGACCCGATCGGGTGGGTGCCAGGCGTGTCCCGAGCGCGGCGGCCACGAACGGCGCGACCAGCGATGGGTGGTCGTGCGTATCCACGCGAGGACCAGGCGGCTGGGCGGCGCGTCGGCCACCGGGACGCACACCGGGCCGGGGCGGACCGGTTCGACCAGCGAGCGGGGCAGAACCCGATCATCCGGCCTTCCGCGATCATGTAGAGCAACTGGACCACGTCGGCGTCCTCAGGACCGGTGCCGTCGCCCCCGGGGACACCTTTCCGGCGCGGCACCGTTTCACCCGCCAGATCGGACATGCGCACTGCGGCGCACCCGGCCAGCCGGTGCCCGGGCTGGAGGGGGACGTGCTGAAACGATCCGCGACAGCTTCAGCAGGGCTGACAGGTGGGGCACCAGAACAGGTTTCGGGCTTCCATCACGGCGTGGACGACGATGGTGCCACACAGGCGGCAGGGTTCGCCGGCTCGGCGGTAGACATAGGTGCGAGGCCGGTCGGCGGCGTAGGAGGGTGCGCCGTGGTCGTGTTCGGGGCGGACCACGTGCATCAGGCCGCGACGGACGCCGACCTTCATCAGCTCGACCAGATCCAGCCACAGGGCATCCCATTCGCTGCGGCTCAGCGACTTTCCGGGACGGTAGGGCGAGATGCCGTGGCGGAACAGGACTTCCGCTCGATACACGTTCCCGACTCCGGCCAGGATCTTCTGATCCATGAGCAGCGCGCCGATCGGCCGTTGGGAGCGGCGGATGCGGTCCCAGGCGCGGTCGGGCTCGGCGTCCCGGCGCAGCGGGTCGGGGCCCAGGCGGGAGGTGAGCGCTTCGACCTCGGGGTCGAGCAGGATCTCGCACGCGGCGGGGCCGCGCAGATCCGTGCCGTGCAGGTCGCCGGTGCGGCCGCCGCCGATCAGGCGCATGCGGACCTCGCCGACCGGATCGTCCATGGGCACAGCGGATTCGGTGAACTTGCCGTACAGCCCCAGGTGAATGTGCAGGGTGACACCCGAATCATAGTGGTGGAGCAGGTGTTTGCCCCACGCCTCGGCACGGGTCAGCACCCGGCCGTCGATCAGCGCCGCGCCCTCGGCGAATCGCCCTTGCGGGCTGGAGACTCGGACCTGACCGCCGGCGAAGCGCTTGTCGTGCAGCTTCGCCAGGCGGTGCAGCGTATGACCTTCGGGCACAGGTCAGTTCGGGAGGGCCGGGGGAACGCCGGTCTTCTCGTACTCGGCGAGAATGTCGATGCGACGCTGGTGACGCTCCTCGTTGGACCACGGGGTGGTCATGAAGGCGTCCACGATGGCGAGGGCTTCCTCGGTGGTGTGCATGCGGCCGCCGATGCCGAGCAGCTGGGCGTTGTTGTGCTGGCGGGCGAGCTGCGCGGTCTCCACGCTCCAGCCCAGGGCGCAGCGGGCGCCGGGTACCTTGTTGGCGGCGATCTGCTCGCCATTGCCGGAGCCGCCGAAGACGAAGCCCAGCGAGCCCGGCTCGGCGACCACGCGGCGGGCGGCCTCGATGCAGAAGGCCGGGTAGTCGTCGAGGGCGTCGTATTCCAGCGCGCCGCAGTCGACGACATCGTGGCCCTGGCCCTCGAGGTGAGCCTTGACGTGGTTCTTCAGTTCGAAGCCGGCATGGTCGGCACCCAGGTATACGCGCATGGCTGCGATTCTGTCAGGACGCCCGCCCCCGGTCCGCATGGGGCTCTCACCGTGAGCGGCCCCGGGGCGACGACCGCGCCGCTACGCCCGCGAAACGTACTATCCAGGCATGACGTCCGACGACAGTTCGTATACGCCGAACGCCTACGGGGGACAAACCGCTGGCGGCCTATCGGGACCGCCGCCCGCCGGAAGCATTCCGGCTTGGAACCCCGCGACCGGCATGGCCGGATGGGATCCCAGGCTGGGCCCGCCGGGATGGGCTCCGCAGCAACCGTATTCGCCGCCCCCGCCGCCGGTGGTGCAGCAGACCCGCGGCCTGTCCCCGTTCGGGATGCCGGCGCGGCACAGCTGGGAGATCCCGCTGCTGGTGATCGTGATCTTGGCCACCGTGCTGGCGTATCTGTTCGCACTGCTGCTGCTGGTGTCCGGCTATGCCGGCCAGCTGGTGCTGGCCCTCGTGTTCGCGCCGCTGCTGGTCTATCTGGGCCGTGGTCTGAACTACGCGACTCAGCGGGTGAACGGCGTGAAGATGTCGCCGACCCAGTTCCCAGAGGGCTATCGCATGGTGCAGGAGGCCGCGGCCCGGTTCGGCATGGCCAAGGTGCCCGACGCCTATGTGCTGCTGGGCAACGGCCAGATCAATGCGTTCGCCTCCGGGCACGGCTTCCGCCGCTACGTGGTGGTGTACAGCGATCTGTTCGAAATCGGCGGCGCGGCACGCAATCCCGAGGCGCTGGCCTTCATCATCGGCCACGAGGTCGGGCACATCGCGGCCGGGCACGTCTCGTACTGGCGGCAGCTGGGCATGTTCCTGGCGCCGTTCCTGCCGATCCTGGGCAGCTCGCTGATCCGCTCCCAGGAGTACACCGCCGACAATCACGGCTTCTGCAACCGGCCGCAGGGCGCGCCCCCGGCCATGCAGACGCTGGCGGGCGGCAAGTACCTGAACAATCTGGTCGGTTTCGACGAGATGGCCGACCGGGCGGCCCAGGAGAAGGGCTTCTTCGTCTGGATCGTGAACGCCATGTCCAGTCATCCGGTACTGACCTGGCGCATGTGGGCGCTGCGCGACCGCAGCCGTCACGGCAAGCTGTTCTGGCGGCCCGACGCGCCGCAGCGTCCGGTCGCGGCCCCGCCCCATGGCGGGTACCAGCCGCCGTACCCGGGCGGATTCGGCGGACCGCCGCCCGGATATGGCGATACCACCACATATCACGAGTACCAGCCGCAATGACGTCTCGCGACAGCGAGATCGGGCGAAGTCTCCAAATATGTGACGGGACAACTTATTTCGTGAGGCGAGGGTGCCTCCCCGGGTGCGGCCGGAATCGGGTTGCCACTCGACCGCGGGCACGCGTGCCCGCCGGTGAACGGCTCTCAGCCGTGCGCCGAAGGCCCGGGGAGGCGGGGAAGTTCAGTCGAAGACGGGGTCCTCGGTGCGGGTCCGCTTGAGCTCGAAGAAGTGCGGGTAGGCGGCCAGCGCGACCGCGCCGTCCCACAGCTTGCCCGCCTCTTCCCCGCGCGGGATGCGGGAGAGCACAGGCCCGAAGAAGGCCACGTCATTGATGTGGATGGTCGGCGTGCCGACATCCGGGCCGACCTTGTCCATACCGGCGTGGTGCGAGGCGCGCAGCGCCTCGTCGAAGTCGGTGCCCTTGGCGGCCTCGGCCAGCTCGGCGGGCAGGCCCACCTCGGCCAGCGACTCGGCGATGATCTGGGCGAGCAGGTCCGCGCGGGAGCCGTCCTCGCGCTCGTACTCGGCGCGGCGGTTGTGCAGGCGGGTGCCCATGGCGGTGTAGAGCGGGGCCAGCACCTTGTCGCCGTGCTCCTGGGCCGCCGCGATGGCGACCCGCACCGGGCCCCAACCGGTCGCGAGCAGCTCCTCATACTGCGGGGGCAGGCCCTCGCGGCCTTCGTTCAGCACGGACAGGCTCATCACGTGGAAGTGCGTCTCGATATCGCGGACCTGCTCGACCTCGAGGATCCAGCGGGAGGTGATCCAGCACCACGGGCACAGCGGGTCGAACCAGAAGTCGACCCGGTCCTTCTTGGTGTCGCTCACAGAGAAATCCTTTCGCAGTCGATCGACGGCCGAGGGCAGGGCCGTACTCAATGCGCAACAACCCGGATTGTTGCCGATATTTCCGCTCCACCCGACTAAGCCCGGGCTAGGGTCGGAATATCGGCCTCATCGACGGCGGTCCCGACCGTACTAGCACGGAGGTTTCGGCATGACCACATCCAGGTTCGTCATCGCGGGCGGTGGACTGGCCGCCGCAAAACTCGCGGAAGCCTTGCGGGCCAATGATTTCGATGGTTCGGTGACGCTTGTCAGCGCGGAGGATCATCTGCCGTACGAGCGTCCGCCGCTGTCCAAGGAGCATCTGCTGGGCAAGAAGGCGCTCAGCGACTTCACCGTGGATCCGGCGCAGTGGTATCGCGACCATCATGTCGAGATGATGCCCGGCACCACCGTCACCGCACTGGATCGCGGCACCAAAACCATTGCGCTGCCGGACGGTACGACACTGCCCTACGACAAGCTGGCGCTGGCCACCGGTTCGCGGCCGCGGCTGCTGCGCCTGCCCGGCGCGGACGCCGAGGGCGTGTACGTGCTGCGCACCATCGAGGAGTCCGACGCCTTGCTCGCGATGTTCGGCTCCGCGCGGCGGCTGGCCGTCGTCGGCGGGGGGTGGATCGGGCTCGAGGTGACCGCCGCTGCGCGTGCCGCGGGCGTGGAAGTGACTGTGCTGGAGGCGGAATCGGTGCCGCTACTGGCCGCGCTCGGGGCCGAGATGGGCGCGGTGTTCGCTGATCTGCACCGCGAGCACGGGGTGGATCTGCGGCTCGGGGTGAAGGTCGGCGAGATCACCACCGCCGACGGCCGGGCCACCGGCGTACGGCTCGACGACGGCACCCACATCGAGGCGGACGCGGTGCTGGTCGCGGTGGGCGCGCGGCCCAATATCGAGCTGGCCGCCGATGCCGGGCTGGCGGTCAGCGGCGGCGTCCTGGTCGACGAGAGCCTGGCCACCAGCGACCCGGATATCGTCGCGGTCGGTGACATCGCCGATCAGCAGCATCCGGTACTGGGGCAGCGAATCCGGGTGGAGCACTGGGCGAATGCGCTCAACCAGCCCGCCGTGGCGGCGCTGACCATGCTGGGCAAGCCCGCCGTGTACGACCGGCTGCCCTACTTCTTTACCGACCAGTACGACCTCGGGATGGAGTACACCGGGTACGTGTCGCCCAGGCGGCAGGCGCGCGTGGTGGTGCGCGGCGACCTCGGCAAGCGCGAGTTCGTGGCGTATTGGCTGGACGCGAGGAACCGGGTGCTGGCCGGGATGAACGTGAACGTTTGGGACGTCACGGACAAGATCAAGAAGCTGATCCTGAGCAGCGAGGCCGTGAACCCCGAGGAGTTGTGACGACCATCACGTAACCCGGAGTGCGGAGTACGTCGCCCCGGCGTACTGGGCTCCGACCTGTGGACGAGAGCGCCCGCGGGGGCGCACAGACGAAAGGAGCCGACCGTGAAGTACATCCTGATCAAGACCTACTCCGCCGCCGCCTACTGCGACACCCCGATCAACGAGTGGGCGCCCGAGGAGATCCAGGCCCACATCGATTTCCAGCGCGCCCTCGGCGAGGAACTGGCCAAGTCCGGCGAACTCGTCGACGCCCAGGGCCTCGCCGACCCGGGCCAGGCGCGCACAGTCACGTCCGACGGCCGTTCCGCGCCGGTGGTCACCGACGGGCCCTTCCCCGAGACCAAGGAGTTCCTGGCCGGGTATTGGATCGTCGATGTCGAGAGCCCGGACCGCGCGCTCGAGATCGCGGCCAAGGCGTCGGCCGCGCCCGGCCCCGGCGGCAAGCCGATCGGCGAGTACATCGAGATCCGCCCGATCATGAGCGCCCCCGCCGCCGATCTCTGATGCCGGACATCGAGATCGAGGACCTGCTGCGCGAACTCGCGCCGCAGGTCCTCGGCACCCTCGTCCGCCGCTACGGCGACTTCGACGCTGCCGAGGACGCCCTCCAGGAGGCCCTGCTCGCCGCCGCCACCCAGTGGCCTGCCGACGGCCTGCCCGACAACCCGCGCGGCTGGCTCACCCAGGTCGGCTCGCGGCGTCTCATCGACACCATCCGCGCCGAGTCGGCCCGCCGAAACCGCGAGGCCGCCAATGCCATTCGCGATCCCGAACGACTCGGTGCCGCCGCCCCCGATCGAGTTGACGCCGCCCGCGCCGAAGATCGTGACGACACGCTGACGCTGTTCTTCCTGTGCTGCCATCCGGCCTTGTCGCCCGCGAGTGCGATCGCGCTGACGCTCCGGGCGGTGGGCGGGCTGACCACCGAGGAGATCGCGCGAGCCTTCCTGCTACCGGAAAAGACCATGGCGCAGCGGATTACGCGGGCCAAGAAGCGCCTGGCGGCCGAGGAGCGGCCGTTCGCCATGCCCGCGGAGTCGAACGGGCGACGGGGGGAATGGAATGAGCGGCTCGACAGTGTGCTGCGGGTGCTCTATCTGATCTACACCGAGGGGCACACCAGCGGTGGTGAGCGACTGTGGCGGGGCGATCTGTCGAGCGAGGCGATTCGGTTGGCGCGGGCCCTGTTCCGCGTCCTGCCGGATGATCCGGAGGTCACCGGGTTGCTCGCATTGCTGCTGCTGACCGATGCCCGGCGGGCGGCGCGCACCGGAAGTCGCGGCGAGCTCATCCCGCTCGCCGAACAGGATCGCGACCTCTGGGATCGCGAGATGATCATCGAGGGCGTGCGGCTGGCGACCGCGTCGGTGCGCAGCGGCCTCATCGGCCCGTACCAGATCCAGGCCGCCATCGCCGCCCTGCACGCCCAGGCGCTGCGTCCCGAGGACACGGACTGGCCCCGAATCCTGTTGCTGTACAACGCCCTCGAGCGCCAATCCCCCAACCCGATGGTGACTCTCAACCGCGCGGTCGCCACCGCCATGGTCCACGGCCCCCAGGCGGGCCTGGACCTCACCGACACCCTCTCCGACTCGCTCGCGGGCAACCACCGCCTCGACGCTGTCCGCGGCCACCTCCACGAAATGGCCGGCGACCCCGACGAAGCCATCGCCGCCTACACCGCCGCGGCCCGCCACACCACCAGCCTCCCCGAACGCGACTACCTCACCATCCGCGCCGCCCGCCTGCGCCGCCGGTGACCGACCGGTGGCAGGTCAGGCAGCGGAGGCACGGAAGGCGGTGGGGCTCTGGCCGCGGTGGCGTTTGAAGGCGGCGGAGAAGCCGAACGGGTCCGCGTAGCCAACCGCTTTGGCGATTTGGGCGATGGTGAGATCAGTGTCGGTGAGCAGTTCCTCGGCCTCGTCCATGCGGGATTCGGTGAGGTAGTTCAGCGGCGGCTGGCCCAGGACCGCGGTGAAGCGCTTGGCGAACAGGGAGCGGGAGACTCGGGCCTCGGCGGCCAGCGACGCGACGGTCCAGGGCGCGCCGGGATCGCTGTGGATGGCGTGCAGTGCCGGGCCGACGATCGGGTCGGATAGACCACGGAACCAGGTCGGGGCCTCCGGTCCGGCCTGCTCGAACCAGTTGCGCAGTGTGCAGACCAGGCTCCAGTCGAAGAGGCGGTCCATCATCGCCTGCGAACCCGCGCTCTGCCCGACAGCCGCGGCGGCCGCCGACTCGTACCAGTCGCAGGTCTCGAAATCCTCGCTGATCACCAGGACCGGCGGGAGCGCCCGCAGGAGGCGTTCGTGGCGGCGCGTCGAGGTCCGGTAGGCCCCGACCATCAGCGCGGTGGCGTCGGCCTCACTGCCCCACCGGATTCCGGTGAGCTCCTGGCCGGAGCACTCGGAATCGGAATGGAAGCAGGCGATCTCGTACTCGGTGGGCGCGGCATCACGATTTCCCGGTCGGTCGGCGGCCCGGTTCCCGACATCGCCTGATACCAGCCGGAATTCATCGGGCCCACGCACCAGCGCGGTGTCGCCCACCGCGAGCGGCCTGCTGCCGCCGCCCGGCAGTAGCAGCGTGCCGCCGCCACGCATGACGGTCACCATGGTCAATGGGGCGTGATCGGCGAAGCGGATGATCCAGGGCGCGGGCATGACCGCGTGCGTCACGATCGAGCCCTCGGCTCGAACACCGCTCAGCAATTTGCTCAGGGGATCCACCCCGTCGAAGGGTAGACGAATTCCTATTCAGTGGAGCGTTTTATCCATGGATCGTCCACATCGATTTCGGTGTACTGAAAGCCATCGGAACGCACCACCGCTCGATCCAGGAGGAAAACCCTTGTCGCACAACGGTATCGACCAGGTCGGCCGGCAGATCCACACCGCCCTGGTCGTGGTCGCCCATCACCGATCCGATTCCCTCACCGCGTACATCGCCGGCCGGACCGTCGCCCGGCTGGAGTCCACCGGATACCGCGTCGACCTGCTGGATCTGCGGGCCGAAGGTTTCGATCCGCGGATGACCGAGGCGGACCAGCCCGACTGGGGTAATCGCGAGAAGACCTACTCCCCCGAGGTCCACGCGCACATGGACCGCATCCTGGCCGCCGATGTCGTGGTCGCCGTCTTCCCGGTCTACTGGGCGAGCGTCCCCGCACTGCTCAAGGGCTGGATCGACCGGGTGTGGAACTACGGGTTCGCCTACGGCCGCAGCAAGCCTCGCCTCGCGGGCAAGCGCATGCTGTGGCTCGGCCTGGCCGGGGTCGCCGCCGGTGACCCGACCGTGGAGTTCATGCAGCAGAGTCTGGAAGGCCAGCTCAATATGGGAATCGCCTACTACTGCGGATTCTCGTACTCGGCAGTCGGTCTGCTCCCTGATGCCGAGGAGCGCCGCCAGCGCCTCACCGCCGACGGCAGCCTGCTCATCGACGCGGCCACCATCGGCGCGGAACGCGAGGCCCAGTACGCCGCACTGGAGCGCAGCGGCGACGGTCTCGTGGCGGACTTCCTTGCCGCCGAACCGATTCCGGTCTAGACCCCGTTCCAGGTATTGCCCGTGATGAGCTCGTAGGCCGCGACGTACTTCTGGCGGGTCACCTCGATCACCTCGGCCGGGATCTCCGGGCCCGGGTACTCCCTGTTCCACCCGGTGGAGGTGGACCAGTCGCGCACGAACTGCTTGTCGAACGACTTCTGCGGGCGGCCGGGCTCGTAGTCGTCGGCCGGCCAGAAGCGGGAGGAGTCCGAGGTCAGCACCTCGTCGCCGACGGTGAGAACGTCGCCGTCCCAGCCGAGTTCGATCTTCGTGTCGGCGATGATGACACCGCGCGCGGCGGCGTGCTCGGCACCGCGGGCGTAGATCTCGAGCGTCAGGTCGCGCAGCTGCTCGGCGACCTCCTTGCCCTCCTGGTTCACCACGTCCGCGAAGCTGATGGGCTCGTCGTGCCCGGCGTCGGCCTTGGTGGTGGGGGTGAAGATGGGTTCGGGCAGCTTGTCGCCATCACGCAGGCCGGGCGGCAGCGCGATACCGGACACGGTGCCGGAGCGCTGGTATTCGGCCAGGCCGCCGCCGGTCAGGTAGCCGCGCGCGATGCACTCCACCTTCAGCATCTTCAGCGGCTTGACCCGCACCCCGCGGCCCGCGAACTCGGCGGGCACGTCGGTGGTGGACAGAATGTGGTTGGGCACATCGGAGAAAAACCCGAACCACCAGTTGGACAGCTGGGTGAGCAGCGCGCCCTTGTCCGGGATCGGGGTCGGCAGCACCACGTCGTACACCGACACCCGGTCGGATGCGACCAGGATCAGCGAATCGCCGTCCTCGTACAGGTCGCGCACCTTACCGGCGTGGATGTGCTTCAACGGTCCTCCTCGTGCTGGGCGATTGCTGCCGCCGCAGAGCTTACCGACGGGCACCGTCCGCCTCGACGCCCGGTCGAACGCCCGATTCCATTCGACCTGGAGCAACCGGCCCGCACGGGTCGGGAACGACCGGCCCGCACGGGTCGGGAACAATCGGCCCGCGCGGGCCACGCCCCGGGTCGACGGGACGTGGCATTGTGGGGAACGTCGTGTCCGCGCCGGGTCTCGAGTGGAGAATTGTTCGGTCCGCTCGATGCCTCGCGCGGGCGCATCGCATCCCGCACCGAACCCTGGGCAACGTCGCTCAGCGAGCCGGGTGCACCTGCACGGCAGCAGTTCTCTTCAGAGCTAAGGAGCCCCCTTGTCCGCACCGAATCTCACCCGCGAGCAGGCGATCGAACGCGCCGCGACGGTCCAGGTCGAGAACTACCGGGTCGAACTGGATCTGACCGGTCAGCCCACCGGTGCCGAAGAGCCGCGCAGTGAGACCTTCCACTCGAAGGCGACGGTGACCTTCACCGCGACCCCGGGCGCGCAGACCTTCATCGATATCGTGGGCGCGGGCGTGCGCTCGGCCGTGCTCAACGGCGTGGCCCTGGATGTCAGCGGCTACGACGAGGAGCAGGGCATCACCCTGCCGAACCTGGCCGCCAGCAACGAGCTCGTCGTCGAGGCCGACTGCGAGTACTCGCACACCGGTGAGGGCCTGCACCGCTTCGTCGACCCCACCGACAACAAGGTCTACCTGTACTCGCAGTTCGAAACCGCCGACTGCAAGCGCATGTTCGCCTGCTTCGACCAGCCCGACCTCAAGGCCACCTACGACGTGATCGTCACCGTGCCCGAGGACTGGGAGGTCATCTCCAACAGCGCGGTCACCGATACCCACACCATCGGCACCGTGGTCCGTCACACCTTCGCCACCACCCCGCGCATGAGCACCTACCTGGTCGCGCTCATCGCCGGACCGTACGCCAAGTGGACCGACTCCTACCGCGATTCGCACGGCGAGATCCCGCTCGGCATCTACTGCCGCGCCTCGCTGGCCGAATTCATGGACGCCGAACGGCTTTTCACCGAAACCAAGCAGGGCTTCGGCTTCTACCACACCAATTTCGGTGTGCCCTATGCCTTCGGCAAGTACGACCAGCTGTTCGTGCCCGAATTCAACGCGGGCGCCATGGAGAACGCGGGCGCGGTCACCTTCCTCGAGGACTACGTCTTCCGCTCCAAGGTGACTCGCGCCTCCTACGAGCGCCGCTGCGAGACCGTGCTGCACGAGATGGCGCACATGTGGTTCGGCGACCTGGTCACCATGAAGTGGTGGGACGACCTGTGGCTGAACGAGTCGTTCGCCACCTTCGCCTCGGTGCTGTGCCAGGTCGGCGCGACCGAATACACCAATGCCTGGACCACTTTCGCCAATGTCGAGAAGTCCTGGGCGTACCGGCAGGACCAGCTGCCCTCCACCCACCCGATCGCCGCCGACATCCCGGACCTGGCCGCTGTCGAGGTGAACTTCGACGGCATCACCTACGCCAAGGGCGCCTCCGTGCTCAAGCAGCTGGTGGCCTACGTCGGTGAGGAGCCGTTCCTGGCCGGTCTGCGCGACTACTTCACCGAACACGCCTACAGCAACGCCACGTTCGACGATCTGGTGGGCGCGCTGGAGAAGGCGTCCGGCCGCGACCTGTCCGACTGGGGCGCGCAGTGGCTCAAGACCACCGGCCTGAACATCCTGCGCCCGGACTTCACCGTGGACGCGGACGGCAACTTCGCCTCCTTCGCGGTCGTCCAGGAGGGCGCGGAGCCCGGCGCCGGTGAGCGCCGCGTGCACCGCCTGGCCATCGGCGTCTACGACGACCAGGACGGAAAACTGGTACGCACCGAGCGCGTCGAGCTCGACATCGATCCGGCCGAGCGCACCGAGGTGCCCGAGCTGGTCGGCGTCGGCCGCGGCAAGCTGGTGCTGGTCAACGACGACGACCTCACCTACTGCTCGGTCCGCCTGGACGCCGGCTCCCTCGACACGGTGGTGGCGCGCATCGCCGATATCGCGGAGCCGCTGCCCCGCACGCTGGCCTGGTCGGCCGCCTGGGAGATGACCCGGCAGGCCGAGATGAAGGCCCGCGACTTCGTGGCGCTGGTGCAGCGCGGCGTCGGCGCGGAAACCGAGATCGGTGTCGTCCAGCGGCTTCTCATGCAGGCCGGAACCGCGCTCGGCGCCTACGCCGACCCCGAGTGGGCGCGCGCCGAGGGCTGGCCCGCCTACGCCGACGGCCTGCTGGAACTGGCCCGCGCCGCCGGTGCGGGCTCGGACCACCAGCTGGCGTTCGTCAACGCGCTGACCGCTGCGCTGCTCGCACCGCAGCACATCCAGGTGCTGCGCCAGCTGCACGCCGATGACCCGGAGGGCGCCGGCCTGCCGGGCCTGACCGTCGACACCGACCTGCGCTGGCGCATCACCCAGGCGCTCGCGGCCGCCGGGGCCATCGATGCCGAAGGCATCGAAACCCCACTCATCGACGCGGAACTCGCGCGCGACGACACCGCCGCGGGCCGCCGTCAGGCCGCGGCCGCGGCCACCGCCCGCCCGCAGGCGGCGGTCAAGGAATCGGCGTGGGACACCGTCATGGGCGACGACACGGTGCCGAACATCACCGCGCGCGCCATCGTCGCCGGTTTCGCCCCGGCGGGCCAGGCCGCGCTGCTGGCCCCGTACGTGGAGCGCTACTTCGCCGACATCGCGTCGGTGTGGGAGCGCCGCTCCAGCGAGGTCGCCCAGACGGTCGTGGTGGGGTTGTACCCGCACTGGGCCGTCACCGAGGAGGCCGTCGCGGTGGCCGACAAGTTCCTCGCCGATGACCACCCGCCGGCGCTGCGCCGCCTGGTGGTGGAGGGCAAGGCGGGCATCGAGCGCTCGCTGCGCGCCCGCGCCTTCGATCGCAGCTAGAAACACTGCACGGCACCATATTTCGACCCTCACAGCCCCTCCCGAATCCGTTCGGGAGGGGCTGTCGGCCGTGCGGGGCCGCCGACTGAAGAGTCGCTGAAGAACCACCGCCGGACGGGGTCCGCGGGGCCCGGGGTCCGACATGATCGGTCCCGCAAGCAATCCCGACCGAATGAGGCCATCCACCATGACATCCTGGACCCGTCACGCCGCCGCCGCTCTTGCCGTCACCGGAATCTGTTCCGCCGCAGTGCTTTCCGGCACAGGGGTCGCGGCCGCCGACGACGATGACTCGCTCACCCGTTCCACCTGCAGCTGGGCCCAGATCGACACCACCCTCAACGATCAGGATCCGGTGCTGGCCCGGCTCATCGACGGCCATCCGGAACTCACCTCCGGGCTCGCGGTGATGTACCAGCTGCCGCCCGAGGCGCGACCCGAGTCCTTCTTCCGCATCGTGTCCCAGTACCCCGACGTCGAGGACCGCATCGAGCAGATCCGCCACGACCACGCCCCCGGCAGCGAACCCGTGCGCGCCAAGTTCGACCGCGTCGCCGACACCTGCCACCGGCACTAGCCCGGCAGGCGCTGCTGTGGGCGGATCCGCTCACAGCAGCGCGGCAGGACTTACGGCGGTTCACTGCGGCACCGTGAAGGCATGGCAGAGAACAAGACTCCGATGTTCAACTGGCACACCAGGGAACAGCTCTTCGCCCGCCGGGTGCTGGTGCTGGACGGGCCGCTCGACGACGACAACGGCACGCTGCTCATGACCCAGCTGCTCACGCTGGCGGCCGAGGATCCCGAGGCCGACATCTCGCTGTGGATCCACTCGCCCGGCGGGTCCGTGCCCGCCATGCTCGCCATCCGCGACGTCATGCGGCTGGTGCCGGGCACGGTTTCCACACTGGCCCTCGGATTGGCCTGCAGCGCGGGACAATTCCTGCTGTCGGCGGGGACGCCCGGGCACCGCTACGCCCTGCCGCACGCCCGCATCCTCATGCACCAGGGTTCGGCGGGCATCGGCGGCAGCGCGGTCGAGGTGGAGGTGCAGGCCGACGACCTGCGCTACACCGTGCAGACCGTGCTCGGCCTGATCGCCGCCGACACCGGCCAGCCCTACGACCAGGTCTTCGAGGACTCCCTGCACGACCGCTGGTTCACCGCGACGCAGGCCCGCGAGTACGGCTTCATCGACGGCATCGTGGACTCTTTCCACCAGGTCGTCCCGCAGCGCCAGAAGCTGGGGATCTCGGCATGAGCGGCACCTACACGATTCCCAATGTGATCGCCCGCGACCCGCGCGGCGAGCGGATCATGGACGTCTACTCGCATCTGCTCACCGAACGCATCGTCTATCTCGGCACACCCATCGACTCCGGCGTCGCGAATGCCCTGATCGCCCAGCTCCTCCACCTGGACGCGGAAAGCCCGGGCCAGGACATCAACCTCTACATCAACTGCGAGGGTGGCGACCTGTCGGCCATGCTCGCGGTCTACGACACCATGCAGCACATTCAGTCCCCCGTGGTGACCACCTGCGTCGGCCAGGCGATCGCGGTAGGCGCGGTGCTGCTGGCCGGCGGTGCGAAGGGACGCCGCAATGTCCTCCCGCACTCCCGAATCGTCCTGCACCAGCCCGCGATCCGAGGTCAGGGCACCATCCCCGACCTCATCCTGCAGGCCGACGAAATCGTCCGCATGCGCGCCCAGATCGAAGCCATCCTCGCCACCCACACCGGCCAGTCCGCGGAAACCCTGCGCCGCGACACCGATCGGGACCGGGTCTTCACCGCGCAAACCGCGCTCGACTACGGCCTGGCCGACCACCTCCTCGGCCCTCGCGCCTGAACGCCGACGAGCATGCGCTGGTGCACGCACAACGCCGAAAAGGCAGGTGCGCCAACGCATGCTCGTGGATCAGGCGGCCAGCAGGACGGGGGAGATCGCCAGTGGCGAGATGGCCGGGTGCCGGGCCGGGGCGGGACGGGCGCGAAGCAGGTCTTCGGCCACCTGCCGTGTGAGCGAACCCAGGCTGGTGCCCAGAGCCCCCGCCAAGGCCGCGATCATCTCGCTGGACGGCTCCTTGCGCCCCCGTTCGACCTCGGACAGATACTGCGGCGAAATACCTGCCCGCCCAGCCGTTTCCGTCAGCTTCTCCCCCCGCTCCAGCCGGAGCGAGCGCAGCTGACCGCCGAGCGCCTCCCGCCACAGCGGCTCGCGCACCGGCGCCGGACGCACCCTGGGTCGCACTGCCCCGGCTTCGTCGAGACCACCGGGAATTGCTTTCAAACGCGGATGCTCGGCCATCTCCCGAGCGTAAATTCCCCCACCACGCCGCCGCGCCCCGATCTGCTCAGGGCGAAATGTCTGTCGGAGTGTGCGGGGTCGGTGCGCGACCTTGATCCCTCGGGGTTTGGGGGCTGAGCCCCCAAACGTCCCTCGGGGTTTCAGGGGCGAAGCCCCCGGAGAAGTGCCGAGAGTCGGCTAGACCCGCCCGATGGCGGCAGCCATCACCCGCACGGCCGAGACCAGGCCGTCGATCAGCTCGCCCTGACGGAAGGAGCTGGTGGCGGCGGTGGCACCGAGCTGGCAGACGCGGTCGTTGGCGCGCTCGGCGACGTCGCGGCCGGAGCGCACCTCGACGGAGCTGGTGTTCGGGTCCACCGCGATGAGCACCGAGCGGGCGGCCTCGGGGGTGGACGGGAACAGGGCGTCCACGCCGGCGGCCGAGTCGGAGCCCAGGTCACCGATGTAGATGTTGAAGCGCACCTTGGTGGCGCGGGTGGCGTCGGTGAGCGCATTGTCCATGAGCAGCCGCTCGCGGTCGCTGAACGGCGCTTCCTTGAAGACGTCGCCGGCCTCGTGCACACCGGAGACGCGTCCACTCGTGGTGATCGCGTAACCGTGGGGTAGGTCGGCCTGATCCACCGCGGGCCAATTAGAACTTGCCACTTGCCCGGCCTCCGATCAGCTCCGCGTCGGCGGATTCGATAGCCGCATGGTCACCATGCGAATCAGCAGTGTCGTGGTGGCCGGATCCGGTCACCTCGTCGGTCGCGCTCCACAGCACCGGGGGCTGGGTCCACTTCGCACCGAGTTCGTAGTGTTCCGGCTTCTTGCCGGGCAGCGGCTTGCCGAGGAACGACAATCCGGCGATCACCAGATAGATCGCGACCGGGATGCCGACGTAGATCAGCACTGTCTGGAGAATGCTCACGGCCCAACGGTAGTCGATGCCCGTGTGACTACTACGACCGGTAAGGGTTAGTGCGGCCGTGTCGTGACAAACCCTTCCAGGCCAGCCAGGCCGTCGAGTTCGCCGGAAGTTCTCGCCGTCCATTGATCGCCGCGCTCGCCAGCAGCACCTCACCCGCGGGGAGCATGATCGGCGCATCGGTGGCATTGAGCACGCACAGCAGACCGCCGTTGCGCCGGAACGCGAGGCAGCCGGGCGGACTCGCGTACCACTCCAGCTCGAACCCGCCGAATTCCGGCCGGACGGCCCGCAATTCGATCGCCATCCGGTACAGCGACAGCATGGAATCCAGTCGCTCCAGCTGCGCCTCCACGGTCAGCGCCGCCCACTCCGGCGGCATGGGCAGCCACGGCACCCCCGCCGTGAACCCGAACGGCGGCGACTTCCCCTCCCACGGCAGCGGCACCCGGCAGCCGTCCCGGCCGCGCTCGGTGTGCCCGGAGCGCTCCCAGGTGGGGTCCTGCAGCGCCGACTCGGGGAGATCGTCCACATTGGCCAGCCCCAATTCGGCTCCGTTGTAGACGAATACGCTGCCCGGCAGTGCCAGTTCCAGCAGGATCATGGCCCGTGCCCGCGCCTGCCCGACGGGCCCGCCACCGTAGCGGGTGACCTCGCGCTCGATGTCGTGGTTGGACAGCGTCCAGGTGGGCGTCGCGCCGACCCCGGCCACCGCGCGCAGCGAATTTTCCACGGCCGCGCGGATCCGATCCGGCCGGAAAGGCGTCTGGGCGAGCCGGAAATTGAAGGCCAGGTGCAATTCGTCGGGCCGGAGGTATTCGCCGAAGCGGGTGTTGTCGTCGACCCACACCTCGCCGATGGCGACCGCGTGCGGATACTCGTCCATCACCTTCCGGATCCGCCGGTGGATGTCGTGCGCGCCGGGGTTGTTGAAGCGCGGATCGTCGTCTTCGAGGTGGAGCATCCGCGTTTCGACGCGCTCCATATCGGGCAGGCCCGGAGGTTTGGCCATGCCGTGCGCCACGTCGATCCGGAAGCCGTCCACGCCACGGTCCAGCCAGAACCGCAGAGTCTGTTCGAAATCGGCTGCGACCTCAGGGTTTTCCCAGTTCAGGTCGGGTTGTTCGGCGGCGAAGATGTGCAGGTACCACTGCCCCGGTCTACCGTCCGATTCGATCACCCGGGTCCAGGCCGGACCGCCGAAGATGCTCGGCCAATTGTTCGGCGGCACAGTGCCCTCCGGCCCGCGGCCGTCGCGGAAGAAGTACCGCGCCCGCTCCGGACTCCTCGGCCCCGCTGCCAGCGCCGCCCGGAACCACGGATGCTGATCGCTGGTGTGGTTGGGCACCAGGTCCATGGTCACCCGCATGTCCCGGTCGTGCGCCTCGGCGATGATCGCGTCCAACGCGTCGAGGCCGCCGAACAGCGGGTCGATATCGCGCGGGTCGGACACGTCGTAGCCGCCGTCGGCCATGGGCGAGCGCATCACCGGGCAGATCCACAGCGCGTCCACCCCGAGTAGCTCGAGATAGCCCAGGCGGTCACGTAGTCCACCCAGATCGCCGACACCGTCACCGCCGGAATCGGCGAAGGAACGCGGGTACACCTGGTAGAACACGGCCGATCGCCACCACGGGGACGGCCCGGCTCCGTCCCCGGCTGCGGCGGAAATATCTATCACAGCCGTAATGGTGCCAAAGCGCAGTGACTTTCGCGGGCGCGTCGACCGGACTTGTCCAGTTTCAGCAAATTAGCAGCGGACAGCTGTGGGCGCCCGGAAACACTGTGAGGCGCTGGGATTTCTGCGGATCACTCAGAAAGGCGAGTTTATCAGCGAATTCGCGGCCATCTCGAAGTAATCGAGCAGTTGCTGCCGGTGCGCATCGTCGAGCACCTCCGGCTCGATCTCCGCTACCGCGATGCGCATGGCCCGCAGCCACGCGTCCCGCTCGATCGGCCCGACCTTGAACGGCATGTGCCGCATCCGCAGGCGCGGATGCCCGCGCTCATCGGAGTAGGTCCGCGGCCCGCCCCAGTACTGCTCCAGGAACATCCGCAGGCGCCGCTCGGCCGGGCCCAGGTCCTGCTCCGGATACAGCGGCCGCAACACCTCGTCCTGCGACACCTCGCGGTAGAACGCCGCGACGATCCGATGGAACGTCTTCTCGCCGCCCACGGCTTCATAGAAGGAGGTTGCAGTCTGCTCGCCGGAAGTCACGCTCCCATTGTGCCCAGTCCCGCGACATTCGGCCCGGGTGCACCCTCGATGCGGCCGATCGACGCCCCTCAGCACACCGTTCGCTGCTCGGAACAGTGTTCCTCGACACCCGCCCGGCCCGCGTGCACGATTGTCACGTCCCGTTCATCCGAATGTGCCCGACAATGTGCGAAATCACCGTGCAATGTGCGGCGAGTCATGGTCAACTGGGTGACAGTCTGCCGAGATACCACACAATCGGACGAATACGAAACCGGGGTATGGCCCATGAAGCAGCGGCACGGCGCCCGACACGAGGCGCGGACCCATCGACAACTCCAGCCCGCCGACGTCCACAATCGTGGGTCGGGGGCTACTCCGCTGCACTTGCTGTCCGAATATTCTCATTCCGAGCATCACCTGGGCACTCATCCCGAGCCGGCCCATCCGGGCGACCACCGCGAGCATGCGCATCATCCGCCCACCGCAGCACCCGTTCCCGCCTGGGCCAAACGCCGCGTGCTGCTGCTGAACGCCACGTACGAGCCGCTCACCGCCCTGTCCGCACGTCGCGCCATCGTGCTGCTGATCTGCGACAAGGCCGACACCGTGCACGACAATCCGGAGGGTCCGGTCGTGCATTCCGCCGGCACCTCGGTGGCGCTTCCCTCGGTCATCCGACTACGCAACTACGTGCGCGTCCCCTACCGGGCACGGGTACCCATGACCCGAGCCGCCCTCATGCATCGCGACCGATACCGCTGCGCCTACTGCGGCGGCAAGGCCGAAACCATCGATCACGTCATTCCACGCAGCCGCGGCGGCGCCCACTCGTGGGAGAACTGCGTCGCGTCCTGCGCCCCCTGCAATCACCGCAAGGCCGACAAGCTCCTGAGCGAACTGGGCTGGACGCTGCACCATCCGATGGTCGCGCCCAAGGGCCCGCACTGGCGGTTGCTGTCGGCCAGCTCGGAACTGGATCCGACGTGGTTGCAGTACCTCGGCGAGGGCGCGGCCTGACGCATCACTCCCCTGTGGGCAGACCGGCTTCGGCGGCCAGCACGCCGAGCGCGCGCAGGAAGGCCGTGCGCTCCTTGGCCGTCAGCCCGGCGGTGAGCTCTTCGTCGAGTTCTCGCGCGGCCTTTTCGCATTCCGCCAGCAGCGTGTAGCCGTGTCCGGTGAGCGTCAGCACCTGTCGGCGCCGATCCCCGGGATCCCGCACGCGCTCGATCGCGCCGAGTCGTTCCAGATGATCGGCCAGCGCCACCACCAGGCTCGGCGCGACGCCGAGCCGGCCCGCCAACTCCTGTTGTGACGCGGCCTCGCCGTGGCTCAGCACTGTCATCAGCCCCGCGTGTTTCGGCTTCAGCTCGAGGGTTTCGATGCGCGCGGCGAAGCGATCGGCGACCACCGAACCCACCGTGCCCAGCCGGAACGAGACGGTCTTCGGGAGTCCGGTCGGCTTCTTGACATCGTTCACGGGTCAGATGATACTTCCCTCGAAACGTTCAGACTATGAATGATTTAAGGAGTGAAGGAAATGGATGCTTACACCGGAATCGCCCTCGCGAACGCGGCGGTCGCCCTGGTCTCGGGAATCTCCAGCGTGGTGGGCATGGCGCGGCCCGCGCTGGCGGTACCGGACGAGGGCCAGATCAATGCGGGCACAATGTTTTTCGCGTACGCGTACGGTGCGCGGGCGGTGCCGCTGAGCATCGTGATGCTGATCCTGCTCGCGGTCGGGGCCCGCAGCGGGCTGGCGCCGATCCTGGTGGTCGCCGGACTGGCTCAGATCGGCGACGCGGTCATCGGTGCGGGACGGCGCAATTGGCCGATGGCGGTCTCCTGCGTCGGACTGGCGGCGGTGCACCTGCTGTCCGCCTGGTGGGTGGCCGGGCAGTGAGATCGGCCGCGCCGCAGCCGGATTCGCGGATCAGCTGTATTCGCTGACCAGCAGGGCCCAAGTGCCCGGCTCGAGAGCCTCGAAGACGTGCGGCAGATCACCGGGGTAGCAGATGTAGTCGCCGGGCCCGAGTTCCACCGGATCTTCGGCAAGCCCGACCTTGGCGCGTCCGGCGCACAGCACGATGTGCTCGACGACGCCGCGGGAGTGCGGTGCCGAGTCACGAGGATGGCCGGGTTCGGCGGTGACGCGATAGACGTCACGACGGGCCGCGGGCGGGGAGGCCGCGAGCAGGGTGGTCCGATACTCGGACCGCGCCGAGGCGAGGACCGGACCCTCACCCGCGCGGATCACCTGAACCTGCGGGGTCGGGGGATCCAGCAGCCGCGAGAACTGGATGTCGAGCGCGAGGCAGAGCGCCCACAACGTTTCGATGCTGGGGTTGCCGGAGCCCGATTCCAGTTGGGACAGTGTAGATTTGGCGATCCCGGCGCGACGGGCGACCTCGGTCAGCGAGAGTCCGGAACGAGCCCGCTCCCGGCGCAGAGCGGCGGCGATCGCCTCCTGCGGAGACGCGGGCGCCTGCAGCGGAGACACCGGCGCCTGCTGGGCAGACTCGGGCACCTGCCGGGCAGACCCGGGCACCTGCTGGGCAGACTCGGGCTCGGAGCGGTCGGACTGCTGGGTCATGGTGGCGTTCACAGTACCGGGATGTCGGCACGCCCTTTGACGAACCTGGCCGGTTGTGTTCATTATAGAAAACATGCGTTCGGCATGGCGAACACTCGATCGGGGTGTGCTCACAGGTATCGCGGCGATCTGCCTGGCAGTCGCCATGATCGGCGTATCCTACGGCGCTACCGCGGTGACCTCCGGACTACCCGGCTGGCTGCCGGTGCTCATGAGCGTCTCCGTCGTGGCCGGCGGCTCGGAATTCGTCTTCATCGGTATTCTCACCGCCGGCGGTGGGCTGGTCGCCGCCGTACTGGCGGGACTGCTCGTCAACGCCAGGCACCTGCCCTATGGACTGTCCGTGCCCGATGTGGTCGGCACCGGCTGGCGGCGGCTGCTGGGCACCCACGTCATGAACGACGAATCGGTGGCCATGGCCCTGGCCCAGCCGGATCGGGATCGACGGCGTGCCGCCTACTGGGTGTGCGGGCTCTCGGTACTCGCCGTGTGGCCGCTCGGCGCGACGATCGGCGCGATACTCGGTGCGGTGGTACCGGACCCCAATGCGTTCGGTCTGGACGCCGTCTTCCCGGCCGTACTGTTCTCACTGGTGCTGCCCGCCCTGCGCGAACCCCTCACCCGCACAGCCGCTCTGGTCGGCGCCGTGGTCGCCGCGGCTACCACACCGTTCCTGGGCACGGGGCTGCCGGTACTGCTCGCGCTGACCGCGGTCTTGCTGGTCGTGCGCCGCGCGGGCGCGGGCGAAGCCACCACCACCGCGAACGCGGATCAGGCGGCGAGTACCGAGTGCACCACCGCTGCGGCTGGGACCGTGTGATGCGGGCGATCTTTCGACGGCTGGACTCCAGGGGCGCGCGCCGATGACCAAGACTCTCCTGGTGGGTGCCATGGCATTGGCCATGGGTACCTTCGCATTCCGATTCGCCGGGCCGCTGTTGCGGAGCCGGGTCAAGATTTCGCCGCGCACCATCCGGCTGCTGGAGATCGCGTCGGTCGTGCTGCTCACCGCGCTGGCGGTGACCACGCTGGTGCCGACGGGCAGCGGCCAATTCGGGTGGGCGCTGCCCGCGGGCGTGCTGGTCTCGGCGGGGCTGGCGTGGAAACGCGCGCCGCTGCTCGTGGTGATCCTCTCCGCGGCGGTGGTAACGGCGGGGCTGCGGATGCTCGGCGTGCACTGAGGAGCGAATCCTCAGCGTCTGCTGAGAACTGAATCCTCGGCGTACCGAATTCGCTAGCCGCGCAGCAGGTCCGCGAGCCGGGCCCAGGAATCCTCGGCAACCTCGGGCCGGTACCAATCGCGGCCGGGGAAGAGGAAGCCGTGCGGGGCGTCGGCGTAGACCACGATCTCGTGCTGGATATTGCCCGCGCTCAGCGCCTCTTCGAGTTCGTCGCGAGCCTCGGCATCGATCAGCGGATCCTCACCGCCGAAGAACAACACGACCTGGCCCGTGATGCCGGGGGTGGCTTCGACAGTAGGTTCGGGTGTGGACAGCGGGATATCGGTATTGGTGAGCCAGCCCGGGTAGAACGCGGCGGTGGCGGCCAGTGGGAGCTGGGTGGCGGCGTAGTAGGCGACGTGCCCGCCCGCGCTGAAGCCGACCATATTCAGCGACACCGCGCCGCGACGACGCAATTCGTCGAGACAGGCCGAGATATCGTCGACCACTCCCGGACGGGTCAGGGTGCGCAGCAGTTCGAGGCCGCGTTCCCGATCGGCGTGCAATTCCAGCTCGGCGCGCGGCGCGGCGCGGTGGAACAGGTCCGGCAGGACGGCGATGACGCCCAGGGACGCCAGACGGTCGGCGGCCGCCCGCGCCGTGGCGTGCTGGCCGTAGATCTCGTGTCCCACAACGACTCCCGGATACTCACCCGGTTCCGCCGGACGGGCCACGTAGGCACTCATCACGGCATCGCCGACCTTCAGGTCGGTCCACTCGGTCACGATCGCGGCATCGCTCATGCCGCCAAGGTAATCCGCACGGGGCGGGGCGACCAATCGTTGCGGCTATGTCGGCCATCGCGATTCCGATGGCCGGCCGACCGGTTGTCGCCTCAGCCGCCCACGGCGGGCGCGAAGGCCGGGGCCAGCAGGGCGATACCCAGCGCCACACCCGCGAGAATGCACCTCAAGATCATCATGATTATGGCCCCTCCCGTGGTTGCGTTCGGCCCGACTCGAACGTAGCCCGGCTCGAAAAACCCTACGAGCCAGGATATTCGGTGCCCCGTGCATTGGGGGCCGGTTCGTGCGGGACGCCGTGTCGGAAGGCGGCAGAGCCTCAGCGCGGGAGCAGCGGCAGGGCGGGGCCGCGACGGCGGGCCACCGAACCGTAGCGGGCGTCCAGGCGCAGCCAGGTACGAGCCGCACGCACCCGCACGATCTCGTCCACCGGGATGCGGCGGGAGTCGGTCTTCTCGCCGCCGTGCGGAATGAAATCCATGGCGGCGAGGGCGAACACCACCCGCATGGGCACCTCGACCTGCTCGCCGCCGCCGGATACGGTGAGCACCGTCTGATCCAGCAGGGCGGCCGGCGGGCCGTGCTGGCTGCCGTGTTCCTGCGCCAATTCGGCTCCGCGCTCGGCCAATTCGACGAGCATGCGGGCGGGCACGTCCTCGACATGGACGAACCCGGCCTCGGGCGGCAGCGCGGCACGCCAGGCGGAATCCATGGCATAGCCGAGCCCGAACGCAGCGCCCGCGTCCGGCCCGTGCAGCCCGGCGAGGACGGCATCCGCGCCGACGGTCACATCATCCATCCCGAGGTCGGCCACCACGGTGCGCACCGCCAGCGCCTCGAATCCGGTGGTCGCCCAGGCGGAGACGTAGCGGTCCCCGCGCCGGCGCAGCCGGATGACGGCCGCCGGGTCGAGGCGGACTGCGTGCGTGATGAAGGTGGCCAGGTTCTCGCGTTCCGCGGGATCCGGAACGTGCAGGGTCAGCTGTCCCGACAACGGTCGTTCTCGGTCAGTCGGCCAGCCACTGCGCGAGGTAGTCACGTTCCTCGGCGGTGAGGCGGCGTAGGCGCTGGGTGTCGATGTCGAAGGCGGCCAGCTGGGTGGAGGCGATCACCGCGGGCGGGGAGTCCGGAGCGGCGCCGGCGGCGCGCACCTCGTAGCCGACGGTGAAGTCCACCGCGCGCAGCCGGTCGATCCACATGGACACGTCCAGCGGCGAATCCTCGTGGCGGAGCTGCCCCTTGTACTGCACCCGCAGATCGGCCAGCACACAGCCGGACCGCAACGCAACCGTCGGTCGCTCATCCAGGAACAGCCACGGAATGCGGGCCTCCTCCAGCAGTGTGACCATGCGGGCATGGTTGATGTGCTGGAAGGCGTCCATATCCGACCAGCGCACCTCCACCGTGGTGTGGAAACGCTTCGGCTCGGCCGAGTCCGGGGACACCCCAGGACTCGGTGCTGCCGTCTTCGCATGGCCGTTCAGCGAACCGACACTCGTCAACGCGGTACCTCCGATTGCGCACCCACCCCACTCACCATGCTTCGCACCTGCCGCGCCGCAACCGACAGCGTGGCCAGATCGTGGGTTCCGGACTCGAACAGTTCCGACAGGGCAGAGCGTGCACGGCCCAGCCGGGACTGGTTCTTGGACTCCCAGTATGCAATCTTCTCCTCGGCCGTCTCCTCTGGGTCACCGCCGGAGAGCACGTCGAGGGTGAGCGAGCGCAGCGAGCCGTACATGTCGTCGCGCAGCGCGAGCCGGGCCAGCGCGTGCCAGCGATCACCGCGTTCCAGGTGGCTGACCGCCTGCAACAGCCAATCGATCTTGAGGTGGTCGTTGAGCGCGTAGTACAGCGCGCCCACCTCCTCACCGCTGCGATCGGTGATGTCGGCGATATCCAGCACATCCAGCAGCGGGAACTGGTTCAGCAGGCCGAACACCTCGGTGGCCAGCTCCGAGGGCGCCCCCTGCTCGACGATCGCCTGGGACTGCGCATTGAGGCTGTCGATGTGGTGACCGCGCAGCCAGCCCGGCACCTTGGGCGAGAGAGCACGCACACCCTGCGCGTAGCGATGGATCTCCGCGCCCACCGCGACCGGCTGCGGGCGGTTGTTGAGCAACCAGCGCGAGGCTCGGTCCAGGGTGCGCTTGGTCTCCAGCTCCAGCGTGTCCTTCGTCCCCGTGGAGATCTCCGCGGCGCGAATACGACCCCACACCGAGCGCAGATCGAAGATCTGGGTCGCCGCGGTGAAGGCGCGGACCGCGTCGGAGGCCGAGGCCCCGATCTCCTCGCCCAGCCGGAAGGCATAGGTGATGCCGCCCAGGTCGACCACCTCGTTCACCAGCACGGTGGCGGTGATCTCCCGGCGCAGGCGATGCCGCTTGATGGCCACACCGAAGCGGGTGCGCAGCGGGGTCGGGAAGTACTGCGGCAACCGTGCGGAGAAGTACGCGATATCGGGCAGATCGCTGGCCAGCAGGTCGGCCTTGAACGAAAGCTTCACGTGCGCCATGAGATTCGACAGCTCCGGCGAGGTCAGGCCGGTGCCCTCCTCGGCGCGCTGCTTCATCTGCGCGTCGCTGGGCAGCGCCTCGAGCTCGCGGTCCAGGCCACGACGTTCCTCGAGATCCTCGATGACGCGCTGGTGCACATTGAGCATGTACGGGGCCTCGGCCCGGGACATACCCATAAGGATGTTCTGGGAGACGTTGTCCTGCAGCACAAGTGCGGAGACCTCGTCCGTCATGGAGGCCAGCAGCGGGTTGCGCTCGGCCTCGGGCAGTTCGCCGGAGGAAACCACGCCGTCGAGCAGGACCTTGATATTGACCTCGTGGTCGGAGCAGTCCACACCGGCGGAGTTGTCCAGCGCGTCGGTGTTCATCTTGCCGTCGTGGCGGCAGAACTCGATGCGGCCCAGAGCGGTCACACCCAGGTTGCCGCCCTCGCCGATCACCTTGACCCGCAAGGCGTTCGCGTTCACCCGGACCGCGTCATTGGACTTGTCGCCCACCTCGGCATTGGTCTCGGTACTGGCCTTGATGTAGGTGCCGATGCCGCCGTTCCACAACAGCTGCACGGGGGACTGCAGGATGGCGCGGATCATCTCCGGCGGGGACAGCGAGACGACGTCGGCGGCCAGGCCGAGCACCGTGCGGACCTGGTCGGTGACCGGGATGGCCTTCACCGTGCGGTCGTAGACCCCACCGCCCTCGCTGATCAGGGACCGGTCGTAGTCGGCCCACGACGAGCGCGGCAGCGCGAACATGCGCTCACGCTCGGCGAAAGAGATCGCGGCATCGGGATTCGGGTCCAGGAAGATGTGGCGGTGGTCGAAGGCCGCGACCAACCGGATGTGGCGCGAGAGCAGCATGCCATTGCCGAACACATCACCGGACATGTCACCGATGCCGACCACCGTGAAGTCCTGCGACTGGGTGTCGATGTCCATCTCGGCGAAGTGCCGCTTCACGCTCTCCCACGCGCCCTTGGCGGTGATGCCCATCGCCTTGTGGTCATAGCCCACCGAACCGCCGGAAGCGAAGGCGTCGCCGAGCCAGAAACCGTAGTGCCGGGCCACATCATTGGCGATATCGGAGAAGGAGGCGGTGCCCTTGTCGGCGGCGACCACGAGGTAGGTGTCGTCGGCGTCGCGGCGCAGCACCCGCTCCGGCGGCAGCACCGCGCCGGTGGCGCGATCGACATTGTCGGTGACGTCGAGCAGGCCGGAGATGAAGGTGCGGTAGCAGGCGATGCCCTCGGTCTGCAGCGCCTGCCGATCGGCGACCGGATCGGCGGTGGCGCCCGGGGGCTGCTTGACCACGAAACCGCCCTTGGCGCCGACCGGCACGATCACCGCGTTCTTCACCGCCTGCGCCTTGACCAGGCCCAGGACCTCGGTGCGGAAGTCCTCGAGGCGGTCCGACCAGCGCAGGCCGCCGCGCGCCACCGGACCGAAGCGCAGGTGCACGCCCTCCACCCGCGGGGAGTAGACGAAGATCTCGAATTGTGGCCTGGGCTTGGGCAATTCGGTGATCTCCCGCGGTTCCACCTTGAACGACAGGTAGTCCCGCACGGTGCCCTCGGCGTCGCGGACGTAGTAATTGGTGCGCAGGGTGGCCTTGATCAGGCCGAGGATGGCGCGCAGGATGCGGTCGGCGTCCATGCTCACCACCTCGTCGATGCGGAGGCGGACCGCGGCCTCAAGCTCGGTGGCATGGTCGGGGTTGGCCGAGTCCGGATCGAAGAGCGCGGTGAACAGCTCTACGAACATGCTCGCCGCCTCCGGATAGGCCAGCAGCACGCGGGTGATGGCGGCCTGGCTGTACTGGAATCCGGCCTGCTGCAGGTACTTCGAGTAGGCGCGCAGGATCGCGACGCTGCGCCAGTGCAGGCCGGCGCGCAGCACCAGCTCATTGAGGCTGTCGGCCTCGGCGCGGCCGTACCAGAGCGCCGCGAAGGCCTCGGTGAAGCGTTCGCGTAAACCGCGCACCTGGGCGTCGAGCACGTCGAGCCGGCTCACGGACTCCACCAGTTCGGCGTCCATGTTCCGGTCCAGGGCGCTGCGCAGCAGCTCGGGACGGGCAAGCAGGCCGAAGTCGTAGATCCACTGCTCCGGGCCCTGATCGCGCTCGACGTGGTGCGGGCGCTCGTCGATCACCTCCACGCCGAGGCTCTGCAGCAGCGGCAGCACCTGGCTCAGCGAGATGCCACCGCCACCACCGATGTAGAGCGTGAAACGCCAAGAGCCCGGGGCGGAGTCGGACCAGCGGTACAGGTGCTGGTCGATGCCCCCGTCGGGCAGCCGCTGCAGCCGCAGGATGTCGGCCACGGCACGGGTGGGCTCGAAGTCCTCCTTGTAGCTCTCCGGCAGCGACTCGGCGTAGCGCTGCGCCACCGCCGGATCGAGCACGGTGGAGTTGGCCACCTCGTCGCGCAGGTGGTCGTCCCAGGTGCGGCTGGCCTCGGCGAGCAGGTGCTGGATGCGCAGCCGGTTGGGCTCGCCGGTGTCGGCCACGATGCCCTGATCGGGCAGCGGGACCGTGAAATACACACTGGCGAGGTCACTTTCGGACACGCGCGCCGAATAGTCGATGGATACACCACCCAGTTCGCGCACCAGGATGTCCTGCATCTCCAGGCGGACGCGGGTGGTGTAGCGGTCACGCGGCAGGTACACCATGCAGGCCACGAAGCGGCCATAGCCGTCCATGCGCATGAACAGTCGAACCTGGCGGCGCATACCGACATTCAGCACCGCGCTGGCGGTGCGGCGCAGCGCGTCGCCCTCGGAGGAGAACAGCTCGGTGCGCGGGAAGGCCTGGATCACCTCGAGCATCTCCTGGCCGGAGAAGGAGTCCAGGTCGAAGCCGCTGGACTCGATGATGGAGCGCACCCGGCGGTCGATGACGGGGATATCGAGCACGTTCTCGTGCAGGGCGGTGACGGTGAAGACGCCGATGAACAGGTGCTCGCCCGTGACGGCACCGGATTCGTCGATCTCGGCCACGCCGACGAAGTACGGGTAGACCGCGCGGTGCACGGTGGCCGGGACGAGGCCCTGGGTCAACATGAGCAGCGACTGGTCGCCGCTGTTGTCGGGGACCCGGAAGTCGGTGCCCACATTGGGGCGCAGCACGCCGAGGCTGGTGTCCGGCACGATGATGGACTTGGCCTGACCGTCCACGGTGCTGCGCTCGTAGCGGGCGTAGCCCAGCACGGTGAAGTGGCCGTCGGCGAGCCAGCGCAACAGATTGGCGCAGTCGGTGAGATCCGTTGCGGGAAAGGCGGATCTGCCCGCGGTGGCTGCGGTGTCGAGCTCGGCGGCGACCCGCTCCTGCGCCTCGCGCATGGCCTCGGTGTCCTCGATGACCCGGCGCACGTCGGTGAGCACGTCGGGCAGCGCGGTCTCGATCTGCTCGAGCTGGGCGCGGCTGGTGGCGGGGTGCAGCTGCACGTGCATCCAGGACTCGGGCAGGCCGGTGGTGCCATTGCCGTCGACCTCGTGCGGCGCTGCCGTCTCGAGGCGGCCCGCGGCGTCTCGGGTCACCTCGAAGATGGGGTGGACGACCTCACTGACACTGACGCCGATCCGGCTCAGCGAGGAGGTTACGGATTCGACCAACAGCGGCATGTCATCGGTCACGAGCTGGATGGCGACGCCGAGCCCGGCCTCGTCATCCGCATGGTATACACGGACATTCGCAGTGCCGGGGGTGCGCTGGATGCCGAGATCCACATGGCAGCGGAAGATGTGGGTGGATGTCGCGGGGATCGCGCAGTCAGCATCGCCGGCGTCGACATGGCGGAAGTACGCCTCCTCGAGGGATACGAGATTGCCCCGCAGAGACGCGGGCAAACTCGCAGCCCAGGCCGCGCTGGACAACTCGGACGAGACCGTCATTTCGCCAACTCCTCGGATTCGGTTCCGTAACAAAGTGACGCCGATGCGAGAGTAGCTGGGCGCAAGAACTGCCGGGCTGAATTCCTCTCAATGCCGCGCCGCGTCTCATCATACGTATGAACCGGACGGTTCGGTCGTCGCCGACTCCGTCCGATATTGCCAGGTCGCATACGACAAACCTTGCACCAAAACAGTTTTCACGCACAAGCACGAATGCGAAACCACTGAGTTCGCCATTCGATAACCGTTCATCCGGCCGGTCACGGCCCGCCATCCAGCGGGCCGCGAACCGTCCAGCAAACGTCTTCGGCCCGACGAAATGGTGATCAATCAACCATTCTTCGATGGACCGTACGGAATCCAGCGCTCGGTAGCGGACCGACGCGTTCCGGCTACCTCACCCGGGTCGGCGGGTGAGGGCGGCGGTGAATTCGGTTGGGGTGGCCCGTTATCCGCGGGTCAGCTTGCGGTGGGTGACGCGGTGCGGGCGCGCCGCTTCCGGACCCAGGCGCTCGATCTTGTTGGCCTCGTAGGCCTCGAAGTTGCCCTCGAACCAGAACCACGAGGCCGGGTTGTCCTCGGTGCCCTCCCACGCCAGGATGTGGGTACAGGTGCGGTCGAGGAACCAGCGGTCGTGGGAGATGACCACCGAGCAGCCCGCGAAGTTCTCCAGCGCGTTCTCGAGCGAGCTCAGGGTCTCGACATCGAGGTCGTTGGTGGGCTCGTCGAGCAGGATCAGGTTGCCGCCCTGCTTGAGGGTCAACGCCAGGTTCAGGCGGTTGCGCTCACCACCGGAGAGCACACCGGCCGGCTTCTGCTGATCCGGGCCCTTGAAGCCGAACGCCGAAACGTAAGCGCGGGAAGGCATTTCCTGATTACCGACCTGGATGAAGTCCAGCCCGTCGGAAACCACCTGCCACACCGTCTTGTTCGGGTCGATGCCGGAGCGGCCCTGGTCGACGTAGCTCAGTTTGACCGTCTCGCCGACCCGCACCGCGCCGCTGTCCGGCTGCTCCAGACCGACGACGGTCTTGAACAGCGTCGACTTACCGACACCGTTGGGGCCGATGACGCCGACAATGCCGTTGCGCGGCAGGGTGAACGACAGATCCTTGATCAGCTGCCGGTCGCCGAATCCCTTGTCCAGGTGCTCGACCTCGACGACCACATTGCCCAGGCGCGGACCGGCCGGGATCTGGATCTCCTCGAAGTCCAACTTGCGCATCTTCTCGGCCTCGGCGGCCATTTCCTCGTAGCGACCCAGACGTGCCTTGTTCTTGGCCTGCCGCGCCTTGGCGCCGGAGCGGACCCAGGCCAGCTCCTCCTTCAGGCGCTTCTGCAGCTTCTGGTCCTTCTTGCCCTGCACCTCGAGGCGCTCGGCCTTCTTCTCCAGGTAGGTGGAGTAGTTGCCCTCGTAGGGGAAGGTACGGCCGCGGTCGAGCTCGAGGATCCACTGCGCCACATTGTCGAGGAAGTAGCGGTCGTGGGTAACGGCCAGCACCGCGCCCGGGTAGGTGGCGAGGAACTGCTCGAGCCACAGCACCGACTCGGCGTCGAGGTGGTTGGTCGGCTCGTCGAGCAGCAGCAGGTCGGGCTTGCTCAGCAGCAGCTTGCACAGCGCGACGCGACGGCGCTCACCACCGGAGAGGTTGGTGACCGGCTCGTCCGGCGGCGGGCAGCGCAGCGCGTCCATGGCCTGCTCGAGCTGGGAGTCGACATCCCACGCGTCGGCGTGGTCGAGCTCCTCCTGGAGCTTGCCCATCTCCTCCATCAGCTCATCGGAGTAGTCGGTCGCCATGAGCTCGGCGATCTCGTTGAAGCGGTCCAGCTTCACCTTGATCTCGCCGAGGCCCTCCTCGACATTGCCGCGCACGGTCTTCTCTTCGTTCAGCGGCGGCTCCTGCTGCAGGATGCCGACCGTCGCGCCCGGCGCGAGCCAGGCATCACCATTGTTCGGCTGGTCCAGTCCCGCCATGATCTTCAGCACACTGGACTTACCCGCGCCGTTCGGGCCGACGACACCGATCTTGGCGCCGGGAAGGAAGTTCAAGGTCACATTGTCGAGCACGACCTTGTCGCCATGCGCCTTTCGCACCTTCACCATCTGGTAAATGAACTCAGCCATATCGGCAAGCCTAACTGTGTGTAGTAGCGGGTTCTCCGGCAGTGTCCGCATCCACGGACGGCCGTTCCACGGGTTCGGTCCGGTCGGTTCGACCGAAGGTTTTGCGCACCACCGGGGCGGTGCAACGACCCAGGTCGGGACCCAACGCCAGGGCCCGCATCTCGAGGTCGGTGCGCTCCGCGCCATCTCGGGTGGTGTACTCGTTCGAGCGCAGCTGCCCGTACGCGATGATCGGATCACCTCGCTGCAGTGACGCCTCGACTCCTTCGATGATCCCCCGTCGCCAACAGTTTACGGTGAGGTACAGAGTGCCACCGTCCACCCAGTCTCCCGCGCCCTGATCGTAGCGGCGGGCGGTACTGGCCAGCCGGAAACTCAGGAGCTGTTCGCCATTCTGCAGTGCGCGCCGCACCGGATGTGTGACGATCCGGCCGATCACCGCGGTGTTCGCCTCGTACATTGCACTCCCCCTTGTCGATTCGAGCCTGTGCCTGCCATCGATCTCAAGGTTCCCGCGCAGGGGAGGACGGCGACAGGACCGAATCGGCGAGTGTGGACAACTCGCGGGGTGTGGATAGGTTCGCGGTGCGCTACAGCGTGGCCAGATCGGTATTGGCCCCGCACAACACGATTACCGGCCGCTCCCCCGGAGCCGGCACGTACGCACCGCTCTGGATCGCCGCCACCGCCGTCGCACCGGCCGGCTCCACCACGATGCGGAACTCGCGCCACAGATACTCGCGCGCCATCACGATGGCGTCGTCGCTGACCAGGATGGAACGCACCGCGTAGCGCTGCGCCACCTCCATGGCGATATCGCCGATCCGGTTCGCACCCAGGGAATCCGAGGCCACGCTGGAGACCTCGACATCCACCGGGTGCCCGGCCGCCAGTGCCGAGTGCAGGGTCGGCGCGCCGTACGGCTCGACCCCGATCACCCGGCCGCGCAGCCCGAGCGCCGCCGCGACACCGGCGACCAGACCGCCACCACCGACCGCGACCAGCACGGGCGGCCTGCCCCGTACCTGCTCCTCGATCTCGAGCCCGACCACACCCGCCCCCGCCACGATCTCGGGCAGATCGTAGGCGTGCAGCTGCATGGCGCCGCGCTCGGCGGCGAGCTGGCGGGCGTACCGGTGGGCCTCGGCGTAAGTCGTTCCGTGCCACAGCACTTCGGCGCCGTGCGACCACATGGCTGCCACCTTGGTGTGCGAGGCCGACTCGGGAACCACCACGGTGCACGACATTCCGCGCACGGCGCTGGCCAGCGCCGCCGCGATCCCGGCATTGCCGGCCGAGGCCAGCACCACATGGGTCTTGTCACCGCGCGCCTGCAACAGCGCGTTGAGACAGCCGCGCACCTTGAAGGTGCCGCCGTGCTGGAGATGTTCCAGCTTGAGGGTCACCGGAACCGGGCCGCGCGGGCCCAGGATGTCGGTGTGGAAGACGGGGGTCTTACGGGTGTGACCGCGCAACAGGCGGCGGGCCTGCCGCACATCGGATCGGTAGAGCCGCTTGACTTTTCGGGTCGCCATGGCGACGTCGTTCACTTGCGCACCTCTCCGTCACGCCGGGCGAGCTCGGCGAACATGGCGTTGTACGCGGTCAGGTCCGCGTCGTCGTCACGTTCGGCCTTGCGATCGAGCCGGTTCGCCAGGCGTTTGTCGCTGCGTGACCATTGGATGAGCAGCGCGAGCATCACCACCACCAGCGGCACTTCGCCACTGGCCCAGGCGAGGCTACCGCCGGTGTGCTGATCGGCGAGCAGATCATGGTTCCAGGACAGGCCCAGACCGCGATAGAACCAGCCGCCCATCACGGTATCCATGCTCATCAGCGCGATACCGAAGAAGGCGTGGAAGGGCAGCGAACCGAACACCATGCCCAGCTTGGTCAGCGGCTCCACCGGGCGCGGCTTCGGATCGATGCCGATCACCACCCAGTAGAAGAGGTATCCGCTGAGCAGAAAGTGCACGTTCATCACCAGGTGCGCACCGTGCGTACCGACGAACTTGTCGAAGATGCCGCCCAGGTACAGCGCGTAGAAACCGGCTACGAAGAACACGGAGGCCACTATGGGCTGCGTCATGAATCGCGACACCGGATTGTGCACGGCCGCCAGGATCCATTCTCGCGGCCCGGGCGGTGCGTCCCGACCAGCCGGTTGAATCGCCCGCAGCGCCAGCAGCACCGGGCCGCCCAGCGCGAACAGGATCGGGGCCAGCATGGACAGCATCATGTGCTGGGCCATGTGCACGCTGAACATGGCCGGGGCATAGCGGCCGACACCGGAGCTGGTGGCGATCAGCAGGGTGGCGCAACCCACGAGCCAGGCGATGGTCCGTCCGACCGGCCAGGAGTCGCCGCGCTTGCGCAGCCGCAGCACACCCAGCACGTACACCACGGCCAGCACGAGCGCGAGGGTCCCGAAGACGAGGTCGAAACGCCAGTCGAACAGCAGTTGCTCGATATTCGGCGGACCGGCCAGGTTGTAGCCGATCTCCACCTCGGTCGGCGTGGGCACGGTGCGCAGGTCCGGCGGCGGTGTGCGGCCCAGGCCCGCGGCCAGGCCGACGGTGGCCGCGAAAATCAGTGCCTCGACGCCCGCAAACCGAATGAGCGCGCCGCGATCCTGCGGATCCTTCTCCAGATCCGGGATGGCGCGCTGCCGCTGCAGGAACCCCACGACACCGAGCAGGATCAACGCTGCCGCCTTGGCCAGCACGAGCTTGCCGTAGGTGGTACCGAACAGATCCGACAGCGGCACCCGGACATAGGCGTTGATCACACCGCTGATCACGATGACCACGAACGAGACGGTCGCCACTTTCGAGAACCGGCGCACGGCGAGCGCGGTGTATTTGCCGTCCCGCAGCGCGTACGCCAGCACCGCGAACAGGCCGCCCACCCAGAAGCAGGCCGAAACCAGGTGCAGGATCAGGCTGTTGGTGGCCAGATCGTGCGCGCCGCCCGACGAGGAGTGCCCGGTCAGGGCGACCGGCAGCAGCGACAGCACCGACAGCCACAGCAGCACCGGCGTCCAGCCCCAGCGCAGCGCCACCCGGCAGCCGACGGCCAGCACCACCACCATGAACACGGTGAATCGCCACGACCCGGCCACATCGACCTTGTCCGCGGCGCGCCACACCTCCTCCGGACGCAGCGAATCCTGCAGCGGTTGCCCGGTGGTGTCCGACAGGGTCAACGGCACCAGCAACGCCGCCGCGACCGCCCACGCCACCGCCGCGTTCCCGGCGCGCCGCAACGCCCGATACCCGCCCACATCGAGCAGCCCGCCGCTCTGCGGCGGCACGAAGAACGCGGCGAACAGCAGCGACCCGACGGTCAGCGCCGCCGAGAAATCCGCGACCGCCCGCACCGCCGGCAGCCCGTAGGTGGTCAGCGGTCCCGGATCCGGAATACCCAGCAGGGTCAGCGCCTGCGCCGCGGACAACGCCACGACCAGCGCCGCCACCAGCGCGGTCGCCGCTCCACCCAGTGCCGTGATCGCCGCGAACGTCACCCCCGAACCCGACCGATTCGCCGAAACATCCGATCCTGCGGGCGGGTCCTGCACTGACGACATGGGCCCAGCGTAGTTCGGAGCGCCCGTCCAGACTCCCCTGGGGTTTCCGGTCCTCCGGTCTGCACAACCGCCCCGACGCGCCGAACAGTTGCTACGCGACCCAGCTTTGCCGATCTGGACGCTCGCTATACTTAACGCGCTGGACACCGAGATCGATTTCGGTCAAGGTGTTTGGAGCCCGCATCACCGCCGATGCCCGCACTGCCTCCGTAGCTCAGTTGGATAGAGCAAGGGCCTTCTAATCCCTAGGTCGCAGGTTCGATTCCTGCCGGGGGCGCACAAGGGGTGACTGACCAGCGAAAATGCTGGCAGTTACACCATTACCCGCATCAGACGACCCGCAAACCGGGACCGCAACCCCAACAAACTCCCAACTAACTCACTCGTCGCTGACCGCGTTGTGCAGCGCGACGGCCGCCGCCGGATGCACCCGCCCGCGGGCCATGTACCGGCGCTGGGTCATCGAGGGATCGGCGTGCCCGAGAACATCGGCCGCGACACGCGCGGAGAGGCCGGCGTCGTCCAGGATCGTCGCGACGGCACCCCGGAAGCTGTGCGCGGTGATGTCGTCCGGAATCCCGAGCGCTGCGCGAACCCGCTGCCATTGGTCCTGGACATTGTCCGGATCCCTCATCGTCCACCGTGTGGAAGGAAAAACCAGGTCGTATTCGGGAGGCTCAACCGGCGGACGGGTCCGCTTACGTTCCTCGAGCACCTGCTTGCGCCGGGTGAGCATCACGACCGCAAACTCCGGCAACGCAATTCGGCCCTTCCGGTTCTTCGGGTCGGCCTCTTGCGTGATCCGGGCCAGTCCCTGCCCCGCGACGCGGACAACCTTCCCGGTCGTCCGCAAGGTCTTGTCGTCGAGATCGATGTCGGACCACAAGAGGGCGAGCACCTGGCTGCGACGCAGACCCGTGGCCGCCAACAATGTGACCCAGTCTGCGAGATCTGTGCTCGCGCAGTAGTCGGCGACGGTGGGCGGGGTGTACGCCTTGAGTGGTTTTGCCCGCTCACGTTCCTTCTTGGTGAGTTTTCGCGGACAAGGCAGCGCCGATACGCGGACGGCGGTGAGGATGAACCGCAGTTCGTCAACGGTGATGTCGCGCGCTCCCCCGGTGCGTCCCTTGGCTTCGAGGTTCTGTGGCAGTTCCACCTCGCGAACGGGGTTGACTTCCCGCGCGCCCCGGCGAACGGCGTAGCGGAACATCCCGGAGAGCACCGACCGGGCGCTGGCCATAGAGCCCGGCCCCTGCTCGGTGCCGACATCGATCAGAAACTTCTCCACGGCACCGGTGGTGACTTCTGCCACAGTGAGATCGCCGAACTCCTTGTTGAACATGACGGCGACCTCGTCATATCGGACGAGTGTCCGCGGTGCTCGTTGCAGGGCCACCAGCCGCTGGCGGTATTGCGTCCGCAATTTGCGGACCCTAATACTGCCCGTGATCTCGCTGTCGTGGTCGACCCTGACTTCACGAGCGGCGGCCAACACAGCGTCGGCGGCCCGGGAGCCGTTGCGGTCCGGAACCTTTCGCCCTCTTGCGTCCAGTTTCTCCGGAGACACGCGTGTGACCTCGCGTCGTCGGCCAGAAGCGTCACGAACCAGTACCCGGGCCAGCGGCGGGGTCCACTCCCGCGGCTTCCACGCCAGATACCGGTGCTCGACCTGCGGCGGCGCGAACACCCACGCCCGGCCGCGCTGGGCACCGTTGATCGTGAACGACACCGGCGTCGAATCCGTCAGGTTGGCGCCGATTTCGACGTAAGTGCAGCCGCCGGAGAACCCGCCGCTGATACATTGCGCCGTCAAGTTGGTGATTGTCGCCGAGGCCGGTGTCGCGGCGACCGCGAGACTGGCCGCCGCGGGCGTGCCGGGCGTGGGGACGGCCTGATCGCGGAGCTGCGCGACCTGGCCGCCGGGTATCAGCAGCTGCGCGCCCGCCCAGAGCTGCTGCGGATCGATGAGCTGGGTGCGCCGCTGCGCGGCAACTGCGCAAAGACCCGTCGGTCCGTGCGCGCGTTCTCGAACTGCCGGCGGCCTCGTGCAGCAGGGTGCCCAGTACCTCCCGTGGCCCGAACGCCAGTCCTTCCCCGCCGACGAAGAGCTCCGGCAGGAGGTCCGGGCCGTGCTTCCAGCGCGCCGGCCCGAAATGGCCCAACCGCAGTCCTTTGCGGCCTGCAGAGCCGGCGGCCATGGTCACCACGACATCGGGAACATCCGGATGTCGGGTACGTAACTGGCCCCAAATCGATTCGATGGTGGTGATCAGAGAACCTGCGATGGCGGTCATACCACGCCCCTCAGAACTTGATGATTATCCATCAATTCTACCGAAATACACTCCCCTGCAACACTTTTGATGAATACGGATTAATCACAGAACTGATCGATACACATCAAATCATGTGCACTGGAACGGCTTTCGCAACGCCTTGTTCCTTGATGCATACACATCAACCGACCGCAGGCCGCCGGCTGATCCCTCCGTTGCGGTCCTGCTTCCAGACCACCTACGCGACGCAACCCTTCGTGCTCACCCCCCTTGTGGTTCGTCCCCGACGCGCCCAGCTCTCTCAACGCACCGTGCCATGCCAAGCCCCTCCGTTGTGGTCCCTCCCGTTGTGGTCTCTTTTCCTTGTGGTCCCCTCCCCCATTCCCTCTTCTCTTCTTGATCTTCTGCTCTCAACTGTTTGGTGGTGGTTTGCCTCCCGCTCGACCCCCACTATCTTCAGCGAAGCGGGAGATAGTGGGGGGTCGAGCGGGAGGCGGGCCGCCACCAAACACCCCAGGTCAAAGCGATTTTTCATCGCACTTTTATCGCAACGCTTGTGTGCATTCATTGTGCATCCAGTGTGCATTCATTCCGCATTCGTTCCGCATCAAAATCGTTGGCAGGAACGGCAATTCGGGTGGCCAGGGCCTCGACGACCGCGCTGAGCTCTCGACAGTCGTTGAGGCTCGACGTCAGGCCCAACGTCCGAGATCGGACGACCTTCCCGTTGGTGCGTGGCGTCGTCGGCAACATCCGAGCGGACTCGAGCAGACCGACCGGTTGGAGATCTCGTATGGCCGCTGTCCGCGCCTATGCTTACTGAGAGGTTCTGTTGCCAGTGTGGGCACCCGAATCGCGGGCTGGGTGTTTGCTGGTCGGGTGTCGGATTGAGGGTGTTCCCGGAAGGGAGGGGTCCTCAGTG
>NZ_JBEYYI010000021.1:0-164760 GCF_040645495.1 Nocardia sp. NPDC046763 | reverse complement strand
GCCGGCCTGCTGCCCGTCAGCGCCGGCTACCTCAGCGACGCCGTCGGCCTCTCCACCGGCGCGACGACCTTCGCGCTGACCCTGCTGACACTGTCGGTGCTGGCCGCCGCCGCAATCCTGCGCAATCGCCCTGCCCTCACCCCCGCCTGACCCGCCGGCATGCCTTGGCGCAACACCGCTTCCGGTGTCGCACCAAGACATGGTCGCCGTTCACGAGGGCGTGGGGATGGCCTGGGCTATGAGCAGGTTCACGGCGCGGTGGACCCGAGTGGTGTCGCCGGTGACCCACCAGTCCTGGATCAGGCCGCGCATGCCCGAGATGAGCAGGGTGGCGGAGGCCTCGGGATCGGGGATGGTGGGGTCGATTCGGCTGAGGGACCGGTTCATTGCGGTCACGAGCACCAGGATGGCGTCGGTCGCGTAGGCCTTGAACGGGCTGTCGGGGACTGTGGCGGCTCCCAGAACCTGAAGCAGCACCGGGAGGCTGGTCGCGAACTGGCCCGCGGTATTGATCGCGAAGGACGCCGAGAGTCGCTCGCGGAGGACCTCCGCGGAGTCGACGCCCGAGAAGAGGGCGGCGATGTCGGGGCGCTGGGTTTCCAACGCGGCGACCAGCATTGCCTCTTTCGTCCCGAAGTAGTGGATCAGCATGCGGGAGCTGGTGCCCAGGTATTCCGCCAGCGGGCGCAGGGAGAGTTCGGCCAGGCCGTACTCGGCGATGTAGGCGATGACGCCTTCGAGGAGCTGAGCGCGGCGGGCGTGGTCGAGTGGGCGGGGCACGGGTTGACTGTATCGGGTGGTACAGGTATCCATGTCAGCATGAGTGTAGCGATTGGTACAGAAACTCGCAGGGGCGTCGTGGTGACGGCAATGGCGGCAACCACCTGCCTGGGGGCCGATCTCGACACCACCTGGTCGCGACTGCTGGTGGGAGACAGCGGGATCGGCACGCTCACGGACAATTTCGTCACCGACAACGACCTACCGGTGCGGATCGGCGGGCGACTGGTCGCGCAGCCGGGGGAGCAGTTGACCCGGATCGAGCAGCGGCGGATGTCGTTCGTGCAGCAACTGGCACTGGTGTTGAGCCGGCAGGTCTGGCGGGAGGCGGGAGCGCCCGGGGTCGAGGCGGAACGGTTGGCGGTCGCCGTGGGCACCGGACTCGGCGGCGGCGAGGCGCTGGTCAATGCCGTGGACCTGCTGAAGACCGGGGGCTACCGGAAGGTGCCGCCCATGACGGTGCCCATGGTCATGCCCAACGGCTCGGCGGCCACCGTCGGATTGGAGATCGGGGCGAAAGGCGGCGTGTACGCACCGGTTTCGGCCTGCGCCTCGGGCGCGGAGGCCATTGCGCACGGCTGGCGGCTGATCGCCACCGGTGAGGCCGACGTGGTGGTGGCGGGCGGCGTCGAGGGGCACATCGACGCGGTGCCGATCGCCAGTTTCGCCATGATGCGGGCCATGAGCACCCGCAATGACGAACCCGAGCGCGCCTCACGGCCTTTCGACAAGGACCGGGACGGGTTCGTGTTCGGCGAGGCGGGCGCGCTGCTGGTGCTGGAGTCGGAAGCGCATGCGCGGGCGCGGGGTGCGCGGATGCTCGGCCGGGTCCTCGGCGCGGGCATCACCTCCGACGGCTACCACATCACCGGCACCGCGCCCGACGGTGACGGCGCCGCCCGCGCCATGCGCAAGGCCCTCGCCACGGCCGGCCTGACCGGCCCGGATATCGACCACATCAATGCCCACGCCACCGGCACCCAGATCGGCGACGCCTCCGAGGCGAAGGCCATCATGACGGTTGCGCCGCATGCCTCGGTATACGCGCCCAAGTCGGCCCTCGGCCACTCCATCGGCGCGGTCGGCGCCCTGGAGGCCATGCTCACCCTGTGCAGCTTGAACGAGCAGATCGTCCCGCCCACACTGAATTTCGAGACCCCGGACCCCGATACCGAGCTGGATGTGGTGGCCGACAAGCCGCGCCACCAGGAGCTCCGGTACGCGCTGAGCAACTCCTTCGGCTTCGGCGGCCACAATGTCACCCTCGCGCTGGGACGCGCCTGATCGATAATCCCTGGGCCGAAGCTCGATTCGAAAGCTCAGGGCAACTTGTCCGTCTGGACACGCGGGTCCAGCTTGCGCAGCGTATCGGGGCGGTCGGTCAGACACGGCCAATCCCGGCTCACCGCTTCGAGCGTCGCATGGCCCGCCGGAATGAGTGCGTCGGCGTCTGGGCGATCGGCGAGCGTGTCGCCCAGATGATCACTGGCCGGGCGGTCGAGCGGCTGGATGACGGTGTTCGGCAGGTCCAGCAGCACCGAGAGGATGTCCAGGCGGCCGGGCGGAATCAGGGCGCGGGCCGCGGCGAGCGCAGTGGCCGGGACGATGATGGTGTGGCCCGCGTCCGCGGTCGCCCACACCACCGATTGCACGTACGCCACACGATGCGCCCAGGCGGTCAGCGCTGCGGTGTCGAACACGACACCGCCCAGCGTCGGGGCGGCGGGGGTCATGCCGCGCCGGCGCGGTCGCCGGGATCCTCCTTATCCGATAAGGGTGGCAACCCCTGGACGGCACGGGCGCGATTGATCAGATCCAGCGGCGGGCGGCCGCCGAGCGCGTTCTCCAGGCGGGCCAGGGATTCGGCCCGATCGACCCGGGCCTTCACGGATTCGGCGACGAACGCGGAAATCGAGGCGATGCGGCCGGCACTGCGCCAATCGTCGAGGGTGGCGGCGATCTCCTCCGGCACCGTCACGGTGATCTTGCGGGTACGACGCGGTCTCGCCATACCGCGATGGTAGAGCGGTATGGCCCGCGGACGCGAGCTGACATCGCCGAGAGATGCAATACCCGCTCCCGGCACATCCCGCACGAAAACCGGCCATTCGGATTGCGCTGATCCGAAACCTACCGGTCAGACGCGGGTCCGAGTTCGATACGGTGGAGTGTGCCCACAGCCGTGGGCGTCGACGCAATTCTCCAGTCAAGAGGACAGAACTAGATGGATCAGAGTTCGATCGCGTGGGCCGACGGTGCGCTCGTCACCATCGACCAGCGGGCGCTACCGCACGAGATGCGGGAGCTTCGGATCACGACGGTCGACGAGGTCATCGATGCGATCAAGACCCTGGCCGTGCGCGGCGCGCCTGCGATCGGCGTGTGCGGCGCGTTCGGTGTGGTGATCGCGGCCCGTGCCGCCACCACCGATGGCGTGGTCGACACCGGGCGCGTCGAGGCCGAGGCCGCGCGTATCGCGGACGCTCGGCCGACCGCGGTGAATCTGGCCTGGGGTGTGCAGCGCACGCTGGCCAGGCTCCCCGAGGGACTGCAGGCCATGCTCGACGAAGCCCTCGACATGCTGGCCGAGGACGGGCGGGTGAACCTGGCCGCCGCCACCGCGGCCGCCGACCTGATCCAGCGGTTGTGCGCGGACCGCCCGCTGCGGCTGCTCACTCACTGCAATACCGGCCGCCTGGCCACCACCGCGTGGGGCACCGCCATCGGCGCGCTGCGGGTCCTGCATCAGCGGGGCGCGCTCGCCGAGGTGATCGTGGACGAGACCCGCCCGCTGCTGCAGGGCGCGCGCCTGACCGCGTGGGAGATGGCCGAAGCCGGTATCCCGCACCGGCTCACCATCGATTCCGCCGCCGCGTGGGCCATGGCCACCGAGCAGGTGGACGCCGTGATCGTGGGCGCGGACCGGATCACCGCGGACGGGTCCGTCGCCAATAAGATCGGCACCTACATGCTGGCCATCGCGGCGCAGCACCACGGCATTCCGTTCATCGTGGTCGCGCCGGAATCGACGCGGGACATCTCCACCGCGACGGGCTCGGACATCGTGGTGGAGCAGCGCACCGCGGCCGAGGTGACCGGATTCGGCGGCGTCGCAACGGCTCCCGAGGGCACGAAAACGTTCAACCCGGCCTTCGACGTCACCCCGGCCGAGCTGGTGACCGCCGTGGTCACCGAGTTCGGGGTGCTCGAGCATCCGGCCGCCGCACGGACTTCCGCTTCGGCGGCCACCACCCTGAAGTCGGCGGCGGGCGCGGAGATCGCGGAGATCGCGCGCGGCCTCTACGCCAGCGGCTGGATGCCCGGCACAGCCGGCAATATCTCGGTGCGCCAGGGCGATACGGCCCTCGTCACCGCCAGCGGGTTGTCGAAGGGCGAGCTCACCGCCTCCGACATGGTGAGCGTCGCCGTGGTCGACTCCGAGCCCGTCGATGCTTCCGGCCGCAAGCCCTCGGCGGAGACCACCATCCACACCGCCGTCTACCGCACCCGCGGCGCCGACGCGGTGGTGCACGTGCACCCGCCGCACGCCACGGCCGTCTCGATCACGACCGCCGGATCGGGCGTCACCACAGCGCGTTTCGCGGGCTATGAGCTGATCAAGGGCCTCGGTTCGGCCCGACCGGATGTCATCGACATCCCGGTGTTCCCGAACCACGCTGATGTCCCGCAGATCGGCGCGGATATCGAGAAGTACCTGACCGAGCATCCGGAGGCCCCGCCGGTGCTGTTCATCGCCGGGCACGGCATCACCGCCTGGGGTTCGAGCCTGGCGCAGGCGCGCGATCGCGCGGAGTGCCTCGAGGCCATGTGCGAGCTGACCACATTGACCGGACACCGCGAGATCCCGGTGGGGGACCATGTTTGAACTGAATACAGCGTTCCGAGAAAGGGACCTCCGATGACTCTGTTGCAGATCATGTCCGACAAGGACGCCGGTGATGTCGTCCTGCGCACCGACGATGACGCGGTGATCGCCGCCGAGCTGGGCAAGCGCGGCATCACCTTCGAGCGCTGGCCGCTGCTCGAGGGTTTCAGCCCCGCCACCACCACCGAAGAGATGCTGGCCGAATACCAGGGCCGCATCGACGAATTGAATGCCGACGGCCGCTACAAGTTCATCGACGTGGCGCGTATCCACCCCGACGACAGCGATCCGGAGTGGCCCGCCAAGGCGGGCGCCGCGCGCACCAAGTTCCTGGACGAGCACCGCCACGCCGAGGACGAGGTCCGCTTCTTCGCGGCCGGCGCGGGCTGCTTCTATCTGCACCTGGGCGAGGAGGTGCTGGCCACCGTGTGCACCGCGGGCGATCTGGTCTCGGTGCCGGCGGGCACCCTGCACTGGTTCGACATGGGCACCCGGCCGGAGTTCGTGGCCGTGCGCTTCTTCGAGGAGGAGGACGGCTGGATCGGCGATTTCACCGGCGACAAGATCTCGTCCGGCTTCCCGACCCTCGACGAGCTGCTGGCCCCGGCATGATCAAGGCGGTCGTGCTCGATATCGAGGGAACCACCAGCCCGACCAGTTCGGTGCGGGAGGACCTCTACGGCTACACCCGCGACCGGCTCCCGGCCTGGCTGGCCGAGAACACCGGCGGCGCAGCGGATCCCATCCTCGAGGCCACCCGCGCCCAGGCGAACCGCCCCGACGCCGACGCTGCCGAGGTGGCCCGGATCCTCATCGAGTGGCTCGACACCGACGTGAAGTCGGAGCCGCTCAAGGCCGCCCAGGGCATCATTTGCGCCGAGGGCTTCCGCAACGGGTCCCTGCACGGTGAGTTCTTCCCCGACGTGCCGCCGGTGCTGCGCGCCTGGCGCGACGCCGGTCTGGAGCTCTACGTCTACTCCTCGGGTTCGGTTCGCAATCAGAAGGATTGGTTCGCGTTCGCCCGGGACGGCGATCTGTCCCCGCTGATCAGCGGGCACTTCGACCTGTCCACGGCGGGCCCGAAGCGCGAAGCCTCCTCCTACGAGAAGATCGCGAGCGCCATCGGCGTCCCCGCCGACCGGATCCTGTTCCTGTCCGACCACCCCGACGAGGTGGACGCCGCCGTGGCGGCGGGCTGGCAGGCCATCGGCGTCACCCGCCCGGGCGAGCCGAACAGCCCGCGCGGCCCGCACCGCTGGATCGGCGACTTCGCCGACGTCGTGCCCAACTGACCTGCTGCACAAGCGAAGACGAGGCGAGCCCGTCCGGATTTCTCCGGGCGGGCTCGCCTCGCGTTCGGGACAGCTGTCAGCGCACGCCGGCGGTGGCAGCCCGGTCGATGAGGTATTCGACCAGCGTCATCAGCACGTTCTTACACGAGCCGCGGTCGCGGGCGTCACACAGCAGCACCGGGATTCGCTCGTCCAGGTCGAGAGCGTCGCGAACCTCGGACGGCGTGTACAGGGGCGCGCCCTCGAAACAGTTGACGGCCACCGTGAATGCGACGCCGCGGCGTTCGAAGAAGTCGATCGCCGCGAACGACCCCTCCAGGCGGCGGGTGTCGGCCAGCACGACCGCACCCAGCGCACCACGAGCCAGTTCGTCCCACAGGAACCAGAAGCGGTCCTGGCCCGGCGTACCGAACAGGTAGAGCACCAGGTTCTGGTCGATGGTGATACGACCGAAGTCCAGCGCCACCGTGGTGGTGGTCTTGCCCTCCACGCCGCGCAGATCGTCGACGCCGGCGGACAATTCGGTAATGAGTTCTTCGGTGCGGAGCGGAGTGATCTCACTGATCGCCCCCACCATCGTTGTCTTGCCCACGCCGAAGCCGCCCGCGATGAGGATCTTCACCGAGGCGGCCATGGGCTGGGCGGTATCAGAGTTTTCGAATGCCATCGAGTACCGCTCGCAGAATGTTGAGGTCACCGGGCGCAGCCTCGGGGGAGGCCGGGGCCCGGAAGTTGAGGATGTTGTCTGAAATCAGGTCCCCCACCAGGATTTTGGTCACCGCCAGCGGCAGCCGCAGGGCGGCCGACACCTCGGCCACCGACAGCGGCAGCCGGCACAACCGGACGATTTCCGCGTACTCCGGTTCGGCACGACGCAGCGGTGGGGCGGCATTGGGTACCACCACCACCGTGAGCATGTCCAGATCGTGCCCCGCACCCATGGTTCGGCCACCGGTCCGTGCGTAGGGACGCACGAGCGGACCGGCCGCGTCATCGAACCACTGTTCCCCCGGACCCGGCCTCATGACAGTCGGGGGTTGCCTTGTCCGGCCAGGTTGTGGCGCGGGGTGGTGGACAGGTAGTTGCCTACGCGCTGCACGGTCAGGTTCATCTCGTATGCGACCATGCCGAGGTTGGCCTGCTCGGTGGCCTGCAGCGCGAGGCAGGCGTGGCTGCCGGCGGCGGTCACGAACAGCACCGCGCGCTCGAGTTCGATGACCGCCTGGCGGACGCCGCCGCCGTCGAATCTGCCTCCGGCGCTGCGCGCCAGGCCGTAGAGGGTGGAGGACATGGCACCGAAGTGCTCCGCGTCCTCGCGGCTCATGGCGGAGGAGCGGCCCAGCAGCAGCCCGTCGGTGGAGTGCACCACCGCGTGACGGACGCCTGCGAGCCGGTCGACCAGATCATCGAGTAGCCAGTTGAGATCACCAGCGTTTGAGGTGGTCACCGTCGCCTTCCTGTCGTTCCGACTGTGTGCCTTCAAAGAAGGCCTGGGACTCAGGCCCGAACGAACCGGGGTCGGCCTTGCGGCCCTGCCTGGTTCCGTTTTCGATGGCGGAGAAAAGGTCTCGGGCCTGCTCGGCCGTGCGGGTGGCCTGGACCGTCGACTCGGGGGCCGACTGCTCCTGCGCCAATTCCGGTGCGAGACTTGCCTGCCGGCGCCTACGCGGGAGCGCGGGCCGGGCGTCGGAGCCAGTGTAATGGGATCGCCCGAATTCGCGAGACCGGAACCCGTTTTCCACCGGCGGGACGGGTTCGACCGGCGGATTCGGGTTCGGCCGCGGGTTGGTCGGCGGGTCGAACGGCGTTGCGGCTCCGAAGGACATGACCGGCGGCACGAGCGAGCCGGTGGACGGCCCGAACGGCTCCGGCTGGGGCGCGACCGGAGCCACCGGCGCGTTGGGCGGTTCCGGTGCGGGCGGGGGTGTGTAGGCCTCGTAGCCGACGATGGGCAGCTCGTAGCTCGAGATCATCGACGGGGGAACCGCCGGCGCCGCGGGGAGCTGCGGCAGCGCGGCCACCGCCAGCGAGGCCGCGGACGGCTCGGCGGCATCCAGCTGCCGCGGCACGACCGGGATCTCACCGGTACGGCCCGAGGGCTGCACGACCACGCTGTTGGGTACCAGCACGATGGCCCGCACACCGCCGTAGTCGGACTCGGTGAGCCGCACCGAGATCCCGTTGCGGGCCGCCAGCTGGGCGACCACGAAGCGGCCGAGGCGGAAGTCGTCGGGCAGCATGGCGACACCGAAATCGGGTGCGTCGCGCAGGATCTCGTTGATCCGCGCCAGCTCCTCCTCGGGCATGCCCATGCCCTGGTCGATCACCTCGATGGCGACGCCCTTGCCGACCACGTTGCCGCGCACCTCGACCTGAGACTGCGGCGGCGAGAAGTGGGCGGCGTTGTCGACGAGTTCGGCGAGCAGGTGCACGAGGTCGGCGACCGCGCTGCCCGCGATGGATACCTCGGGCAGCCGCGCGATCTTGACGCGGGTGTAGTCGAGCGTCTCACCGACACTGGAGCGCACGATCTCGAGCAGCTGCACCGGATTACGCCACTGCCGGCCGGGCTGGCCGCCCGCGAGAATGATGAGGTTCTCGGCATTGCGGCGTTCGCGGGTGGCCAGGTGGTCGAGGCGGAAGTAGATGTCGAGCAGCGCGGGATCCTCCTGCGACGACTCCGCGGCGTCGAGGATCTCCAGCTGGCGGTGCACGATGACCTGGCTGCGGTGGGCGATATTGAGGAACATCGCCTTGACACCCTCACGGGTGCGGGCCTCGGTGACGGCGGCCGACACGGCGGCGGAGTGGGCGTGGGTGAACGCCTTTGCCACCTGGCCGATCTCGTCGTGGCCGAAGTCCAGCACCGCGGCCTCGGCGGCGAGGTCGACCGGCTGGCCCGCGCGCAACTTGGCCATGATCTCGGGCAGCCGCTCGTCGGCCAGCACCAGCGTCTCGTTGCGCAGGCCCTTGAGGCGGCGAATGATCCGGTTCGCGAGCACCAGCGACACCAGGAAGGCGAGCGTGGACACGGCCAGCATGCCGCCGCCGGCGAGCGCGGAGTTGCGCTGATTGCTGTCGGCCACGTCGGCGGCCATCTTCTCGTTGTGGCGGCTCATCTTCTCCCACAGGTGCAGGATCTGGGTGTTGAGCCGGGCAACGGTGTCGCGCCACTCCTGCGCGGTGAAGGTCAGCGGCGCGACCTGGGGCGTGCCACCGGGTTTCGCGGGCGGCACGGTCATGGGATCGAGTGCCCGCGACAGCAGCACGTTCTCCATCATGACGATCTTCGTCCAGTCCGGATCGTTCATGAGGGCCTGCATGTCGACGTCACCGTTGGTGCCGTCGCCGCCGGCCAGCACGCCGAGGTTCACCCGGTAGGTGCCTGCCACCCGGGAGAATTCGATGGCCAGCTCGGGCGGCAGGGTCCCGCCGGCGAGCAGGACCTCGCCGACCGCGGCCTCGCGGGAGAGCATCTCGGCGGCCTGCACGACCTGCAGGCCGTTGGCGACCTCCAGGGCCACTTCGGAACTGGGCGCGGTGTCGGCGACGATGCGGGTGCCGATCCAGACGAACTCGAGCAGCTTGCCGTAGAAGTAGTAGACGTCGGAAACCGACACCGCATTGGTGTCGATCTGGGTGCGCAGACCGGCCAGCTGGCGGACCAGGGTGAGCAGCCCGCCGACGTCGCCGGTGACGGATTTCGGGCCGAGATTCTCCATGGCGGCGCTGACCGGGGCCATGCCCTGCAACGCGCCGTCGAGACGGGTGCGTGCCTGCGCCAACGACTTCGGATTCGCGTCGTCGCCACCACCCATCTCGGCGAGGGAGAGCTGGCGCTCCTGCTCCACCGCGGCGATCACTTCTCCGGTGGGCGGTCCCGCGGCGGACAACGCGTCCGCCCAATCCCGCGCGTGCTTGCCCTCGACCACCAGGTACCCCGCGCCACCCACGCCGATCACGAGCAGCGCCAGGCTCGGGACGAGTGCGATGGCGAGCACGCGGGTCCGGACCCCGAGCCTCGCTCTGAACATCCGGCAAAGGTAACGGGGTGTAAGTCACATATACCCCACCGATCCCGTTGAGCGGGACTGAAATTGACTTCTTTATTCATGTATGCGTACACATCGCAAAGTCCCCCATGGTCCAGCTATCATCTGGCAATCGGAATCGGTGGCAGGACAGCACGATTCGCGACTCTCACACACGTTGGCGGGGTGCAGCAGAAAGGAAGGATCCGACCCGCTGAACGGTCAGGTTCATCTCGTAGGCGACCATGCCCAGGTTGGCGTCGGCCCCGGCCTGCAGTGCCAGGCAGGCATTGGCGCCCGCCGCGGTGACGAACAGGACCGCTCGGTCGAGTTCGATCACGGCCTGCCGCACCCCGCCCGCGTCGAATCGGTGCCCGGCACTGCGGGACAGCCCGAACAGGGTCGAGGACATGGCGCAGAAGTGCTCGGCGTCCTCCCTGCTCATTCGGGCCGACCGGCCGAGCAGCAGCCCGTCGGCGGAATGCACCACCGCGTGCCGCACGCCCGCGAGTTTGCCGACGAGATCGTCGAGTAGCCAGTCGAGATCACCAGCGGGGGAGGTTTTCACCATCGCCTTCCTGTCGGGCGGCGGGCGGTGCGCCAGGATCGGTCTGCCGCCCCTGTCGGGTGCCGTTCTCGATTGCCGAGAACAGCTCTCGCGCCTGCTCGGCGCTGCGTTCGCCGGGCGCCGGGGCCACGGCGGGGGAATGCTCGATGGCAGGGTTCTCGGCCAGCTCGGGCGCGAGATGCTCCTGGCGGCGCCGCCGTGGCAGCTCGGGCCGGAGATCGACGGTGACCTGCGGATCGGGTGCGGGGAAGTCCGGCTGTTGCCCGCCCGGATGCCACGCATCGAATGATGCTGCGGCCTCGCGAAATTCCGGCGACGCGGTCGAGGCCCGCTCGAGTTCGACGCGGCGCTGCGGGGGCCTGTCCGCCGTCCGCGGTTCCACCGCACCGAGCTCGCCCTCGATCAGCCCGGACGGGATGAGGACGATGGCGCGCGTGCCGCCGTAATCGGAATCGGACAGGCGCACCGAGACGCCGTGCCGGGCGGCCAGCCGCGACACCACGAACAGGCCCAGGCGGGAATCCGAGGACAGGCTGGTGACGGCGAAATCCGGTGGACCAGAGAGCAGCTCGTTGAGCCGTGCCAGGTCGGACTCGGGAATGCCCATGCCCTGATCGCTGATCTCGACCGCGACCCCGCGGGCCACCGAGGCGCCGGAGATTTCGACGCGGGACTGCGGCGGGGAGAAGGACGCGGCATTGTCGATCAGCTCGGCCAGTAGGTGGGTGAGGTCGGCGACGGACCGACCGGCAATGAAAGCCGCTGGCAGGCGGCCGGTTCGGACCCGGGTGTAGTCGGCGGTCTCGCCGACCGCGGACCGCACCAGTTCCAGCAGCGGCACCGGATTGCGCCAATGGCGGCCGGGCCGTCCGCCCGCGAGAATGATCAGGTTCTCGGCATTGCGGCGTTCGCGGGTGGCCAGGTGGTCGAGCCGGAAGTAGATGTCCAGCAGCTCCGGATCCTCCTGCTGGGATTCGGCCTCGTCGAGGATCTCCAGCTGCCGGTGCACCACCACCTGGCTGCGGTGCGCGATATTGAGGAAGACCGACTTCACGCCTTCGCGGGTGCGCGCCTCGGTGACCGCGGCGGCGACGGCCGTCCCGTGGGCGTGGCCGAAAGCCTCGGCGACCTGGCCGATTTCATCGCGGCCGAAGTCCAGGACGGGGGTCTCGGTCTCGATATCGAGGTGTTCACCGGCGGCCAGCCGACTCATCGTCTCGGGCAGCTGCTCGTCGGCCAGGGCGAAGGTGCGGTCACGCAAACGCCGGAGCCTGCGGATGATGCGATTGGCCAACGCCAGCGCGACCAGGATCGCGCCCATCCCGACCACGACCATGCCCGCCCCGGCCGCCAGCGATTTCCTGGTGGTGTCGACCGCGGCGGCCCCGGCCAGGTGCTGGGCCTCGGCGTTTTCCGCCTGCCAGAGGTTCGCCAGACCGTGCGTGACCTCCCCGGCGCTGTGCTGCCATTCCGCGACCGAGATCGGAAGCGGTTGCAGCGCCGAGCGTTTGGCCGAGCCGTCCGCCGGCACCAAAGTGTGCTGGGCCAGGACCGGCTCAACCACGCCCAGCTGCTGCCAGGCGGCGGTCGAGACCAGCGCCCGCGCCGCGGCGGCCTGTTTCTCGTCGGGCGCGCTGACGATGCCGTCGACCCGGGTGCGGTAATAGCCGACCAGGCTGAGGTATTCGGCGCCCAGCTCGGGAGAGAGGTTGTTGCTGTCGACGAGGGCCGCGCCCAGCGCGTTCGCGCGGCTCATGGCCTCCAGACAGTGCAGTACGTCCGCGGCCTGGGTGAGCTCGACGGCGGTGGCGGCATCGGGCGCGGTCTTCTGCGCGACCTGCACGCCCGCCATGACGGCCTCGGGAATGTGGTTGTAGAAGACGTAGGCGTCGGACAGTCCGAGGGTGCCCGCATCGACGCCGGCGCGAATTCCGGCCAGCTGCTTGCTCATTTCGCCGAGGGCGCCGGTGGCCTGGCCCATGGACGCGGGTCCGATCCGCGACAGCGCCGACTGGGCCGGGGCGATCAGTCGCACGGCACTGTCGAGCCGCTGGCGCGCCGTCGTCAGGCGGCGCACATCGGAATCCATCCCGGCCACCCGCCACAGGGTCAGCTGCCGTTCGGCCTGCACGGCCTCGATCAGCTCGCGGGTGGGCGCGATGCCGGCCTGCATCTCGTCGGCCCAGGTCCGGGCCTGGTCTGAGCGGTCGATCAGGGTGCCGGCCACGCCGAGGCCGATGGCCGCCAACGCCACGCTCGGTACCAGCGCGATGGCCAGGATCCGGGTCCGGACCCCGAGCGTCGGAAAGCGCATCGCTGCAACGTAACTGCGTCGTGATACGCTCGGCGAGTCGAGTCCTTTTGTGCGGGACGGGATTTGACACTGACGAGACGAGTCGCGTAAGCCGGGGGTTTGCCAAGCTTTCTGCAATTTTCTTTAGAATTCATTTGCCTTCGAGTCGGCTGTGAGCCTCCCTCGAGACCAGAGCGGGCAAACTTTCAGCACTAGCTTCGTTTGCGCCCGGGACAGCGGGCCGCGCCCGGTGATCGGGGACGCGCGGACGGAGGAGACGAAGTGCAGCTTCACTATCACCGCATCCCCGGCCGATGCGCCGATCTCCGCCGTAGTGCTGTCGATTCCGGTACTGGTCAACGAATAGCCTGTTCCCGCAGCGCTTTTCATGATCCCGCGCACGCACCCCTCGTGCGTGCGCGGGATCGGGCACTGTCGCCGGTGCTGTCTCACCGGCGGTGGATTCCTGCCCGGGTACTGCTGGCTGTTTCTTCGTTCCGCGTTCACGATCAGTTACAGATTTTCGCAGGTAGAAGCCGAAATTTGGGCAATCACGATATTTCGGCCGAGCCAAGAATTCGCCCGGAACCCGATCCGAGCGGGCGGAATCTCGCAGTCCCGGCCCGGCGCGTGCGCAGCGGAGTAGATTGTGTGTACCTGGAAGTTACTCGTAAGTAGGAGGCGATGATGCCGGTGCCGGCTGCCACGGTGTTCGAGCGGTTGCGCTCGTTCGCGGCCGTGGATACCACCCAGGACCATGCGACCCGAGCGATCACCGAGGTGTTCACCGGCGAGTCCCTGGGCTCGGTGCCGGTCGGGACCGCCGCCGATGTCGCGGCCGCCATCGCCAAAGCGCGTATCGCGCAGGCCGAATGGGCCGCGCGCACACCCAAGCAGCGGGCCGAGGTGCTGGATCGGTACCGGGCGCTCGTGGTCGAGAACCGCGAGTACCTGATGGACATCCTCCAGGCCGAGACCGGCAAGGCCCGGTGGGCGGCCCAGGAGGAGATCATCGGCCTGATGTTCGCGGCCCGCTACTTCTCCCGGGTGGCCCCGCAGCTGCTCGCCCCGCACAGTGCGGCGGGCGCGTTCCCGCTGCTGAACCGCGCCTCGGTGCGCGTGGTGCCCAAGGGCGTGGTCGGGGTGATCGCGCCGTGGAACTACCCGATGCTGCTCTCGGTGGGCGACTCGATTCCTGCGCTGCTGGCCGGGAATGCCGTGGTGGTCAAGCCCGACAGCCAGACCCCGTACTCCTCGCTGGTCAATGCCGAGCTGTTCGCGCGCGCCGGGCTGCCCCGCGATCTGTTCGCGGTGGTTCCCGGCCCGGGCACAGTGGTCGGCACGGCCATCGTCGAGAACTGCGACTACCTGATGTTCACCGGTTCCTCTGCCACCGGCCGCACCCTGGCCGAGCAGTGCGGGCGCCGCCTCATCGGTTTCTCGGCCGAGCTCGGCGGCAAGAACCCGATGATCGTCACCCGCGACGCCGATCTGAACAAGGCGGCCAAGGCCGCGGTCCGCGCCTGCTTCTCCAATGCGGGCCAGCTGTGCATTTCCATCGAGCGGCTCTATGTCGAGCGCGCGGTCGCCGACCAGTTCACCGCGAAGTTCGTCGCGGCGGTGCGGGCGGCGAAACTCGGTGCCGCGTACGACTTCTCGCAGGATATCGGCAGTCTCATCTCCGAGGCCCAGCTGGAGACGGTCACCAAGCATGTGGCCGACGCGGTATCCAAGGGCGCGAAGGTGCTCGCCGGCGGCAATGCCCGCCCGGACCTGGGCCCGCTGTTCTTCGAACCGACCGTCCTGTCCGAGGTCACCGACGCGATGGAATGCGGCCGCAACGAGACCTTCGGCCCACTGGTGTCGATCTACCCGGTCGACTCGGTGCAGGAGGCCGTCGCCCGCGCCAATGACACCGAGTACGGACTGAACGCCAGCGTGTGGGCGGGCAGCAAGGCCGAGGGCGAGCGCATCGCGGAGCAATTGCACGCGGGCACGGTCAATGTCGACGAGGGCTACGCGCCCGCGTGGGGCACCACCGGCGCGCCGATGGGCGGCATGGGCATCTCTGGCGTCGGCCGCCGCCACGGTCCCGACGGCCTGCTGAAGTTCACCGAACCCCAGTCCATCGTGGTCACGCGGTTCCTGAACCTGGACGCCCCGCCCTTCATCCCGCAGACCAAGTGGCAGCCGTTCCTCATGGCCATCGCCCGCGGCATCCGGTTCCTGCCGGGTCGCTGATCTTCCCGCTGGACCGCCCGTCCGGCGTGCGTACACTGTACCCGTCGGAAGGGTGGTCGAATGCCGGAGAATCCGCTTGCCGCGCCGGGCGCGTGGGACCAGGTCGCTGAGAGTTATGACGACGTCGTATCGGACATGATGCGGCCGTTCGCGATTCGCGCATTGGAATCGGCCGAGCTGAGCGACCGGTCCCGGGTCATCGATGTGGCCACCGGGCCCGGCGTGCTCGCGCTGCTGGCCGCGCCGCGAGTCGCGGAGGTGGTCGCGGTCGACTTCTCCGAGGCCATGATCCGGCGGCTGCGGCGCGCCATCATGCAGGCCGGGGTCGGCAATGTGCTCACCGGCGTCGGTGACGGGCAGGAATTGCGCTACGCCAGTAACACTTTCGACGCCGCGTTCTCGATGTTCGGACTCATGTTCTTCCCGGACCGGGCCAGCGGGTTCGCCGAGCTGCACCGGGTGCTGCGGCCGGGCGGTATCACGGTGGTGTCCAGCTGGGCCCCGATCACGGACTCGCCGCTGATGACGTTGCTGTTCGAGGCGTTCCAGGCCGGGATTCCGGGATTCCCCGCGCCCCAGCCGAATCCGGAGAGCCTCGAGAACCCGAACGTGTTCGAGAAGGAGCTGCTCGCGGCCGGTTTCACCGAGGTGGTGCTGCGACCGCACTCCGAATCGTTCAGTTACGACAGCGCCGAGCAGATGTGGGACCGGCTGACCCGGGGCAGCGCCCCGCTACAGGCCACCCGCCGGCGCACCGACAAGGCCACCTGGGCAGCCCAGGAAAAGGTCATGATCGGCTATCTGCGCGAGCACTACGTGCCGGGCACACCGCTGTCCACGACCGCGTGGCTGGGCACCGGTCGCGTTCCGCGGTAGGGACTTTCGGATCCGGAGCGGTCCGATGGCTCCGGAGGTTTACGATGGCGCGGCCGACCCGGAGAAACCGGCCGCGCCACCTTCCTTCATCCGGCCAGCTCGTTGCCGCGCAGCGGAGCGGGAGCCGCTTCCAACGCCGCTGTCTCGGCATCGGTGAACAGGCGTGACCGGATGACGAATCGGACTCCCTCGGGGGCCTCGAGGGAGAAGCCACCGCCGCGGCCGGGGACCACGTCGACGGTCAGATGGGTGTGGCGCCAATACTCGTACTGGTCGGCGCTGATCCAGAACGCCGTGTCCGGGAAGACGCGGCCGAGCAGCACATCGGCCGCGCCCACCCGGAACTCGCCCAGGGGGTAACACATCGGGGAGCTGCCGTCGCAGCAGCCGCCCGACTGGTGGAACATCACCGGACCGTGGTGGACGATGAGGTCCTGCAGCACGTGTGCGGCGGCCTCGGTGATGGTCACCCTGGATACGGAACCTGCTTTCATCACGCTCCTCGCAGACCGTCCGGCCTGTCCGACTTCGAATTACTGGCAGTTCTGAATGAATTGAATTGCTTGCGGTTCAGAAGAATCCGAGCTTATTCGGGGAGTAGGACACGAGCAGGTTCTTGGTCTGCTGATAGTGGTCGAGCATCATACGGTGGTTCTCCCGGCCGATGCCGGACTTCTTGTAGCCGCCGAACGCCGCGTGCGCGGGATAGGCGTGGTAGCAGTTGGTCCACACCCGGCCGGCCTTGACGGCGCGGCCCACCCGGTAGGCGGTACTGCCGTCGCGGGTCCACAGGCCGGCGCCGAGGCCGTAGAGCGTGTCATTGGCGATGGTTACCGCTTCGACTTCGTTGTCGAAGCGGGCCACCGCTACCACCGGACCGAAGATTTCCTCCTGGAAGATCCGCATGTCATTGCGGCCCTCGAAGATCGTCGGTTCGATGTAGTACCCATTGGGGAAGCCCTCCACCTTGCGCATCTCGCCGCCGGTGAGGACCGTCGCACCCTCTTTGCGGCCGATGTCGATGTAGGACAGGATCTTTTCGTACTGGTCGTTACTGGCCTGTGCGCCGATCATGGTCGTGTCGTCGAGCGGATTGCCGCCCTTGATGGCCTTGGTGCGCTCGAGGCAGCGGGCCATGAACTCGTCGTAGATGGACGAGTGGATCAGCGCCCGCGACGGGCAGGTGCAGACCTCGCCCTGGTTGAGCGCGAACATCACGAAGCCCTCGACGGCCTTGTCCAGGAAGGCGTCGTCGGCGGCCATGACATCGGGGAAGAAGATGTTGGGGCTCTTGCCGCCGAGTTCCAGGGTGACCGGGATGATGTTCTCGCTGGCGTACTGCATGATGAGCCGGCCGGTGGTGGTCTCGCCGGTGAAGGCGACCTTGGCGACGCGCGGGCTGGAGGCCAGCGGCTTGCCGGCCTCGACACCGAAACCGTTGACCACATTGACGACGCCGGGTGGCAGCAGGTCAGCGATGAGCTCGATGACCAGCAGCAGCGAGGCCGGGGTCTGCTCGGCGGGCTTGATGACCACGCAGTTACCGGCGGCGAGCGCGGGGGCCAGCTTCCAGGCCGCCATGAGGATCGGGAAATTCCACGGAATGATCTGCCCGACCACACCCAGCGGTTCCTGGAAGTGATAGGCGACGGTGTCGGCGTCGATCTGGGAAAGATGACCCTCCTGCGCGCGCACCGCCCCGGCGAAGTAGCGGAAGTGGTCGACCGCCAAAGGCAGGTCGGCGGCGAGGGTTTCACGGACCGGCTTGCCGTTCTCCCAGGTTTCGGCGACGGCGAGACGCTCCAGGTTCGTCTCGATCCGGTCGGCGATCTTGTTGAGGATGTTGGCACGATCCGTTACCGACGTGGCACCCCAGGCGTCGGCCGCCCGATGCGCCGCCTCCAGGGCCATATCGATGTCCGCGGCACTCGAACGCGCCACCTGGCAGAAGGTCTCACCGTCGATCGGGGAGGGATTGTCGAAGTATCTGCCCTCGATCGGCGCTTTCCACTCGCCCCCGATGAAGTTGTCATAGCGGCGGTTGAAGCTGACGATGCTCCCGGCGGTGCCGGGTTTGGCGTAGATCATGGCGCGGCTCCTGATCCCGTATCTGCGGTGACGGGGGTCACTATGAACCGCGAAGGTTGGCGCAAGGTTGGCGCCGGGTTGGCGAAACGTTGCTGAGTCACTGCTGTCGAATACGACTGCGGTAATGAACATTCCGGACAAGGCCGACATATTCATGGCATGGCGTGCACCTGCGCACGCGCTCCGGCATCGACTACGCGCGTAAGGCGGTGTGCAGGCGCGCGGTCGCCAGGGCGCGGCGGCTGTCGCCGTGGGGGAGCAGGCGCAGGGCGTGCTCGTGGATCTCGATGTCGTCCGGGCAGCGCTGGCCGAAACGCAAGGCGTGCTCGGGGTTGCGGTCGGCGAGCACGGCGGTGCGCAGGCAGACGTCGAGGTGTTCGCGCCACTGCACGATGCCCGGAACGTCCGAATCAGGCAGCAGCGGACCGCGATACAGGCGGACGGCGGTGGTCAGGTCGCCCGCTTCGAGGGCAGCGAGCAGTTCGACGGCGTCGCAGGCGAGAGGCTCGGTGAGCATGTAGCGGCGGTCGGCGATGCGGCCGTCGGTGGCGGCGCGCAGGCGGGAGACATCGGCCTTGAGGGTGCTGGAGGACACCGACCGGTCGCCATAGACGGCCTCGTGCAAGCGTTCCGGCGTGAAGCCCTCCGGTTCCAGGGCGAGCAGGGTCAGAATCTCCAGCTGGCGTGGCCGCATGGCCATCTGCTTGCCCTGCTTGTAGAGGTGCGGCACCCCCAGCGATTCCAGCCGGGTATTGCGGGCAGGGCGGAACTGTCCGGCATGGACTCGGGCTTCGATGGCTGTCACCAGGGCTCGGGCCGTCGTGAGGATGAGCGGATGTGAGCGATCCCAATACGTCGATAGATCCAGCACGCCGAGCTGACGGCCGTCGGCGGCGCGGATGGGCGCGCAGTAGCAGACCCAGCCGTGCAGCGCCTCCACCAGATGCTCGGCGGCCCAGACCGAGGCGGGGCGGCCGCTGTGCAGCGACAGCGCGACGCCGCTGGTGCCCATGTACGGCTCGTCCCAGCAGCCGCCGGGGGCGAGATTGACCGATTCCGCGCGCCGCTGGACCGAGCGGTCGCCACAGCTGAAGAGCACGGTCCCCGTATCGTCGGTGACCACCGCGACCATGCCCGAATCCTCCGCCAATGCCCGGAGCTCACCCGCCATCTCGGTGATGGGCGTCCGCAGCGGTGATTCGGCCCAGCGCGAACCCAATTCGTCCCGATCGGTTCCGGGCGCCGCCGTGCGCGTCGGATCGACCGTGCGCAGCGACCGCTCCCACGACTCCGCCACCTCGTTGCGCAGCACCACCTCGGTGCCGGGCGGGCGGCCGGAGGAGGCCGTGGTCCACCGCACCCAGGCCTTCTCCAACTCCGCACGCTGGTGCGCAGGGACTGGCAGCTGTGTCATGGCGCAAACTCCTCGCGGTGCGACCGGACCGAGCGATATCCCATGATGGCGCGCGGTCGCATCGCGCGGGCCGCATTCGCCGCAGTCCGTGCGCTAATTCGTTCCGGGCGGCTTCGCAGCGTTCGCCGCCCGGTCCCGCGCCCTCGAACGGTCCCGGATTCCACTGGTAGACAAGAAGTCATGGTCCTCCCTTTCCGCTTCGGCGTGAACCTGCTGACCCCCGCGTCCCGCCCGGAATGGATCGAGAAGTGCCGTCGCGCCGAGGGACTCGGCTACGACGTCATCGGAGTGCCCGACCATCTCGGGCTGCCCGCTCCGTTCCCGGCGCTCATGCTGGCCGCCGATGTCACCGAACGGCCGCGGCTGAACACCTTCGTGCTCAATACGCCCTTCTACAACCCGGTCCTGCTGGCCCGCGACGTGGCCGGCCTGGATCAGCTCACCGGAGGGCGGTTCGAGCTGGGGTTGGGGGCCGGGTACGTGCGGTCCGAATTCGAGGCCGCCGGAATGCCGTTCCCGTCGGCGGGCCGGCGCGTCGGGCACCTCGAGGAGACGGTCACGACGCTGCGCCGCCTCTTCGCCGATCCTGAGTATCAGCCGCGTCCGGCGCAGCCTTCCGGGCCGCCGCTGCTCCTGGCCGGCTGGGGTGAGCGGGCGCTGCGGCTGGCCGCCGAGTACGCCGACATCGTCGCCTTCACCGGCGCGACCTCGGCCGACAGCGGCCTGCTCACGCTCGCGGACGCCGACTCGACCGCGAAGAAGACGGCCTACGTGCGCGGGCTGCTCGGAAACCGGGCCGGCGCCGTCGAATTCAACCTGCTGGTGCAGGGCATCGCCGCACCCGCCGATCGCGAGGCCGCGATCGCCTACCTGACCGAGCACCTGCCCTTCGGCTACACCGGCGCGCTCGAGGACCTGCCCGTGCTGCTGGTCGGCACCGCCGCGCAGATGGCCGAGACCCTGCGTGAACGCCGGGAACGGTTCGGGTTCAACTACATCACGGTGCTCGAGCACAACATGGACCGGTTCGGCCCGCTCATCGAGCTACTGAAGGGGGAGTGACCCCATAGGATTCAGGTGCCCGGGACCGCGTCGGGGGCGATGAACATGTAGCTCTTCTCCTCCACCCGCTGCTCGATGCGCCATTCGCCGTCCACGCGCACGAAGGTGTCGTGGTACCAGAGCCCGCACAGCATGAGCTGGCGGGTGCCGTCGGCGGCGGTGACCAGCATGGGGTTGTGGCACATGGTGCGCGCGGTGGCGTGATCGCCCTCCACGCGGATGGAGGAGTTACTGATCATGTGCTGGAAGGCGGAGAAATTCGGCATGACGGTCGCGAGGAACTTCTTGGTGGATTCCACGTCGCCGGCCGGGCCGCCCATGGCCGTGTAGTCGATGTGGGCGTCGGGGGTGAAGATCTCGTCCAGCAGTTCCCATTGGTGGGTGTCCACGGCGTGGGAATAGCGGACCATGAGGTCCGCTATTTCCAGGCGGTCCGAAATCTCCTGCAGGGACAGCATGGTGCCTCCGAGTGGTGCCGATAACTGTTCAGGGACGGTGGGCCAGCGTACGGCGAGGCGGGCGTTGATCCTGCCGTTTCCGAAAGATATTGCGGGCGAATGAGAACCGCCGAGTTCGGCGTCACGCCAGCTGTCCGGAGCAGGGGTCTGGTCGCTGACGACCTGCCGGTCGCTACCGCGCCCTACTGGCAACCACCGATTTCTGCGCCTCACCCGTTGACCGACCGCAACGGCACTCGTCTGGGTCTGCGCTGGTAGATGTGGTGTTGGAACATGTTGTGGCCGAGTTGAATTCGTTGATGCCGAGGGTCGGGTCCCGGTTCACGCGTGCGGAGCCACGGGCTCGGGCACGAGAGTACGTGACGAGGTTGACCGCGGGGCTGGAACGCAAGAACGGTTGGATGCTCGCCGAACGCGCGGGTGCGGTGCGCCCGCGTCGACGAACTGATCGCCGAACTGCCCGCCACCGCGCCGATCGCGCGTGCCACTCGGGCCCGTCGGGCATGAGCCCGCCGCTTCCGCGATCCCGCCGCTTCCGCGATCCCGCCGCTTCCGCGATCCCGCCGCTGAGCGGCCCACTGTGGCCGGTGTCCGGCTGTACTGGGCGAAACTTGATGCGCGATGAGCCTCGGGTGGGATCATGGACTGGCGACGGCCGTCGGATCGATGAACAGGCCTGTCGCAGTCGAAAGCTTCATGAACACCCGGGTGCAGTTCGTCTTGCAATGCTCGATGTTTGCAATCGTCGGCCACAACTTCGGGAGGTTTGTCATGAGCAATGGGATCGACCGATTCGCTGAACTGTCCGAGGTCAGGATGTGCTACCGCGACGAGGGTGATCCGGCGGGGCAACCGATGCTGCTGATCATGGGGCTCAGCTCGCAGCTGATCCACTGGCCTCAGGAGATCGTCGATGGTCTCGGCGCGCGCGGCTACCGCGTCATCCGTCCCGACAACCGCGACAGCGGCCTGACCGAGTGGAAGGTCACTCCGAGCCAGTACTACCTCAGGGCGATCGCGCGCGACAGTGTCGAGTTGCTCGATTACCTGGGTATCGACCACGCGCACGTGGTCGGCGCGTCGATGGGCGGGATGGTCGCTCAGCTGGTCGCGATCGAGCACGCGGCGCGGGTACGGTCGCTGTGCTCGATGATGAGCACTCCGCACGCCAGCATCGGCATGGCCGACGGCGACGTGCTCCAGGAGCTGATGAAGCCGCTTCCGCCGAATCGCGACGACGCGATCGAGCAGATCGTCGCCCTGTACGCCCTCATCGGGTCGAAGACCTACGCCGAGAGCGAGCGTGAACGCCGCTACGCCCTGGCGACCCACGCCTACGACCGCGCGCGCCATCCCGAGGGGGCGGCTCGTCAGGTAACCGCAGCCGTCATCGCCCCCGACCGCACGAGAAACCTCCAGCGGTTGCAGGTGCCCACGTTGGTGATCCATGGCGCGGAGGATTCGCTGATCAAGATCGTCGGCGGCGAGGCCACCCATGCGGCGATCCCCGGATCGAGCTACCTGCCACTCGAGGCGATGGGGCATGACATCCCCGCGCCGCTGTTCGGCGAAATCATCTCGGCCATCGCCGAAAACGCCGCCCGGCGTCCCGTGGTCGTGTAGAGCCCACACCACAACCACACATCGTCACCGGGTGGCCGACGTCAGCGGCCACCCGGTGACAGTTGTGGATCAGTTGCATCCGGAGCTGCTGAGCAGTGTGCCGGCGCTGGATTGGGGCCACAGCGTCACCGCTGTCGGCCACACCGGAGCCAGGGATCAACCGGATTATGGCCGGCCGCCTCCGCCGGGGCGACGGCGGTGATCTGGATTGCGGAGTCGGCGGTGAACGAGATTGCCGGTGTGCCACCGAAACTCACCGTGGTCGCACCAGGTTCGTCCCGGCGAGCACGACCGCCATCCCGCCGGCCACCGAACCGACGTTCGGCACCGCCGCGGTAAGGGTGGGGAGGGGTTCCGAGAGTAATCCCCGAAAAGCCAACGGATATGACGTAACCGCAGGAGTCGACGCGGCGAGGCTACAGGGTCGTCTTGTTGAGGTGTCGGTGGATGGTGGGGCGGGTGACGCCGAACTCGGCGGCGATCTGGTCGACGGTGTAGCGGTGTTTGCCTCGTTCGTCGTGCGGAAATCTCCAGCAACTCAACGCGTCTCGCGAACCCACGTTTGTTTTTCTCGGCGTAGCGCCGCGCCTTGTGAGAAGGTGGGGTTTCACTCGTGAATTCGGTACTGCCGGTGCCGGTTACGAGTGTGGAATGGATCCGGATGGAGGAGGGGCTTGGTGGAAGCAGCGTTCGATGCGGCTGGGCTGGTAGGGCATCGCTATCGCACAGATGACTTTTACGAGGTGGGGCGGGAGAAGATCCGCGAGTACGCGCGAGCGGTGCAGGACTTCCACCCGGCGCACTGGAGCGAAGGGGCTGCTGGTGAGCTCGGATACGCCGGTCTGATCGCGCCGACCACGTTCATCTCCATTGCCGCGATGCTGGCCAACCGCAGGCTGCTCGAGATCGTCATGACCGGCTACGACGTGGTCGTGCAGACCGATCAGGTTTTCGAAATGTACAAGCCGGTGCTCACCGGCGACCGGTTGGTCAGCGATGTCGAGCTGTCCTCGACGCGTCGTATCGGGGGCAAGGACCTGCTCACCATCACCAACACTTTCACCGACCAGACCGGTGACATCGTGCAGATCATGCACACCACCGTCCTCGGCCTCACCGACGAGGACGTCAACGCCGAAATCAGCGACACGATCGAGCGCGTCATCATGAGCGGGCTCGACACGACCTCCCCAACCACCGCCGCTTCGGCCGACGAGGACGCGCTGCTGGTGACAGAACCGGATCCCTGGACCACCGCCCGTCTTTCGCCGATCTCACGCACGCGTATCCCGCGCACCGTGTTCCGCTTCGAGGACATCGCCGTCGGTGACGAACTTCCCGCTCGGTCCGTGCGCCTGACCCGCGGCGACCTGGTGAATTATGCCGGGGTCTCCGGGGACGTGAATCCCATCCATTGGCATGACGAGATCGCTGTGCTCGCGGGTCTTCCGGATGTGATCGCTCACGGCATGCTCACGATGGGCTTGGGGGCGGGATTTGTCACCGGATGGCTCGGTGACCCGGGTGCGATGATCCGGTATGGGGTCCGGCTGTCGAATTACACGGTCATCGAAGCCGCCTCCGCGGGAACGGTGGAGTTCACCGGACGCATCAAGTCGGTCGATCCCGACACCAGAACGGCTGTCGTCGTCATCGTCGCGAAGGCGGCCGGCCGCAAGGTTTTCGGCCTCGCCACCGCAGATGTCCGACTCGCCTGACCTCCGCCACGACAGCTAACGCGCAACGGTGCGAATGATTCACTTCGATGAGGCGGGCCGCGAAGCGTACGAGGCCGCGAACGAGGCTGTAGTGGGTACATGCGAACAAGGAGGGGTCGCGGTAGAACTCGCCGAGAATCCAACGAAGTCCGGCATAGCGCTGATCAGTGCTAAGGCACCCGGAAGGCTGACACGGTCACCCCGAATAGGGATCGAGATCGAGGTGCGTGCGGTCGTCGAACCCCTCGGCGGGCCGCAGCCAGCGAGCCGGGACACGCAGCGGCTCGGGTAAACCGACGATTCGGTCCCGGTGGTCCAACAACCGTCCGCGCACGCGATATTCGCCTTGAGGCAGACCCAGCGCAGTGAGCGCAGCGATTTGCTCGGCGGTCAGCGCGACCTCGATGCTGGGGCCTTCGGTGAGCGGTCGCCCCTCCACCATGGCCGGACTACTGGTCGAGTCCACTGCGGTGACGGTAAGCCGGAAACGAGTACCGGTCATCCACCACCACGCCGACGCCGGCGTGCCGGGTTGATCACGGTCGAGGTGGCGTCCCCGCGAAATCCGGTGCGGAATCAGCACCACATAGGTTTGCCCGACCACGACGTCGCGGGCCCGCATGCACTCAGCCTGCACATCCACATCGCTACTGGTCAAGCCATTGTCGTTGTTTTTCGCGCGACTACTACCGGAACCTCGACTCGTCGGGACGGGTCAGCAGGTCGCGGGCCTGGCGCTATCCAGGGTCCTCACGGACGAACGCGGATGACCGTCTTCCCCTTGCGTCGCTCGGTCGGGTTGAAGGCGGCGACGGCGTCGTCGAGGGTCGCAACTGTGCCGATGTTCGTCCGCACTCGTCCGTCGCGCACCCGCTGGGCGATCTCACTGAGTTGGGTGCGGTCGGATACGACGATGAAGTCGATCGCCAGTCCGTGGGCGGGGCGAGCCTCGGGCGGCCCGGTGACGGTCACCAGCGTTCCTCGGGCTCGAACGAGATCCGCGGACCGCTTCTGGATGTCTCCGCCGATGACATCGAAGACCAGATCGACTCCGCCGATGTCGTCCAGAGAGTCGTTCTGAAGGTCGACGAACTCGTGCGCCCCGAAGTCGAGCGCGGTCTGCCGGCTGGCCGCGCGCCCGGTGCCGATGACGTAGGCGCCGGCCTCACGTGCGAGCTGGGTTGCCATCGACCCAACTACGCCGGCCGCACCGTGCACGAGGACGCTCTGCCCCGCCTGAAGACGGCCGTGCTCGAACAGCCCCTGCCAGGCGGTCAAGCCCGCCATCGTGACGCCCGCGCCCACCGTGAAGTCAATGTCGCCCGGCAGCGGCGAGAGATTACGTGCCTCGACGACTACGTACTCCGCCAGCGTGCCGTCGCGAGTCCAGTCGGTGAGCCCGAACACCCGCTGCCCCACCGACAGGCCGGTTGTGCCATAGCCGAGAACGCTGACCACCCCGGCCAGCTCGTGCCCGGGGATCGACGGCGTCCGGTCCCGGCCGAGCCGATCGATCCAGGTCGAGGGCCACTCCAACTCATCCGCGGTGAACCCCGACGCATGAACCTCGACGACGACATCGCCGTAGCTCGCGCCCGAGAGGCTAGCGAACCTCGCCGCATCCGGCTCGGCCCGCTCCACCAACGTCATCCCGGCCGTTCCGGCGGCCTGGTCCGTCACCACGATTGCCTTCATATGAATACCTCCCTGTATCCAGGCCGTGCGGCCACGTGGTCGGGAAGATCCGGAGAAGAACCGAACTTGCAGCAGACACCCCGCAGCGCGACATCGTGCGAACTGCACATCACACGCGAGGGCACAGGCCATGCTACCTGCGCCGATGGGCCTGCGGACGCGCCTGGAGCACCAAGCACCCAATGGCCGGACGACTGGAGCGAAAGATAAAACGTGGCGACACCCTGTTCTGAAGGCATTCACCCAGCGTCCGCGACGTCACGAACGGCTCAGCATGGCAGATTGTTCGCGCCGTTGTAGGCATCTCCCACCGCCGCGGTCCCAAGGACAGCGGCCACCACGATCGTTCGGGCGAACCCGGTGACCCGACTCACCACGCCGGCCAGAGCCACGTGCCCGCCCGCGCGGGCGAGCCCGGCAGCGTCCGCGCTGCCTTCCCCGCCAACACCTTTCAGCTTGACCGGTTCGGTGGAGCGGTGCGGTAATCGCTGGATCGGCAACGGCTGTGTCGCGAAACTGCCGTAGTCGTTCAACACGTCCCCCTCATTCAGTTGGTTCCGACCATCCAGATTACGGACGCGGTGCACCTGCTCCCGGTGACACAGTGGCTCGAAAACGTTCGTTCACGAGACACCCTCCGCCGCAGCAGATTTCCGCACGCCAGATCTGTAATGGTTGCCGTGTACGCGCCAACGGCAACCTGTCGGGAGTTCGCAATACACTCCGCGCCATGCGAATCGGCTACGGGCGGGTCTCCACCCTCGACCAGCACCCCGAAGCCCAACACCACGCACTCACCGCCGCCGGATGCGAACAGATATTCATCGACAAGGCCTCCGGCAAGCTCGCCTCACGGCCCGAGCTGAGCAAGGCACTGCTGGTGGCCAAACGGCCCAAAGATCAACTGATCACCAAGCTCGACCGGCTAGGCCGCTCCCTCGGGCACCTGATCGAGCTGTCCAAGACTCTCCAGGACCGGGGCGTGGATCTGGTGGTGCTCGACCAGGGCATCGATACCTCTACCGCCGTCGGCCGCATGTTCTTCCAAATCCTCGGCGCGATAGCCGAATTCGAACACACCCTCATGTCCGAACGCACCCGCGGCCGAATTCGGCGTCACCCGCCCCACCATCCACCGACACCTCAACAAGACGACTCCGTAGCCTCGACAGTCCGGCTACCTGCGGCTACGCCATATCCGTTGCGGCGGTTACTACTGGGACCCCTCTCGCTGGGATGCAGTCCGAGAGTCCATCACCGCCACCGCGGACTGTGGGGAGCGACCTTCGACGCGCTCTCCCATCCCGAAACCCGGACTCAGCTCGCCGAGCAGACCGATGAATCCCGGTCGGGGCTGGCCCGGCTCTTCGGCGACACCGGACGGACTGTCGGTGCGCTCTATCAGGCGCTGCTGGTGGGCATCGCGGCGCAGGCGCTCATGGACCCCGGAACCGCTCCCACCGGGGCTGAACTCGCGGAGGGGCTGCGGCGGATCGCCGGGTTGCCGGCGACTTCCGGCGCGTAGGCGACCCCGCGCCGCGCCGCCGATCCGGAGTGGGGCAGGGTGAGGCGGTGCCCAGCATTGTCTTGGACCGGGTCAGCCTCGGCCACGGATCGACCTCGGTACTCGTCGAGGTCGATGCGACCTTCGCGGCCGGGCGGTGTACGGCCGTGGTCGGACCGAGCGGGGCGGGCAAGACGACCCTGCTGCGACTGCTGAATCGGTTCGGGGAGCCCGACAGCGGCCGGGTACTGCTGGACGGGGTCCCGGTGACCGACCTGGATGTGCTGGCGTTGCGTCGGCAGGTGGGGTTGGTGCCGCAGCGGCCGGTGCTGCTCACCGGTACGGTCGCCGAGGAGGTGTGCGTGGGGCGGGCCGTCGATTCCGAGCGCGTGCGCGAATTGCTCGGGGCGGTCGGTTTGCCCGACGGGTTCGCGGTGCGCCGCTGCGCCGAGCTGTCCGGAGGTGAGGCACAACGGGTTTGCCTGGCGCGGGCGCTGGCGGTGGAGCCGCGGGTGCTGCTGCTCGACGAGCCGACCTCGGCGCTGGACGGGGCGTCGGCGGTGGCGATCGGCGCGTTGATCCGGGCGCATGTGGCGGCCGGCGGCAGTGTGGTGCTGGTCAGCCATGATCCGGGATTCGTGGCCGAGGTGGCGGACGAGGTATGGACGCTGGCCGCCGGGCGGCTCACGCGTGGTGCGGAAGCGGAGAATCAGCCATGACCCAGGGACTTTCGGTGCCCGACTGGACGGGCGTCGGCGCGTCGCTGGTCCTGGTCGCGCTGGCGGCGGCCATCGCCTACCGGCAGCAGCTGCATCTCACCCGCGAACTGCTGATCGCGGCGGCCCGGGCCGGCGTGCAGCTCGTCGCGGTGGGCGCGATTCTGCTGATCCTGTTCCGCCACACCGGATTGCCGGGCGCGCTGGGCTGGGTGGTCCTGATGATCGTCATCGCCGGGCAGGTGGCCGGGCGACGCGGGGCGGGGCTGCCACATGCGACGCGTTCGGCGACCATCGGCGTGGCGTTCGGCGCGTCGATCACCCTGGGCGCGCTGATCGCCCTCGGCATCATCTCCACGCAGGCGCGGGTGGTAGTGCCGGTGGGCGGCATGATCGTGTCGTCGGCGATGCAGTCGACCGGAATCGCGCTGCGCCGCTTGGTCGAGGATGCGCGCCGGGCCCGCGATGCCGTGGAAGCCCGGCTGGCACTGGGCCTTTCGGCGTACCAGTCGTTCCTGCCGAATCAGCGTTCGGCGCTGCGCACCGCGCTGATCCCGGCCATCGACTCGACCAAGGTGGTCGGTCTGATCAGTCTGCCGGGCGCGATGACGGGTTTGATTCTGGCGGGCGTGGATCCGCTGACGGCCATCCGCTATCAGATCGTCGTGATGTACATGCTGCTCGCGGCCACGACCCTGGCCGCTCTGGCGGCCACTCGGGTGGCCGAGCGAACCCTTTTCGACGGTGCGCAGCGCCTCGTCCGGCTGCCCGACTGACAACCGTCCGGCTCGCAGAGTCCTGATGAGTGAGATTTCAAATGCGAGTTCAAACGTCTGAAATGCCGTTATCGTTACGATGTTCTCCGTAAAATGCTTGGGGGATAGGTAGTTTCGCATGGAAGCAATCGAGTTCTTCATGCCGTTCGCCGCCGCGGGCGTCAATCCGGCGGAGCCGGAAGCCGAAGCGGGGATGTGGTCCTGGCTGGAGGCCTACGGACTGGTTCCCACCGAGCCCACCCGGCGTCGCATGGAACGCACCCGCCCGGCGCGCATGTACGCCCTGTGGTGCCCGAACGCGAACGCCGACGAGCTCACGCTGCTGAGCCAGTACACCGCATGGGCTTTCATCGTAGACGATCAGTTCGATATCGAAATCCCCGATCCGCGCAGGTGTCTGGGGGCCATAACCGCTATCGAGGCCGTATTGGACGGTACGGCAACACCTTCCGGCGTGTTGGCGGTCGCATTGGCCGAGCTGTGGCCACGCCTGTGCCATGGCCGGTCGGCGGCCTGGCAACGGAGCGTGCGCCGGGAGATCCACGACTGGCTGTGGACCTACTACACCGAGAGCGTCGGCAGACTCTCGGGCAATCTGCCCGACCTCGAGACCTACCGCGCACATCGGCGAGACGGCGTGGCGCTGTTCGTGTTTCTCGATATCAGCGAACGCGCCGAGGGCGTGGACCTGTCCGCCGCCGTCCGGCACCTACCCGCCATGCACAGCCTGCGTATGGCGGCCGTGGAGCACATGGGTCTGTTCAATGATGTGCTGTCGGTTGCCTCGGACGAGGCCTCCGGCTACCTCTACAACTCGGTACTGCTCGCGCAGTATCACCACGGATACAACAAAGCGCAGGCCCGGCAACTGGTCAACGGCATGCTCTCCGAGTGCGTCGAGCACATGATCGAGGCGATGCAACGCCTGCCGACCGAGCTCGACGACGCCGGCCTCACCGGCCGCGAACGCGTGGACGCCCTGGTCACCGCCCAGAACTACACCGTCTATGTACGTGCCAACCACGACTACCACTATCAGGCGGCCCGCTATACAAGCGCACCCGCGGAGGCGCTCGAGCACGGCTTGCCACTCACCTGAAGCAGCAAACCTACCGACGTTGCCGAAATGAAATCCGCAGGCAGCCTCCAGGTTTCAGACTGTGATGGGACCATGAGCTTCTTCTGAGCATGGCTGCCCAGCCGCCACCGGGTGCGGCAACCGTGTCCGAGCGAGCGGGGCCGATTATGCGAGCGTCGAAACCGATCCGATTCACCGTAGGACAGCACGCCGAGGGCAAGCGCCGATGGGGACTGTCCCGCCCGGCCGCGGCCGTCCTGGCCGGGCATGACGAAACCTGCGCCCGCGCACCCGAATCCATATCCCGCCCGCTCGACGCGGGCACCGAGCGGAGAGCCCACGGCCGCCTGTCCGAGGCGCGGGTCGCCATCGAGCCGGTGCTGCGCTCGGCGGTCGGGGCGCTGGCCGAACCCCTGAATGTGATGGCCGGGTACCACTTCGGGTGGTGTGATCCCGAAGGGAGGACGGCCAGCGGCGCGCAGGGCAAGGCGCTGCGCCCGGCGCTCGCCTTCGCTGCTGCCGCGGCCTGCGGTGGTGACGTCGAGGCGTCGGTACACGCCGCGGCGGCCGTCGAACTGCTGCACAACTTCTCACTCGTCCACGACGATGTCATGGACACCGATGCGTTCCGGCACGGCCGGCCGACCGTCTGGCGCATCTGGGGCGAGACCAATGCGACACTGCTCGGCGACGCTCTGCAGGCGGTCGCGCTCGGCGTGCTGTGTGACGGCGCTCCTGAGACCGTCACCGCCGAGGCGGTCATCCGCCTGACCGAGGCCATGGTCGCGTTGTGCCGGGGCCAGTACGCGGACTGCGCCTTCGAGACCTGGCGCACCGTCAGCGGCGACGAGTATCTGGCCATGGCCGCCGGGAAGACCGGCGCGCTGCTCGGCTGTGCCTGCGCGCTGGGCGCGCTGTGCGCCGGGGCCGACCACCGCGTGGTGTCGGCCATGCATACCTTCGGCATCGAGATCGGGCTCGTGTTCCAGCTCGTCGACGACTTCATCGACATCTGGGGCGATCCGGACGTCACCGGAAAACCGGCGTACAGCGACCTGATTCACCGCAAGCAGTCCTTCCCGGTGGTGTGCGCCCTGGAATCGGGCACCGCGGCCGGCCGCGAACTGGCCCGCCTCTATCACGCCCGCCATCCCATGACCGCGGCCCGAGCGGCCCGGGCGGCGGACCTGATCGAGCAGGCGGGCGGCCGCCAGCACACCCTGCGCCGCGCGGACGCCGCCCTGGATGTCGCGTTCGCGGCCCTGCCCGGTGATCTCGCCTCCGACGATCTCACCGCCCTGGCCCGGCTGATGGCACACCGCGATCGCTAGACGGCTGCGATCACCCAGGCGCAGAATCGATTCCGGCCGCCGCGCCCGGTGCTCCCGAACCTTCGGAGCGGGAGCGTCAACCCGATGTCACCGGCGCGGTGGCGGGGCTGTCGGTGGTCCCGAAGCGAATCCCCTTGGCCTCCTTGCCGATCGCGGTCAGGATGGCGACGGCCAGGAAGACGGGGACGGCCGTGATCGCCAGGGCGAACGGGTAACCGTGGGATTCGGCCAGGCGCTCCTGGATCGGCAGGTTCAGTGAGGCCATCAGATTGCCGAGCTGGTAGGTGACGCCCGGATAGAAGCCGCGGATGGCGTCGGGCGACATCTCGGTGAGGTGCGCGGGAATGACGCCCCAGGCGCCCTGGACGGCAACCTGAATCAGGAAGGAGCCCAGGCACAGCATGGCCGCGGTGCGCGAATAGGCGAACAGCGGCACGATCGGCAGGCCCAGCAGGGCACAGAAGATGATGGTGTAGCGGCGGCCGTAGCGTTGTGAGAGGCTGCCGAAGACCAGACCGCCGATGATCGCGCCGATGTTGTAGATGACGGCGATCCACTTGGCGGTGGCCGTCGACAGGCCCGCACCTCCGTGCTGGGTGGCGGACAGGAACGTGGGGTAGATGTCCTGGGTGCCGTGGCTCATCCAGTTGAAGGCCGTCATCAGGATCACCAGGTAGACGAACCGGCGCACGATGACCGGGTTGGTGATGATGGTCTTGAACGAGGTGCGCGTCGAGACCAGGCGCTCGCGGGTGGACTCCCACACCTCCGATTCCCGTACGCGCGCACGCAGAATCAGAATGATGAGGGCGGGAATGATGGACAGCCCGAACAGCCAACGCCACGACAGACCGAGCCAGTTGGTCACCAGCAGTGAGGCGAGCGAGGCCAGTAGGTAGCCGAACGAATACCCTTCCTGCAGTAGGCCGGAGAAGAAGCCACGTCGCTCGACGGGGATCTTCTCCATGGCCAGTGCGGCGCCCAGTCCCCATTCACCGCCCATGCCGATGCCGTAGAGCATGCGCAGGATCACCAGCACCGTGAAGTTCGGCGCGAACGCGCACACGAACCCGACGATCGAATACAACCCGACGTCGACCATGAGCGGAATCCGCCGCCCGACCCGGTCGGCCCACAGTCCGAACAGCAGCGCGCCCACCGGGCGCATGATCAGCGTGGCCGTGGTGATGAACGCGACCTCGCTCTTCTGCATGTGGAAGCTCTTGGCGATATCGGCGTACACGAACACCACGAGGAAATAGTCGAAAGCGTCCATGGTCCAGCCGAGCTGGGCCGCGATGAAGGAGTTGCGCTGGTCTGGGGATAGTCGGGTGCGTACCGCCATGGTGCTGCGATCCTGTCCTCGGGAACCGTTCCGAGCCTGTCAATCTTGCGCGCCCCGAACGAACTCCGCTGAGATTTGCCGGAATTGGAGCCGTGGCCGGGTGCGGCCCCAACCGTTCGGCCCATCGCGAACCGACGCGCCGATGCCAGGACAGATCCGTACCCTCTGACGGATGAGCACACCCTCGGCGACCTCACCGTGGACACCCTTGCGTATCAATACTTTCAGGGCCCTGTGGATCGCCTCGATCGCCTCCAATGTCGGATCCTGGATGCACCTGGTCAGCGCCTCCTGGCTGATGACCACGCTGACCAGCTCGGCCGCGCTGGTGGCATTGCTGTCCACTGCCAGTGCCCTGCCCAGTTTCGTGCTGGCCCTGCCCGCGGGTGCGCTCGCCGACATCCTCGACCGCCGCCGCCTGATCCTGTTCACCCAGGCGTGGCAGCTGGTGGTGGCGGCACTCCTCGGCGCACTCACGCTGTCGCACAGCGTGAATCCGGCGCTGCTGCTGACCGCGACGCTGCTGCTGGGCACCGGCGCGACGCTCGGCATGCCGGCCTTCAGCTCGATCACCCCCGAGCTAGTGCCCACCGCGCAGCTGCCCGCCGCGATCAGCCTCAATTCGGTGGCGATGACGGCCTCGCAGGCGATCGGACCGGCCATCGGCGGCGTGCTGGTGGCCGCGGTCGGCTCCGGCGGCGTCTTCCTGCTCAACGCGGCGTCGTTCCTGGGAGTGCTTGCGGTGGTGTATGTCTGGCGACGCCGTCCCACCGCGACAGCACTGCCGCCCGAGCATCTCACCACCGCCATCCGCACCGGCCTGCGCTATGTCGCCAATGCGCCCGAACTGCGCGCGGTGCTGGTTCGCGCCGCCGCCTTCGTACTCTGCTACGGCGCGCTGCCGTCCCTGCTGGCCGTGGTCACCCGCGTGCGTCTGCATCAGACGGCGACCACCTACGGTCTGCTGCTCGGTGTGCTCGGGGTCGGTGGCGTGTGCGGCGCACTGGTGCTGCCGCGGATCCGGCACCGCTATTCCCCCGATCGGATCGCACTGGCCTGCAGCCTGCTCTACGCCGCCTGCCTGCTGACGCTCGCGCAGCTGACTGCCTTCCCGCCCGCGCTGCCGGTGCTGTTCCTCGCCGGCATGGCGGGCATGGGTGTCATGTCGACGCTCAATATCGCGGCACAATCGGTGCTGCCCAGCTGGATTCGCGGCCGTGGACTGGCGGTGTTCCAGCTGGTGTTCCAGCTCGGCTTCGCGGTGAGTGCGGCCGGCTGGGGTGCGGTGGCCGGCACCATGGGACTGCCCACGGCACTCACCGCGGCCGGGGTGGCGCTCGCGGCGCAGACGGCACTGGGTCTGTGGTTCCGGCTCGCGGCCGCCGAGCAGATCGATGTCCGGGCCGCGCATGTGCTGGAACCGTACGTGCCCCTGTCCCTGGCCCCCGATGACGGCCCGATCATGCTCACCGTCGAATACCGCATCCCCGCCGAGCACCTGGCCGACTTCCATGCCGCCATCCCCGACCTGCGGCGTTCCCGCCGCCGCGACGGGGCCATGCACTGGGCGATGTACTCCGATCCGGTCGACCCGGACCGTCACGTCGAGACCTTCATGAGCCCGTCGTGGGTGGAGCACGAGCGCCTGAGCCAGCGGGTCACCGGGACGGACGCGCTTGCGGTGCAACGGATTCGGTCATTGCACGTGGGCGAGGAGGACCCGGCGCTGCGGGCGCTGGTGAGCGATCGGGTGCATCGGGGCTGAAGGCAGCGGTAGGGGTGAAAAAACAAAGTACGTGTAACCCAGGGTTACACGTACTTTGTTTTTCGGAAGAATTTCTGATGAGGTAGCGGAACTGTATCAGAGCCTCCGGATGCGTGCCATCCAGGCCGCAACATCCACCAGGCCCGTGGGGGACACCTCGAGGCCCACCGCTTGATCGGCGACGGTGGCGGTGACCCGGCCGCGGTAGCGGGTGGGTTCCAGGCTTTCCAGTTCCCAGCCCGCGCCGAAGGATGTCCGGATCACCGTGTCGCTGATGCGGGGGCCGAAGCCGGGTTCGGCGTCGGAGAGCGCCAGGACGTGGACCACGCCACCGGGCTTGCAGACGGCGTGCAGGCTGCGGACGTAGGCGGCGCGGGCCTCGGATTCAGTGCCGAAGACGTGGAACAGGGCACTGTCGACGACGGTGTCGAACGCGGGCGCGGAGCCCGGAGGATCACCCGCGAAGTCGGCATTGCCGCCCAGGGCGAGGGCATCGGCGACCTCGAACTGGACGGCCGGGACGCCCTGGGCGGCGGCATTCGCGCGGGCGTATTCGATTGCGCTGGGGGAGAAGTCGACGCCGAGGACGTCGTAGCCCAGGCGGGTGAGCAGGATGGTGTGCTCACCCGCGCCGCACCCCGGCTCGAGGACGCGGCCGCTGATCTCACCGGCGCGTTCCAGTGCCACGAGGGCGGGCTGAGGTTCGCCGATCACCCAGGGCGCGGTGTCCTCGTCGTAGACGGTGTTCCAGATTTCTACTGGTCGAGTCATGGTTCCACCCTGCAACCTCGAGCGCACTCGAGGTCAATCCCCGCATAGCCCCCAACCGGAGCGGACCGACCGCCCACAATGTGGACATGCCCAAGTCTTGCCTGCTGCTGCAGCTGCGACCCGAGCAAGCGGCCTCCGATCAGGAGTACGAGGCGATCCTCGACGCGGGCGGGCTCACGGCCACGGACGTGATGCGGGTCGAGATGAATCGCGGCATGCCCGATCTCGAACTAGAGAACCACTGGGCGGTGATCGTCGGCGGCGGGCCGAGCAACCTCAGCTACCCCGAGCCCAAGAAGTACGACTACCAGCGGGTCTTCGAACCCGAGCTGAAGAAGCTGCTCATCGAGATCGTGCGCCGCGACATCCCGTACCTGGGCGCGTGCTACGGGTTGAGCATGCTCGCCGACGTGCTGGGCGGGCTGGTCGGCACCGAGCGCTACGGCGAGACGCCCGGCGCGACGACCATCGAACTGACCGAGAGCGCGGCGAAAGACCCGCTGCTGCAAGGGCTTCCGGAGAACTTCCGCGCCTTTGTCGGGCACAAGGAGTCCTGCCAGGACGTTCCGCCGGGCGCGGTGCTACTCGCGCGTTCGGCTGTCTGCCCGGTACAGGCGGTGCGGGTCGGGGAGAACGTCTACGCCACCCAGTTCCACCCCGAACTCGACGGCCGGGGCCTGGCGCTGCGTATCGAAATCTATCGGCACGAGGGCTATTTCGACCCGAGTGAGGCCGACTCCCTGACCGAACTCGGGCACCGCGAGCACATCATGGTGCCGCAGGAGATCCTGCGGCGCTTCGTCGCCCGATACCGGGCGTGAGGACGGGTCCGACCCGCGCGGAACCGCGCCGTGTCAGCACGGCCGTGGCAGCGAAGAGGGCGAGCGTGAGCCAGATGTAGGCATTGTGGTCGAGGAACGCGAAGAGGCCGTGGTTCGGGAGGTCGAAAATGCTGCCGTAGTGCAGGTCCAGGAGATCGAAGACGCCGCCCGAGCAGACGAGGAACACGGCGAGCAGTCCCGCCACGGTCGGGAGGGAGCGGTGGCGCAGGGCGAGATCGGCCAGGCAGATGAGCAGGGGAGCCAGCCAGACCCAGTGGTGGATCCAGCTGTATGGGGAGACGACCGTGCTGGTCAGACCACACAGAACCACGGCGGGAAGTTCACTGCCGGTGACCGAGAGACGGCGGGCCAGGATCAGGCAGACCACCGCGATGGCGAGAGCGGCTGCGGCCCACAGCAATTGGATGCTACTGGCCGCGCCCAGGGTACGGGCGAGCATGCCACGCAGGGATTCGTTCTGCGGGTTCTCGGGGACACCGACCCGGGCAGGGTCGGCGAAGGCCCCGCTCCAGAACGTCAGCGAATCCTTCGGCAGCACGGCCAGGCCGATAACCATCGTGGCGACGAGCGCGCCGGCGGCGGTGGCGGCCGCCCGGAATCGACGAGTGACCAGTAGGTAGACGATGAAGAACGCCGGGGTCAGCTTGATGCCGGCCGCGATACCGGTCAGCACGCCTTTGCCGCGGGAGGAGTCGGGCAGCGCCATATCGGCCAGCACCAGGAGCAGCAGCAGGATATTGACCTGCCCGAAGGCCTCGGTCTCCCGGATCGGCTCACACAACAGCAGCAGACAGGCAGCAGCCGGGCCCACGATCAGCATGCGGCGGTCGCGCCGATAACCGAGCACCGACAGTGCCGCCCAAACAGATCCGGTGAGCATGGCGAAATTCGCGAGTCCCCCGGCCCAGGTGAAGACCGACCCGTGCAACCACGCCAACGGCACGAACATCAGCGCCGCGAACGGGGTGTACACGAACTCCCACACCCCGCGCGTGTGACCCCGCAACGGGGTGTCGTACACCGAAACATCGTGCACCACACGGTCTGCCGCGATCTGATACACGCCGAGATCGACCAGGTGCAGCATCGCGCGCGGCGCGGCCAGCATCTGACCGAGGTAGTACCACCCGGCCAGTCCACCCAGCACCCCTACCAGCCACACCACGACCAGCGGAATCGAGCGCCGCTGTGGCACAGCCCGATTCGTGGCCATCACCTGTTCGGCCGTCGACAACGGCATCCACACACCCCCGCTTCCGGGCTTCCGATTGCCCGCCCCACCGTAGTGACGGGCCCACCCGATCGCCACCCGGCCCCGGCGCGTGCGGACCGTTCGGGAGTGTCGAAATCGCCGGTTACGAGCGGTCGATGCGCGGCTGTCGGTCGTGCCTATCGGTCGCTGACCTCGGCCGAGGCGCGCCGATCACACCCTGGCCGGCCGCGTACCGGCGTCACGGGGCGTTGTCTCCGACGCGCCAATGTGTCCCGCCCGACAAGGCGTGACGCGCATCGTCGTTGCGGCGTGCGGGAAGCGATGCCCTCGGCGACCACCTCGGTGGCGCCCTGTGCGCTCTCCTCCGATCGAAGACGTCGCCATAGCTGATTATTTGCCACCGGCCGATTCCGCTGCCGGCCGACCCGGTCGATCCGGATGGTTCGGGTATCAGGGCCGCTCGTAGCGGCCGGTGAGTTTGCCGCGGGCGATCACGTGTCCGGTGACGGCCGCGAGGACGGTGGACAACGTTGCGCCATCGGTCGATCCGCTCGGTTGGTCGAGCGCCAGGAGCTGGAAGACGTAGCGGTGTGGTCCGTGACCGGGGACGGGGCGCGGACCGGCGTAGCCCCGGCGGCCGAAGCTCCCGGCGCCCACCCTGATGCTGCTGCTCGTCGCGCCGTCGTTCGAGCCGAGCGCTCCCTCCTGAAGGCTGGTGATGCGCGGATCGATTCCGGTGAACACGCCGTGCACAACCGGACGGCGGAGCGGCGCATCGGGGTCCTCGACGATCAGGACCAGCTCGGCGGCCTCGAACGGCACACCGGACCAATGCAGTGGTGGGGATAGGTTGTCTCCCACGCCTGTTCCCGCGTGCAGGCGCGGAATGTCCCCGCCGTCAGCGAAGGCGGCACTGCCCACCGTCAGCGTTTCGGGTGCGTGCTGGACGGCCGGATCGAACCACGCGGTGCGGCCGATTCCGGCTCGCACCGGACGTAGAAGTCTTCCGATCGAACGAGTTGCCATGGTTGGCCCGATTCTGTGGGGGTCGGTTGCGGTCACGACAGGAAGCCCTGCTCGGCCAGGCGCGCGAGAATCCCTCCGCTGCTGATGATTTCCAGCAGCAGCGGGGGAAGGAGGCGGGCCAGACCGCTGATACCGGTGGACTCGTTGCGATACTCGCCGGTCGCGAGGTCGAAGGAACCGGTCTGGCCGTCCTGGAAGTGCTCGGTGATTCCGGGTGCGGTGATCGCGGGCAGTCCCGCGTTCACGGCGTTGCGGAAGAACAGCGAGTTGAAGCTCTCCGCGACCACGGCCGCGACACCCAGATGCTGGAACAGGGCGGCGACCGGGCGGGAGGAGCCGACACCGAAATTCGTTCCGGCGATGACGATGTCGCCAGGGACGACGAGATCGGTCCAGCCGGGCCGCACCTGGTAGAAGATGTGCCGGGCCGCCTCGGGCAGCTCCAGCTTCATGGCGAAGGCCGGGTACATCGCGTCGGTGTCGAGGGAGTTGCCGAAGACCCAGACACGGCCGGTAATGGTGGTGCTCATGCGGTGATGCTCCGGGGGTCGGTGATGTAGCCGGTGATCGCGGAGGCCGCGACGGTGGCGGGTGCGGCCATGTAGATCTCGGCTTCGGTGCTGCCCATGCGGCCGGTGAAGTTGCGGGTGCTCGAGGTCAGGCAGACCTCGCCGGGGCCGACCACGCCCATGTGATAGCCGAAGCAGGCGCCGCAGGTCGAATTGGTCACCACCCCACCGGCATCGGCGATGTCCTGCAGGTATCCCAGTCGCAGGGCGTCCCGGTAGACCTGCTGGGAGGCGGGCGTGACCAGCAGCCGGACGCCGGGGGCGACGGTCCGGCCGCGCAGGATCTGCGCGGCGATGCGGAGGTCTTCGAGCTGGCCGTTGGCACAGGACCCGATGAACGCCTGGTCGATGCGCCGGGGCTCGATCTGCGAGACCGGAACCCCGTTGCGGCTCACCGTGCCCGGGCGGGCGACATACGGCTCGAGACCCGACAGATCGACGGTGTGGATGTCGGCGTATTCGGCGTCCGGATCTGCTTCGGCGGCAACATAATCCGTCATTCCGTGCGCGGCGAAGAACTCGCGCAGCAAGTCGTCGACACCGAAAGTGGCGAAGTCGGCGGAGATTTCGGCGGCCTGGGTAGCGATCGTGCGTCGGTCGTTGAGCGGGACCGTGGGCAGGCCCGGCCCGCCGAATTCGAGATTCTGGTTGGTGGCGTCACCATAGGTGTCGGCGAGATGGAGGAAGACGTCCTTGCCGCTGACCTCCGGTGGGAGCGCGCCGGTGAGTTCGTAACGCACCGTGGGGGCAATTTCGAACCAGGTGGCGCCGGTGCACAGGATGGAATACACCTCGGCCGGGCCGAGTCCGCGGGCAGCGGTGTTGTACGCGCCGCCCGCGCAGGTGTGCGAGTCGGTGCAGGCGAGCACCTCGCCGGGGCGGGCCAGCCTGTTCTCGGCGATGACCTGGTGACAGATGCCGTGCCAGCCGACATCGTAGAAGTGCTCGATACCCAAGTCCGCCACGAACTTCCGCGCCTTCGGACCACCCGCGGCGTCCTGGAGCGACGGCGCCGGCACGGCGTGGTCCATGACGACCGCGACCTTGCGGGGATCGTGGATGCGCCGGGGCTGCTGCCACAGCGTGGCGAACTGCAGATCGATCAGCACGCACATGTCGACCTCGACGGTCACGATGTCCCCGGGGCGGACCCGCGGCACCCCGGCCTTGCGGGCCAGCAGATTCTCGATCATGGTCATGCCCATGGGTCAGGCTCCTTCACGGTAGCGTTCGCCCAGTTCCGACCATTCGGCCAGACCGACGAGATCGAAGAACTCGGCAGGTGTCGCGGGCAGCAGCGGCCCGGGATCGCGGCCGGCGAGCTCGGCCAGGCCGGTGAGCATCGCGTATGCCGCGGCGCCCAGCGGGAGCGAGGGGTGGATGGCGATCGAATAGCCCAGTTCCCGCAGGCGCGTGGCGGATTCGATCGGGGTGAGGCCGCCGAGGACGAGATTGATGAGCAGGGGCGCGGACACGTCCCGCGCTATGCGCTCGATCTCGGTAGTACCCTGCGGCGCCTCGACGAAGATCACGTCCGCGCCCGCCGCTGCGTAGGCGTTTGCCCGGTCGATGGCGGCATCGATACCGAGTGGGCCGCGCGCGTCGGTGCGGGCGATGACGACCAGGTCCGGATCCGTGCGCGCCTCCAATGCGGCGGTGAGTTTGGTGACGAACTCCTCGGGCTCGATCAGCTCCTTGTCGGGCAGGTGCCCGCACTTCTTGGGGAAGGCCTGGTCTTCGAGCTGGATCGCGGCGACGCCGGCGGCCTCGTATTCGCGCACGGTGCGAACGACATTGAGCGCGGTGCCGTATCCGGTGTCGGCGTCGGCGAGCAACGGGATATCGCCGAGGACGCGCACCAGCATCCGGGCGCGCTCGACCATTTCGGTCTGGGTCACCAGTCCGATATCGGGGAGCCCGAAACCGCTGGCCGCCACGCCCGCACCGGTGAGGTAGGCGGCGGGGAAGTCCAGCCGGCGGACCAGGGAGGCGGACAGGCCGTCGAATACGCCCGGGGCGACGATCATTTCGGCACAGTCGGCGAGGGCGGCGCGCAGTCGCGCCCGCGACGGGGTGGTCATCGGTGGTGATCCTGTTCCAGGTTGTCGAGGGCGCCGGCGACGGGCGCGGCGAGCAGGTCGGCCAGCTCGCACAGATCGGCGAGTTCGTCGATGCCGAGCACTGCCCGCTGGATGGCGTCGAGTCGATCGGACGAGACCAGGGGACCGACGAGGGAGCGGTACTTGGCGACGAGTTCGTCGTCGGTGACCGGTTCGGCGGGGCCGCCGTGCGGTTGAACGATCCGGTGAGAGAGCACCGTGCCATCGATGAGGGTGATCACCAGTTCGGTGGCGAAACGTTCAAGGACAGGGCCGTTCTGGATGTTCTCGTCGAGTTTCACCTCGACCTTGCCGAGCAGCTCCCAGACATCGTCGGCGTCCAGCCGGGCCGGGGTGAACTGCGCCGGCAGCACCTGGCCGTCCAGCAGCGCGACCGCCGCGGCGTAGCCGAGATTCATCTGCGCGCCGATGGCCGTCAACGGCCGTTGCGGCTCCCACCAGCCGTGGTGGTAGACGGTGTGCCCGACGCGAATCTCGATGTGCGCGACGGACTTCGGGTCGATGTGGTGGCGGGCGCGCAGCTCCAGCGCCGCCTGGACGGTGCCGTGCAGCCCGCCCTGGGCCGCATACGACTTCACCATGATGAGCTCGGTGTGCCAGCCCTCGCCCAGACCGGCGATCACCTGGGCGGGGTCCGGGTCGTGGCCCTCGCCGAATACCGACAGGTAGCCGCCGTAGGGTCGGTCGAAGACCTGCTTGATCCCGGTGTACCCGGCAGCGGCCAGACCGGCCGCGTAATAGCCGTTGCGGGCGGCGAACCCGTGCTGCATGCGCTTGGACATCGCCTCGTACTGGGCGGCCATCAGACCGGCGGACTGGGTGCCCGCCATGCCGAGCGCGTCCTCGAGTCGGGCGGCGTCGAGCGCCCGCAGCTTTCCGGCAACCATTGCGGCGGTGTGGGTTCCGAAGACCGGACCACTGTGCCAACCACGGGAGAGCATCTCCGAGCCGTGCAGGGCCAATCCGACGCGCGGGCCGACCTCGAACCCGGCGATTGCGGCGGTCAGGGCCGCGGCGCCGGAGACGCCGCCCAGCTGCTGGGCGGTTGCGAGCAGCACCGGCAGGATCAGGGAGGTGCTGTGCAGGGGCGCGAGCGGATGGAAATCGTCGAGCTCGAAGCCTTGGATGAAGGTGCTGTTCAGCAGGACGGCGGCGGGCCCGCCGGTGGTGACCCCGGTTCCGATCACCGTCGCCGCACCCGCGCCTTCCAGGTCCAGCACTGCCGAGGTGGCGACCCGGGACCAGGGCAGCTGGGCACCCACGAGACCGCAGGCCACACCGTCGAGCAGCAGGTGCTTGGCGCGGGTCCGCACCCGCTCGGGGATCTGCTCGGGCGTCAACTGCTCGACCCACCGAGCCAGCGGTAGGGTGACGCCCGTCGTCGTCGATTCGCTCATGTCCTCAGTGAACGGCAGGCCACCCGCCTGTCCTCGAAATTGCGAGGGAGTCGCACAATAGGTAGATCCGGTGCGGGGAATCGACGGAATGGACATGGGTGGTGCGGGAAAACAACCTCGACGAGGTCGACCTGATGCTGCTCGACGCGTTGCACGCCAACCCCCGGGTCAGCTTCGAACGGCTCGGCCCGGCGCTCGGGGTTTCGGCGGCCACGGCCGCCCGCCGCTGGCAGCGACTGTCGGATTCCGGGCGGGCGTGGGTGTCGTCGGTGCCCGGTCCGCAGGTGGCGCTGGTCGGCGCGGTGTGCGAGGTGCGGGCACAACCGGGCCGGGTGGTGGCGGTCGCCGCCGGGCTCGCGTCGATCCCGCAGGTCATGAGTGTCTACGGCACCGACGGCGAGTTCGACCTCCACACCCTGGTGTTGGCCGAAAGCCCGGCGGCCTCGAGTACCCTGCTGCTCGAGCGACTGCCCGCGGTGCCGGGCATCGCACGGGTGCGTTCCACGGTGGCGCTGCAGTGGCACAGCGGCGTGCACTGGCGTCTCGGCGCGATCGACAGCGATCAGCAGCGGTCGGTCACCGAGGAGGGGAGTGGAGAGTTGCGAAAAGCAGTGCGCTACCGCACTTTCGAGCCCGGCGACCGGGACCTGTTCCTCGCGCTCCAGCACGACGGCCGGGCCGGGTACCGGGATCTGGCCCGCGAGCTGAACACCTCCGAGCATCTCGTGCGCCGCCGGCTCGACGCCCTGGTCCGCCGCGGAATGTTGGCCTTCCGAACCGATTTCGCGCGGGGCGCGGGCGGCTGGCCGACCGAGTACGTGCTCTGGCTGTCCGTTCCGTATGGGGACCTGGACGCGGCGGGGACCGAGATCGCGTCCTGGCCCGAAACCCGGATCTGCCTGTCCACGGTCGGGCGGGCGAACATCATGATGATGGCGCAGGTGCATCGCATCGCGGATCTGAGCGCCATCCTCGGCAGAATTGCCACGGCACTGACCGATGCGGTCGTCGTCGATCAGCGCCTCGTGCTCCGGGCGTTCAAGTCATGGGGGCGGCTGCTCGACAGTTCGGGGCACGCGGTCGGTGTGGTGCCGGTCAACCCGTGGGCGGCGGTGGCGGACGCCTGAGGCGTGCCGGTGGATCGAGAGCCGTTGCCGTGCAGCGGCTCTCGATCGTTCAGCGGTCGTGGACTGCGATCAGGCCCGGGATCACACCGGCCATCGTGGCGAGCAGCCCGGCGGCGGCGCCGGTGACGAGCTTGGCCCGCACGCTATTTCGCACCGATGCCGTCCCGCAGGAAGTCGGAGAGCTGCTCCCCGAAGGGTTTCGCGGTCTGGGTGTTGTAGTCGGTCCACCCGTCCTGCTGGGCCTGCTGTAGGTAGGAGGGTAGCGGCTGGTGCAGTTCGGTGCTGACGGCTTCGTCGTGCAACCGGCTCATTGTGTCGCGCAGGTCGCCGCCGACGGCCGCGACATTGTCCAGCTCCAGCTGTCCGTCGCTGGTCGAGTAGTCATAGAGCTCGTACTCCTCCTGCTCGGCGGGGTCGATCTGCGCGGAGCCCGGCACCCAGTGCGAATAGCGGACGAACTTGGCGTCCGCGGTCCGCAGTGCGATCACATGACCGGGTGCGTCGTCGTTGAACCGGACGGCCGCCTCCTCGATGGAATGCTCGTCGGTGGTGTGCAGGATCCACGGCCGCCCGGCTGCGCCCGGATCGGCGGCGACGGCCGCGATGTCGTGCCGGCCGGCCAGGTGCGCGTAGCGGTCGTCGGCCCGCCAGCCGTTGCCGCCGGTGCCGATGGTCAGCAGTAGCGCGGCCAGGTCGATGCTGGAGGTCAGCTGATCGCGGGTGCCGGGCGCGGGAGTCAGCTGACCGCGTGGATCGTGGATGAACAGCGGCACGCGGATGGCCTCGTCGTAGGCGCCGCCGCCCTTGCCGTGCAGCCCGTGCGAACCGGCGTAGTCACCGTGGTCGGAGGTGAACACCACCACGGTGTTGGCGGCGACCTCCGGCTGGGTCGCCAATTCGGCGAGCACGCGGCCGATCTGGATGTCGACCTGCTGCTGGAACCAGAGATAGAGGTTGCGCATGTCGATCCACTCCTGATCGGCCCCGGGCGTGCCGTAGGGCGCCAGCCCGAAGGTCACCGCCGAGACCTCCACCAGGGCCTTCTGCAACCGAGGCTTGCGCGAGAGCTGGTCGAGGGTCTCGAAATTGCCCGGCAGGTCGTTCATCCAGCGTGGAATGTTGTTGAACGCCAGCGTGCGTCGCGTCCAGCGCGGCCACCACTGGATGTCGTGCGGATTGACCAGTGACACCGTCGTGCACCAGGGGCCCTGTCCCGCATCGGTATTGAACCAGTCGACGAACTGGTCGACTATGCGCCCGTCCATCTGCAGGCCCTGTTCGGGCGCGCCGTTGGGCGAGGGGTAGGTGCCGCCGTCGAAGCCGTAGCGGTCCAGGCCGCCCGGGGTGGTGTCGGCGTAGTGGCCCAGGTGCCATTTGCCCCACCAGGTGGTGCGATAGCCCTGCTCGCGCAGCATGGACCCCCAGGTCGGAAAGCCCGCCGCCAGCTCCGACTGCGAGGTGGACAGGCAGCCGGTCTGATGCGAGTACAGGCCCGTCACCAGCGCGCCGCGCGCAGGCGTGCAGTCGTTGGCGGCCGTGTAGTGCTGCTGAAAGGAGACCGACTTGTCCCGCAGCGCGGCGATATTCGGCAGGATGGTGTCGAGCACCGACTGCTCGGGGAACCACATCGGGCTGCGCATCTCGTCGACCAGGACCACCAGGATATTGGGCCGGTCCGGATGATCGTCCATGCGTCGCGGGGTCGCGGCGGCCGGACCGGTGGCGGCGACCGCCGCAGCGGTGGCGCCGGCCATCGCACCGGTGCCGAAAAATCCTCGCCTGCTGATCATTTCGCGGAACCTCCGGTGGTGTCGGACGCCGGGTTGGCGGCGATGAACTCGGCCACCAACGTCGCGAGCTGCGGGCCGCGGTCCTCCTGCAGGAAGTGACCGGCGCCGGTGATCGTGATGTGCGGCTGACCGGCCGCGCCGGGCACCCGCTCCTGGAAGACGCGGTAGCCGCCCGCGGTGATCGGATCGCCGTCGGAGAACGCGGTGAGCACCGGTTTCCCGAAGTGCGCCAACTGTTCCCACGCGCGCCGGTTGGCGGGGCCGGCGGGGTCGTCCGGGCGGGTGGGGACCAGCATCGGGAAGGCGCGTGCGCCCGCCTTGTAGGTCTCGTCGGGGAACGGAGCGTCGTATCCGGCCACCACCGCGGGGGACAGCTCGGTGCGGCAGCCGCCCGCGACGACCCCGCCGACGGGGAATTCCGGTGTCTCCTGGGAGAACCGCTGCCAGGCGGCGAAGGCGTCGGTCAGTTTCGTCTCCCCGGTGGGCAGGCCGGTATTGGCGACCACCACCCGGGCGAAGCGGTCGGGATGCTCGGCGACCAGTCGCAAACCGATCAGCCCGCCCCAGTCCTGGCAGACCAGGGTGACGCCCGAGAGGTCCAGATGATCGAACAGCGCCTCGCGCAGCCATTCGACGTGGCGGGCATAGGTGTAGTCGGCGCGGTCGGCGGGCTTGTCGCTACGGCCGAAACCGATCAGATCCGGTGCGACGCAACGCTTCCCGGCCGCAACCAGCGGCGGAATCATATGGCGGTACAGGAAACTCCAGGACGGTTCGCCGTGCAGCAGCAGGACGATCTCACCGTCGCGTGGGCCTTCGTCGAGGTAGTGCAACCGCAGGCGGGTAGCGCTGCCGTCGCCCGCCTCGACCTCGAGGTAGCAGGGTTCGAAGGGAAAGTCGGGCAGGGCGGCGAACCGCTCGTCCGGTGTCCGCAATGCGTGCATGAGGGCGACGATAATATTGTTGCATGCGTCGTGCAACTACCCTTTCGCGTGTGTAAGGTGGCCGACGATGGACGGACGGACCGCACGTGGAGCAAAGAACCGTCAGGCGGTGCTCGACGCCACGCTGGCGCTGATGGAGGAGGGCAACCTGCAGCCCACCGCGCAGGCGGTGGCCGAACGCGCGGGAGTCGCGACCCGCTCGGTGTATCACCACTTCCGCGACCTGGAGACGCTGTATCTCGATGCCGCGCAGACCCAGATCTCCCGGCACTGGGTGCTGCTCATGGAACCCGTCAGCGGCGACCTGGACGAGCGCATCGATCGCCTGGTGGCGCTGCGGGCCGAACTGTTCGAGCGCGTCGCGGGCACCCGCCGTGCCGCCCTGCTGCGTGAACACGAATCCGTCGTCCTGTCCGAACGACTGGACGAGAGCCGCGCCGCGCTGCGCGCCCACCTGCGCACCCACCTGCCCGAGCTCGCGGACCTCGACCCCCCGGCCCGCGAGGCCGCCTACGCCCTCTGCTCCTGGGAAACCTGGGATGTTCTACGCCGCCATCAGTCCCTGTCCGTCACCGCCGCCCGCGCGGCGGTCACGACCGTCCTCACCCGCCTGCTCACCGGCTGAGCGGGCTGTCGAAGAAAGAGCCACCCCATGGCAATCACGCCCGATCCCGATCAGTTCACCCGCTTCGCCGCCGGGGACGAGGGCCCCGTCGTCATGCTCAACCTCATCACCTTCCAGGACCGCACCGAATACGCGGCCTACGGCGCGGCCGTCCTCGCCCTGGTCGCACAGCAGGGCGGCCGTCTCCTGTGGCACGGCGAACCGCAGCAGACCCTGATCGGCGGCGCCGACTGGGACTACGTCGCCCTCGTCGAATACCCCAGCCGCCGAGCATTTCTCGACATGGTGAGCGCCCCCGAATACCAGCGCATCCACCGGCACCGCGAGTCGGGCATCGCCCGCACCGAGCTCATCGCCTGCCACCCCCCCGCCACCCACTGACCGCATCGGGCAAAATCCGTGGAATATTCTCGACCCTGTCCCTCGGCGGCCCCGGAAGAAGGACATCCCCATGGAACCCGACGACTACACCCGCACTCGCCGCAGTCTCCACGGTGTGGCCGAACTACTGATGGCCGGCCCGCAGTTCCGCGCCCACGGCACGATCAAACTGCGCCCAGCCCCGGGCGGGTTCAGCACGATCCATCCCCCACTGGTCGCGGTCGACGGCGATATGCTGCTGGTCAACGGTTCGGTGGCCGGAAAGCTCAGCGGCACCACCTTCGCCGAGCTGGCCTCCCACGCCGGCATCGACGCCGGCGCACCCGCCGACCTGTACTCCGACAGCTCCGGCTGCACCCTCACCGACACCATCCACGTCGACCTCGACCACGCCCATACCATCGCCCGAGCATTCGACTGGGGTGACCGAGCCCTCCGCCGCCTGAACCCCACCGAAACCCCCGTCCTCTGGCCCGAACACTTCGACCTCGGCATCACCGCAGACCGCATCAACTTCGGCGTCTCACCCGGCGACCCCCACATCCCCGAGCCCTACGCGTACGTCGGCCCCTGGGATCCCCACACGGGCCCCTTCTGGAACGAATCCTTCGGCGCAGCACAATCCCTGACCTACCTGGGCACCGCGGACGCCCTGCTCACCTTCTTCACCGAGGGCCACCGCCACGCCACCGAATCCTGACCACCCGCGTACAGGCCGGCCTGGCGCGCCCTGTACGACTTCCAGGCGAGGCCGTAACTGCATCGAGATCGCCTGCGCGCCTGGTGATCCGATCCGAATCCCCTTGACCGATGTCGGCAGGGACGTCGGGGACAAGCGTTGCCCGACAACTATTGCCGTGCAACGGATTCAAGATCGCCCAAAGGGTGGGCATCTTTCGATATGACGAATCCGCCACTCGCACCGCGCATCCGACGGCCACGCTCATCTCATGCCGGGCCACCTGCACCCAGTGAAGCACTGATTCCGTTGGGGCACAGTCGATTGCGGATATCTGTCAATTTCGGACGCGTGACCAGAATTTAATGATATTTCGGTCATGAATCCCGCAGGTGCGGCGTAGCGTTCCTTGAACATTCACCGAGTTCCCGGTTCTGAGAGTCTCGGCAGGCAAGTAGGCAAGTACCGCCGATTCCTGGTCGGTCGGTGCCATAAATATGATGGCGGACAATGTGATCGATGATTCGGCATCGGCCCCGACGGCACCGGAAACACAGCCGGCCCATGGTGCGCGGCTGGCCCTGAACGGCGGCGATCCGGTACGGCACATACCTTGGCCGACCTATGACCGGGGCGCGGTGTGCGTCCATCCCAAGGACGAGGAAGCGGCGCTGCGCGCGATTCGTAGTCATCTCTATTTCCGATACGACCATCGCCCGCCGAATGAGACCGAGTGCGCGCGATTCGAGGCGGAACTATGCCGCTACTTCGGGACCGCACACGCGCTGGCCACCTCGAGCGGTACCACCGCGCTGGCGCTGGCGATCATGGCCTCCGGAGTCGAACCGGGAGACCTGATCGCCTGTCCCGGTTTCACTTTCGCCGCCACACCCAGCGCCATCCTGCTCGCCGGATGCACGCCGTTCCTGGTCGACGCCGACGAGAACCTCCACCTCGACGTGGACGATCTGCGCCGGCGGTGGACACCGCGAATCCGGGCGATCGTGGTGGTGCACATGCGTGGCTTCGCCGGGGATATGGGCGCGTTGCTCCGATTCGCGGATGAGCAGGGCGTTCCGGTGTTCGAGGATGCCGTCCCCGCGCTCGGCGCGCAGTTCGACGGACGCAAGCTCGGCACCTTCGGCCTGGCGGGCGCATTCAGCACCCAGTCGGACAAGTCGCTCAACAGCGGAGAGGGCGGCTTCCTCATTACCGATGACAGCACCCTGTTCGCCCGGGCCACCGTGCTTTCCGGCGCATACGAGGGCCGGCTGCGGCGGCATTTCGCCGACGGTCGGTCGCCGCTGGCCACCGATCTGGATCTGCCGCTGTACAGCTTCCGAATGGACGAGATCCGGGCCGCGCTGCTGCGATCCGAACTGGAACGGCTGCCGATCCGGCTGGCCGCCTTCCGTGAGAACTACGACTATGTCGCCGCGGAGCTGGCCGACCTCGATGGCATTCGAATCCGGCAGCCGGTGGCGCCGGGCGCGTATCTGGGCGAGGCTTTCATCTTCCAGGTTGCCGAGGGTCGCGCGCAGTGGTTCGCGCGGGCGCTGTGCCAGGAGGGTATCGAGGCGCGCAACCTCGGTTCGGACTCCGATCACAATATTCGCGCCTTCTGGAATTGGCGATTCCTGTTCCGCGGCAAAGACACCGCCGCCGTGCAAGCATCCCTGCCCAATGCGACCCGCTATCTGCAACGGGCCGTGGACATTCCGCTGTCCTCGACGCTGTCGCGAGCGGATTGCGATGATCTCGTCGCCGCGGTACGGAAGGTCGCGGCCGCCCTGACCACGACGGAGGTCGACGCGAATTCCTCGTGGGCAGGGCGACCATGACGGCCTCACCCGGCGCCGGAACGCTGCCGCGGCTCGCACTCGCCGGGGTGTTCGGCGGATTGTTCTGCGGCTATCTCGGCTTGTCCGCGGCCATTCCGGCGCTGCCCGACCATGTTCGCGACCGGTTCGGCGCGGGCGATCTGAGCGTGGGGCTCGTGGTGACCGCCACCGCCCTGACCGCGCTGCTCACCCGCCCCGTGTTCGGCGGGCTGGCCGACCGGCACGGCTATCGGCAGGTCATGCGGTTCGGCGCACTCGCCATCGCGGTCGGCGGGCTGCTGTACTTTCTGCCGCTCGGCCTGGCCGGGCTGATCGTGATTCGGCTGCTGGTAGGTATCGGCGAGGCCGCGCTGTTCGTGGCGGGTGCGGCCTGGACCGTCACGCTCGCGCCACACAATCGGCGCGGCCAGCTGATCGGGCTCTACGGGGTAGCCATGTGGGGCGGCATCTCGGTGGGGACGGCGCTCGGTGCGACCCTGCGGCACTTCGGGATCGGGGCGGTGTGGACGCTGTGCGCGGCCGCGCCGCTCGCCGGACTAGCCCTGATCACCATTGCCGGGCCCGAGCCGGAGGTCGCGCGGTCGAGCGGGGGTCGCGGGCTGATGCTGAAGCCCGCGGCGCTGCCCGGTCTGGCCCTCGCCCTCGCCGCGGCGGGCTATGTGGGGCTGGCCGCTTTCATCATCCGCGACCTGCAAGTGCGCGGGATCGGTTCCGGCGCCGTCGTTTTGGCCGTCTTCAGCGCGGTGTACGCGGGTACGCGGCTGGTCATCGGAAAGCTGCCGGACCAGCTCGGACCGCGGCGTGTGGGCACCTGGTCCGGTATCGGCGAGGCGGCCGGGCTGCTGATCGTCGCGTGGTCGCCGAACCTGCCGGTGGCGGTGCTGGGTGTCATCGTCATGGGGGTCGGCTTCTCACTGCTGCACCCTTCGCTGGCGTTGATGGTCATGAACAACGCCGAGAGCTCGAAACAGGGTGCGGCACTGGGGGCTTACACCTCGTTCTGGGATCTGGGGCTGTTCGTCTGGGGCCCGGCGACCGGTGCCATCGCGAGCGGGCTCGGCTATCCCGCCGTGTATCTGGTCGGCGCGGGCTGCGCGTTCACCGCCGCGGTCATGGCCTACACGATTCGGCAATCGGTCACCAACGGAGTGAGAGAGGAGGCGGCAGATGAGCAGCGCGCCCCCGGTCACGGTCCTGTGCGTCACCGGATGGTGCCGCAATGGCAGCACCATTCTCGGCAATATCCTCAATGAGATTCCGGGCGTATTCCACGTCGGGGAACTGCATTTCCTGTGGAAGAACGCCGCCGGGCGCGGCGTCAATGAGCTGTGCGGCTGCGGGCACAAGCTCGTCGACTGCCCGTTCTGGTCCACCATCCTGCCGGTCGGCAGGCCCGACGGGGCCACCCTGGAAGACCACGCGGACACGGTGATCCGGCGCCAACTCGGCTACGTCCGCACCAGGCACACGTGGCAGGTGCTCGGGCGTGGCCTGCGTAATGAGCCGATTCGCGCGCATGCGGACCTGCTGGCCCAGGTCTACCACGCCATTGCCGAACGCAGCCGGTCGCGGGTGATCGTCGATACCTCGAAGATGCCGGGGGAGGCGGCACTGCTGTCGTACCTCGACGGGATCACCCCGTACTACCTGCATCTGGTGCGCGATCCCCGGGCCGTCGCCCAATCATGGAGCAAGCCGAAGGAATACGTGTACGCCATGTCGGCGGGCAAGAGCACCGGTTACTGGAGCGGCTTCAACCTCGCGTCGCACGCGATCGGCCGCCGGTATCCGCGGCGGTCGCTGCTCCTGCGATATGAGGACTTCATCGCCGATCCGGCGGGGACGGTCGACACGGTGCTGCGACTGTGCGAGATCGATCCGGCGGCCAACCCGATGACCGACCGGACGATCGAGCTGCACGCCAATCACACGGTCACCGGGAACCCGGACCGGTTCAACACCGGCGTCACCGTCATCCGACCGACCGACGACTCCTGGCGCGGCGCGCTGCCGAACTCGGCCAAGGCGACTGTGACGGCGCTGTCCTGGCCGCTGGCGATCCGGTACGGGTATCTGATCCCCGGTCGACATGGGAGAGGTTGAGCGACAGTGGATCTGGGGCTGACGGACAAGGTCGCACTCGTCGCGGGCGGATCGAGCGGCATCGGGCTGGCGATCGCCGAGGAGCTGGCCGCCGAGGGCGCGCATGTCGCCATCGGAGCCCGCGACCCGGGACGACTGGCCGCCGCCGAACGCGCGATCACAGCGATGGCACGTGGGCGAGTCCACGCAACACGCGTGGATATCGCCGACCCTGAAGCGGCTCTCCGCTGGGTCGACGAGGTCGCCGCGGAGTTCGGTGGACTCCACATCGTCGCCGTCAGCGGCGGCACACCGCCCACCGGGAACGCGACGGCCTTCGAGGCATCCGCGTACCGGGAGGCGGTCGACACGGTCCTGATGCCCGCGGTCCAGCTGGCGTTGGCGGCCTTGCCGCACCTGCGGAATGCGCGGTGGGGCCGCGTCCTTCTGGTGGCATCGGAGACCGCGGTGGTCCCCATCGGCGGACTGGCCCTGTCGGGAGTGAGCCGGGCGGCGATCGTGCGGTTCGCGCAGGCCCTCGCCGCGGACATCGGGCGCGACGGCGTGACCGTCAATGTGCTCGCGCCGAGCGCGACCCGCACTCCGCTGCTGGAACGGGTCCTGGCGCAGGGCTCCGCGGACGGGCGGATCGAGGCGGAGTTGGCCGCCGTCGGCAGCAAGACGGCGGTGGGCCGCATCGCCCAGCCCGCCGAAATCGCCGCCTTGGCAGCGTTTTTGGCCAGCGAACGGGCCGGCTATATCACCGGCACCGTCCAGTTGATCGACGGCGGCTCGAGCGTGCTCGGCGCGTCCTCATCGCATTACACCGTTTCCCAGGAGGGGACATGCTGAAGGCGGATTCGATCAAACAGACCCTGGCGCAGGTCGTCGCGGACCGCAAACACGAGCTGTCGCCGGGCCGGATGTTCGTCGAGGCATGCGGGCAGCACGGGCTGGACGCGGCGGTCGAATACGACGTGACAATCACCGATTCCCTGACCAGCTCGCGGCGCAAACCCCGCAATCCGGCCCGCAATATGCTCAAGACCATCGACCTGTCGCGCGATCCGCGCCAGTTCTATTGGCACGAGAGCGCACCCGCTCCGGGCGACACCTCCATCGTGGGTGCGGACGTCCGGCGCGAACTGGCCAGCAGATTCCACAAGTCGCCGATTCCGGAGCTGCTCACCACCACGGCGTGGGTGCAGGTCCCGCCGGATCTGTGGAAGGACCCCGACACCTTCGAGAACTTCCTCAACTACCGCCTGATCGTGCGCTTGTGCACCGCCGAGAACCACACCATTATCAGCGGCGGGGGCGGGCTGCTGAACATGCCCGAAATCGAGCGGATGACCGAGCGGGGACCCTTCACCTCGACAATCCTGCGCGCCTGCAATGAGATCGAGCAGATGGGCGGCACCGCCGACGGCATGATCATCAACCCGGTCGACTACTACCGTGCCATGGGCACGGGTCGGCTGATGAACGACCTCGAACAGAACGGTGTGTTCATCGTCCGCACCAGGCTGGTCGAACCGGGAACCGCCATCGTCGGCGACTTCGGCCACGGCGCACAGCTTTTCGACGCGGGACGTTCGGTGATCCGATTCGCCGAGCCGCCCGCGGGCACCTTCACCGAGCCGGGGATCGCGCTGAAGGCCGAGATCTACGAGCGGGTCGTGGTCAATCTGCCGACGAACTTCTTCGTCGTCAGCGTCTAGGTCGCGCTCATGACGCTCGAGGAGGGAACTCCCGTGCGCGAGGACCCGGATGTGGTGGTCATCGGCGGGGGAGTCGTCGGCCTGTTCTGTGCGCAGCAGTTACGTCGGCGCGGGGCGACTGTCACGGTGCTCGAGCGCGGTGCGCTGGGCGGACCGCAATCGTGCTCGGCCGGCAACACGGGATTCGTCGGCACCCACGGTGCCGCACCCCTGGCCGCACCCGGCATGCTCGCTATCGCCGTTCCGGGTGCGACGGATCCGGACGCGCCCTGGTACATCGAGCCGCGCGTGGACGCCGAATTGTCGCACTGGCTGCGGCATTTCCGGCGCGCCTGCTCGGCCGAGGCCGCGGCGAACGGATTCCGGGCACTGATCGGGATGAAGACGCGCAGTCTCGCGATCCTGCTCGAGCTGTGCGCTTCGGAGAACATGGCCGCTCTGCTCGAGTCACCGGGCATCGTGTTGGCTTTCAAGACCCCGGCGGGCTTCGACGAGGCGAGCCGGACCGTGGCGCGCACTGTTGCCGGTGGTGTGCCGCTGCGGGTCCTCGGATCCGGCGAGCTCGACGAGCTCGCGCCGAAGACGACGTTCGATATTCACGGCGCACTGTACAACCCCGAGGGTGCATATCTGCGCGTCCCGGAATTCCTCGTCGAATTCGGCCGGGTCCTGCGCGATTCGGGCGTAGAGATCCGCGAGCACACCGAGGTCACCGGTTTCGGCATCCGGGATCGGAATATCGTGCGGCTCAACACTACTCGCGGGGAGCTACGCCCCGGCAATGTGGTCATCGCGGCGGGCGCATGGAGCGCCGAGTGCGCCCGCATGGCGGGAATGGATCTGCTGCTGCAACCGATCCGAGGCCATAGCCTCACCGTGGCCATGCCGCCGAGCGCGCCCGGCCTGCCCGTGCTGCTGAGCGAGGCCAGAGTGGCGATGGTCCCGCTCGGCGACCGGCTGCGGATCGGCGGACAGCTCGAGCTGACCGGGATGAGCTGCGCGGTCTCCGAACACCGGCTGCGGGCGCTGCGGCGCGCCGTGCGCGAATTCCTGCCCGACTTGGAGGAGACATCGATCCTGCAGAGCTGGAGTGGATTGCGGCCGTGCACCCCGGACAGCCTGCCCCTGATCGGTCCCGCCGGTGATCTCCGCAACCTCCTCGTCGCCGCCGGACACGGCCATATCGGCATGGGGCTCGCGCCCGCCGGCGGTGAACTGGTCGGTCAGCTCCTGGCGGGTGAGCAGCCATTCACCGACCCGATCCCGTTGCGGCCGAATCGTTTCGGCGCGCCCACCTGAAGCGGCGACGGCATGGCAGACAGCACGGACGTGAGGATCGGTGTCCTGTGTCTCGACACAGCGTTCACCAAGCTCCCCGGCCACATCCGCAATCCGGCGACCTTCGACTTCCCGGTCGTCTACCAGGTCGTCGCCGGTGCGACCCCGCGCCGGGTGGTGAGCGAGGCGGATCCGACCCTGCTCGAGCCGTTCATCGACGCCGCCCGCAAGCTCGAATCCGAAGGCGTGGACGCGATCGCCGCCGCCTGCGGATTCCTGGTCCTGTTCCAGCAGCGGCTGGCCGATTCCGTCCGAGTCCCGCTCTACAGCTCGAGCCTCATCCAATTGCCCATGGTCCACCGCATGCTCGCCACCGATCGCACCGTGGGCCTGTTCGTCGCCGACGAACAGGCCCTCACCCGCCGCCACCTGGAAGCCATCGGCGGCGAGTCCGTTCCGATCTGTGTCACCGGAATGGCCAGGCACCCGGAATTTCGCGAAGTCATCCTCGAAGGCCGCCGCGACAACCTCGACGCAGACCGCCTCGCTGCGGAAGTCCTCGAAGAAGTGTCCCAACTGGCCGCCAACAACCCCGACATGGGTGCGCTGGTCATCGAATGCACCGACCTCGTGCCGTACGGTCACGCCATCCAGCAGCTACTGCACATCCCGGTCTTCGACATCGTGACCCTCACCAACATGGTCCACCACACCCTGTCCCACATACCCTTCCGCATCGGGGAGCGCGGCAACGGTTAGGACGGTACCACGGGGCTGGACCGGATCATCTACCAGGCCGCCGGCCGCACTATCCAGCTTCGGGCGAGGGAATGCCGCCGCGCACGTCCAATGGCATAGCGAGGATCGCACCGGCAAGTTCAACACCGACGACCCCGTCGAGTTGAGCGACGGTCACCGAAAGCTGCTTTGTCGGTGGATGATTCGACGTTCGACACGACGGAGGCGTTGTGCTGGGCCGAGGTCCTCGTGGATGATCCCAGGGGCGTTTGCGTGATCGACTTCTCGCTAGGCTCGAAACATGTCGGTCGGTAGGAAATTCGTCTCGGTCCTTACCCAGCAGGCGGCGCGCGATCTCGGGTTCCGGCGCTACTGGCCGGCAGGGGTGCTGCTGGCGGCCGTGCTGCAGGCCGGCCGTCGGGACGCACTGGCGCTGCCGGCCGCGGTCGGCCTCGACGCCGACCGGCTGGCCGAGGAGCTCGGCGAACTTCGGGAAATGGTGTGGCGCGCCGGAATCGATCCCGATCGTGCCGTCAGCGTCGGTGCGAGGAGATGGTGTGCGGATCGGTCCGCGCCCTGGAGCGAGGACGAGCCTCGCATCCGTCCGCACACCCAGGTGTCCCTTATCCACCAGGCCGCACTGGATCTCGCGGGGAAGGACCCGCGCGCCGTGAGGTCCGACGGCGAGGTGGAGTCGCGTGTCGTACATCTGTTCCTGGCCGTGCTCGAGCATCCGGACGGCATCGTGCACGAGGTGATTCGAGAGCTGGGCACCGAGGTCGGGATCGCGCGCGAAGCGGCGGCGGTGCCCGGCGACGAGTGGGCGCGCGGCGAAGTGGTGGCCGACCGATACGAGGTGACCGGCGTCATCACCGCCGGTGGTATGGGTGTGGTGTACCGGGTCTTTCACCGTGACTGGGGCATCGACCTCGCCGTGAAGGCTCCGAGGGCGGCTTCGTTCACCGACCCGGAGGTCATCGAGTCGTTCGAGGCAGAGGCCCGCGCATGGCTCGAACTCGGCGAGCATCCGAACGTCGTCGCTTGCACCTATGTCTCCCGATACCGCGGGCTGCCAAGGGTATTCGCGGAGTGGGTGCCAGGTGGCAGTCTCGCCGACGCGATCGACAACCGCAGTCTCTACGCGGACGGGCACCGTATCGCCCTCGAACGAATCCTCGACATCGCCATCCAGAGCGCCTGGGGGCTCGCCCATATCCACGCGTGCGGTCTCGTACATCAGGACGTGAAGCCCGGAAATATTCTGCTCGCACTGGAACCTGGCGGGACGACCGCGGCGAAGGTCACCGATATCGGACTGGCCCGCGCGTGGACCGTCGGACCGGCGAGAGTGGTCGAGCGTTGGCGCGAGTCGATCGACCTGGCGGGCACGGTCGCGGCCGGATACGCCGGGATGACGCCCGCCTATTGCTCCCCCGAACAGTACGAATGGTCCACGGGCCGAGGGCAACTGCTCGACCGGGCAACCGATGTGTGGTCCTGGGCGGCCACCGTGGTAGCGATGCTCCACGGTAACCGGCCGACCGTGCTCGGCACCGAGACGCCCGCGGTGTTGTCGCGATTGGCGAACGGCGGCGGCTACTTCCCCGGCGTCCGGCCCGGCCCGGATGTGCCGACGCTACCACCCGAAATCGCCGACATTCTCACGGATTGTCTTCAGCCGCACGAGCATCGGCCGCGCGACATCGCGGCGGTCGCCGACCGGCTGACGGTGGCCCACCAACGGATCTTCGGCGGCACCTACCGGCGCCGGCCTCCGATCTCGGCCGGACCGCGATCGTCCGAGAATGCCGTCAACGAGGCGCTGTCCTGGGTCGAGTTGGGCGATCTCGAGGCGGCCCGCCGGATCCTGACCACGGTGGTCGGCCAGGATCCGGTCCATCCCTACGCGGTGTTCCACCTCAACCGGCTGGCCTGGAAGTCCGGTCTGCTCTCCGACCTGGAGATGCGGGATTCCGTCCTCGCACTGCAGCGGGCCAGCCCGCTCGACCCGGTGCACGATCTGCTGCTCGCGGCAGTCGATCTGGAACGGTGCGACGGGAACCGGGCTCGAGAGCTGCTCGCGCTGCTGCCCTATCGGATGCCTCACGACCCCATGGCCGAGCGACTGCGGTCGTTGGCCCGGGACCGGCAGGTGCTGGGTACGCCGTCCACGGCGCACCTGGGCGCGGCGATCTCTCGACTGGTGGTGTCCGAGAACGAGTGGATCGCGGCCGTGGTCGGTCGTTCGGTGCACATCTACGGTCCGATGCTTCGCCGGGGACCCGTCATCACGCCGCCCGGTTCGGCACCGGTCGTCGTGGCGCTGAATCCACCCGACCGCGCCGTGCTCATCGGCTCCGGCAACTCGGCATACGTATACGATGCCGAATCCGGCACGCTCACTACGGAATACCGTCTGCCGATCGCCGATGTCGTCCAGATCGGCAAGGTCGAGTCCGACGCTCGCTTCTCACTATGGGTGATATCCGGCGCGGGCGAAGCGTGGCAGCTCGGACCCGGCGGCGACTGGGGCATGACGAGCCGGGAGCCGGTGGACCGATCGGCGGCCGTGGCTGCCGGCGTCGGCCGGGACGGCCTGCTCGCCGTGGCCGGTACCGCCGACGGTGCGGTACTGCTGGTGGAGGCAGCCACACGCCGTACTGTCCGCACGCTCGCCGTCACCGGTGAACCGGTGACTCACACGTACCTGGCCGACCGGACGGTGGTGGTGGCTCGCGCGGACGGTGCGGTCACCAAGTACCCGATCTCCCGCCCCGCTGACGCGACATTGCTCTTGCCCCCTCCGGGTTGGCGGCAGCGGCGGTCGGCGGTCGACGCCGCGCTCCACCGGACGCGTCAACTACTGCTCAGCGGTGACCACGCCGGCGCGCGGGTCAGTCTGCTTCAGGCACAGCAGCTTCCGGCCGCCGACCGAGACCTCGGCGTGGTTGCGTTGCGCCGCGAGGTCTTCGGAAACGACCGTGGTGCGTTCCGTGCCCTGTGGCCGCGCCCGCTGGGGGTGGGACCATGTGCCGAGGGCCGCCTCGACCGCGACGGCAGTCGAGTCGCGGTGCGCCCCCTGCGCGGCACCGGAGCGGATCCCGGCTGCCTGTGGGTGGACACCATCACCGCACACATCACGCCTGCTCGAGATATGCCCCCGCATCCCCACGCGTCGACTCTGCTGCGCGACGGCTCGCGGCTGGACACCGACTCGGGTCGGCTGACCCGGACCACGGTGGCCGGGGACGTGCTGGGCACCTGGTCCCCGCTCGGTGACATTGCCGTAGTGGCGGTGCAGATGAGTCGCGACGGCCGAGTCGCATTGCTGACCGGGGAGGACGGTTCCCAGCTCGTCTGGTACCCGGAGGAGGAACGAGCCGGTCACACACTCGGCCCAGGCCCGGTGCGCGCGGCCGCCCTGTCGGCGGACGGCGCCTTCGCCGTCGTGTTCCGAAGCGGACTGCGCCTCTTCGATATCCGGAGCGGCGAACTGTTCGGCGCCACCGAGCACACGATCACGAATCTGACCGATATCCAACTGTCCGACGACGGCCGGGTCGCGATCACCATGGAACGCACCCTGATCACCGTCTGGGAGCTCGCCTGGAATTGACCTCGACCAAACGAAAAATGCCGGTAGCGGAAGTACTTCCGCCACCGGCACCCTGTGTGTACCGATTGTGTCCGGAGGGGGACTTGAACCCCCACGCCCTAATACGGGCACTAGCACCTCAAGCTAGCGCGTCTGCCATTCCGCCACCCGGACCGGTGATGCTGGACAAGATTAGCGGAGACGTTGGAAGAAACGGAAATCGGGGCTGGGCCAGGCGAAATAGGGTGCGCAAGGGCGGGATTGGGGAGCTAGTGGAGGATGCCCGCCAGGTTGGCGTTCTTGATCGGGGTGTCCTTGTTGGCCTGGACCTGACAGAGGCCCTGGACGGCGGCCATGGAGAGGTCCACCTGGGTGCCGGCGGGCTCGTGGTCGTTGCCGGTCTGCTGCTTGATGAACTTGGTGATGGTGACGCGCTGGGTGTCGGCGTTCTGGGCGAGGTAGTCGCTGCACTTGGTATCGCCGCCCTTGTTGAGGGCCTTCTCGACATCCGAGCAGCCCGAGAGCAGGGCTACGGCCAGTGCGGCGGCCGCCACGGCCGTCCATCGCGCGGTGTTCATCATGCGTTCCTCGTCGGTCGTGCGCGGCGGTGTCGACCGCGCGATCGACCGCCACTGTAGATGGGTGCGACCGTTCGGCAATCGGGGCTGAACCCGGAGATTCGATCCGAATCACTGTGATTTGCATCACATTTCCCCGCACATTGAGGGGGGTCGGCCTGGCATGGTGGGGGACATGTCCCTGGCCTCCACCGAAACAATTCGGATCCTCGGCGCCCGCGAGCACAATCTGCGCAACGTCTCGATCGACATTCCCAAGAACAAGATCACCGTCTTCACGGGGGTCTCCGGATCCGGCAAGTCCTCCATTGTTTTCGACACCATCGCCATCGAATCCCAGCGGCAGCTCTACGCCACCTTCCCGGCCTTCGTCCTGAATTTCCTGCCGCGCTACGAACGCCCGCACGCCGAGGCCATCGAGAACCTCACCGCACCCGTCATCATCGATCAGAAAGTGGTCGGCGGCGGGCCACGCTCCACGGTCGGCACCATGACCGACATCTTCGCCCTGATCCGAGCCCTGTTCGCGCGCTTCGGTTCTCTGTCCACGGGACTGGTCTACGACTACTCCTTCAACACCCCACAGGGCATGTGCACCGAGTGCGACGGACTCGGGGTGGCCATCACCGCCGACCCGGGCAAACTCGTGGACCGCACGAAATCACTCAACGAGGGCGCACTGCTGGTGCCCGGCTACACCGTCGGCAGCGGCGATTGGCAGATGTACGTCAACTCGGGACGATTCGACCCGGACAAGAAACTTGCCGACTACGACGACGCGGAATGGCACGACCTGCTGCATGGCACCGGCGGCAAAGTGGAATTGTCTTTCGCGAAAGGCACCTGGAAAGCCAATTACGAAGGCCTGGTCGATAAATTCACCCGCACCCGGCTCAAGCGCGACACCTCGGGGCTGTCGGAGAAGACCCGCGAGCAGATTCAGCGCTTCCTCACCGAGGGCGTATGCCCGGCCTGCCAAGGGGCGCGACTGAATCCGAAAGCCTTGGCCACCGCCATCAATGGACGCAATATCGCCGACTGGTCGCGGCTGCAGATCACCGATCTGATCGAGGTCCTCGGGGAGATCGACGACCCGGCCGCCGTCCCGCTGGCCGCGGCCACCCGGATCGCGCTCGAACGCGTCGCCGATATCGGGCTGGGCTACCTGAGCCTGGATCGCGCCACCTCGTCCCTGTCCGGCGGTGAGGGCCAGCGCCTGAAGATGATCAAGCACCTGGGCAGCACCCTGGTCGGGATGACCTACATCTTCGACGAACCCAGCGTCGGCCTGCACCCGCGCGACGTCGGGCGGCTCAACCACATGCTGGAGGCGCTGCGGGACAAGGGCAATACCGTCCTGGTCGTCGAGCACGATCCGGATGTCATCCAGATCGCCGACCACATCGTGGATGTCGGTCCGCGCGCGGGCGTCCACGGCGGCGAGGTCGTCTTCACCGGCAGTTTCGCCGAGTTGCGGCAGGCCGACACCCCCACGGGAGCGGGATTGCGCCGCGACTTCCGAGTCAAGGAGAACTTCCGGTCCGCGACGGGCGCGCTGACGGTGGCGAATGCCAACGCGCACAACCTGAAAGATGTCACGGTCGCCATTCCGACCGGCATCCTGACTGCCATCACCGGTGTCGCGGGCTCGGGCAAGAGCAGCCTCATCCGCGATGAATTCCTGGTCCGCTACCCGGAATCGGTCTTCGTGGACCAGTCCGCCATCGCCGCGTCCTCCCGGTCCACGCCCGCCACCTACCTCGGGCTCATGGATCCGATCCGCAAGCTGTTCGCCAAGGCGACCGGCGAACCGGCCGGCCTGTTCAGCTTCAACTCCGACGGCGCCTGCACCGAATGCGGCGGCCGCGGCGTCATCATCACCGAGATCGCCTACATGGACCCGGTCACCACCCACTGTGAGTCCTGTGACGGGCGGCGGTTTTCCGATCGGGTCCTCGCGCTCACCATGCGCGGCAAGTCGATTGCCGACGTCCTCGAGCTCTCCGCCGAGGCGGCCGTGGAGTTCTTCCCCGAGAAGGCGCTGAATGCCAAGTTGCGCACCATGAACGAGGTCGGCCTGGACTACCTGAGCCTGGGCCAGGCCATGAGCACCCTCTCCGGCGGCGAACGCCAGCGCATCAAACTCGCGACGCAGCTGCAGAACACCGGCACGGTCTACGTCCTCGACGAACCCACCACCGGCCTGCACATGTCCGATGTCGACACCCTGCTCACGCTCATGGACAACCTGGTCGAGCGCGGGAACACGGTCGTGGTCATCGAACACAACCTGGACGTGGTCGCACACGCGGACTGGGTCATCGACCTCGGGCCCGACGGCGGCAAGAACGGCGGCGAGGTCGTGTTCACCGGCACTCCCGCCGAACTGCTGACCGACCCGGCCTCGTTGACAGGGGAGTATTTGCGGCGCTACAGGTCCGCCTGACGAAAGGCGTCACGGGTACTGATCGTCCGCGGTGCTGGCGGCCCGCCACAGCCTGGCCTCGCTGGGATTGCCGCGGCGATCGAGGAGTTCGGCGAGACCGGCCATGGCCCGGGGGTCGCCGTGGGTGGCGGCGGCGCGCCACCAGTGTTCGGCCTCGGTGAAATCGCCCCGGCGATAGCGGAAGACACCGAGATCGTAAGCGGCGGCCGGATGACCGAATTCGGCTGCCTGCGTCCATAGTTGGCAGGCCTGCTCCTCGTCGCCCCGGCGCTGCATGGCCACGCCCAGGTCGTAGAGCGCGTTCTGGTAGCGGCTGGCCTCGGTGGGCGGGGCCGGGCGCGGCGGGGTAGGGCCGATGGCGAGCTCCACGACCAGTTCGCCGAAGTCGGGCGGGCCGACGCCGGTGCTGCAGCGCAGGACCGTCATGGCGGGTTCGCGGGCGATGAGGATGCCGTAGTTGCCGGTCCAGGACACGGTGGCCTCGGTGTCGTCCACCCAGACGGGGGTGAGGGTGATGGCGGCATCGGTCTCGGCCGGGCATACCTGGAGCTCGATGCCGCCCGACATGGCATCGCTCCAGACGTCAACCCCCCTGAGCCGGCGGCCCTCCAGCAACACATGTCCGCGCTCCACGGCGAGCCCGATACCGAGGCTGCGCACCCCGGGGCGCGGGGCGGCGCTGCGCAGTGTCAGCCGGACCGCGGTGGGGGAGCCGCCGACACCTTCCGAGTGCAGGGGGTAGACCTGCGCTCCGTTCCAGGTCACGGGGTCTGCGCTGTCGTATCGGTCCGCCAGCGTTGGTTCGGTCGTGCCCGGCTCGGCGTACGAATACGACCCCTTCATCTGCCCCGCCTTCCGCCGGTGCCCGGTGATGTTCGGGCCCACCGTAGTACCGATGCCACCCGCCGCGGCCCGGATTTGCCAGCTCCGCGATCCAGCAAACTCCTGGTCGCATGACCGGCATCCTTCCGGGCGGCCGACCGATGCCCGGTGTCCATGTTTCGCTGGTCGATCGACGTGTAGGCCACGTCCACGCGGTGTGTCGTACTTGCGGAGGGCCTGGTGTCATGTTGAATCGTCGGCGACGTACCAGCGAACGAGTGAAAGGTAAGGACATATGGCTCTGCCCACCATGACCCCCGAACAACGCTCCGAGGCGCTGGCGAAGGCCGCGGCGGTTCGCAAGGCCCGCTCGGAACTCATCGCGCAGGTCAAGAAGGGGTCGGTCAGCCTGGCCGACGTGCTCAAGCGCGCCGACAAGGAGGACCTGGTCAAGAAGACGAAGGTGGCGGCGGTCATCAAGGCGCTCCCGGGCATCGGCCCGGTCAAGGCGGCCAAGCTGATGGACGAGGCCGAGATCCCCGCCGACCGCCGCATCGGCGGCCTGGGTTCCCGGCAGCGTGCCGCGCTGCTGGAGGCGCTGAAGGTTTGAGATCGGGGGGTGGCCTGCCGGGTCGCGAACCGGCCCGGCGGCAACCACTCCCACCGCCTCCGAGTCCGCGGTGAACACCCAGGACATCGACCGATTTGGTCCAGGCGGTCCGATCCGATAACCTTGCTGAGCATCACCGGTCCGGGTGGCGGAATGGCAGACGCGCTAGCTTGAGGTGCTAGTGCCCGTATTAGGGCGTGGGGGTTCAAGTCCCCCTCCGGACACAAGTACCAACTGAACAACAATATGGCGGCCACCAGGCCGCCATTTTGCGTCCGAGGACCGGGCGGTACCGGCATCGGCCGGTACCGCTCGTCGCTATTTCCGGTTCAGCTGCCAATCCGGTGGCAGCCCCTGCACCTTCGCGTCGGTGCCGCACGCCTCGATGGTCACCGTGGCCGGACCCAGGCGGAGGTCCGCGAGCCGGATGGTGCCCGCCCGGTCGGGCAGGCGTGGCGCGATCGTGAGGGTGCGCCCGGGAACGTCGGGCATCAGCCCCAGGAACGATCGCATGAGCAGCAGAGGTGCCGCACTCGCCCACGCCTGCGGCGAGCACGAGGTGGGATACGGCACCGGGGAACTGAATTCGGAGCGCGCGAAGCCGCAGAACAGTTCGGGCGGCCGGGCGCCGAATTCCAGGATGGCCTCGAGCAGTCCGCTCGTGAGTTTCACACTCAGGTCCAGTGCGCCGGGGATGTGGCCGTAGCGCATCAGACCGGCCACGGCGATGGCCGTATCGTGCGGCCACACCGAACCGGTGTGGTAACCCATGGGATTGAAGTGGCGAGCGGTGGAAGACAGTGTGCGCAAACCGAATCCGCTGTTCAGGTCCGCCGCGCCCAGCCGCTCGACCAGTTCGGCCGCGCGTTCATCGGGCACGATACCGGTCCACAGGCAGTGGCCGGGATTGCTCGATCCGACATCGACCGGCTGCTTCGAGCCGTCCAAGGCCAGGGCATAGCAGCTGCTCTTCGGCATCCAGAAGGCCTCGTCGAAACGGGCTTTGAGGTCGGCCGCCTGGGCGCGCAACCGCTCGGCGAGAGCATGGTCGCCGGCCTCCTCGGCCAATTCGGCACGGCCGATCCGGGCCGCGTACACGTAGCCCTGTACCTCGCACAGGGCGATCGGCGGATCGGCGAGGCGGCCGTCGGCGAATCCGATCGCGTCCCAGCTGTCCTTCCATCCCTGGTTGGCGAGGCCGCGGTCGGTCTTGCGCCGGTACTCGACGAAGCCGTCACCGTCGAGGTCGGCGTCGGAGTCGATCCAGGCCAGTGCCGCGTCGGCGGCCGGCAGCAGCTCCTGAACGGCTGCGGTGCCGATACCCCAGCGACGGCATTCGGCGAGCAGCATCACGAACAACGGCGTCGCGTCGGCCGTGCCGTAGTAGACGGTGCCGCCGAGCACCCGATCACTGCCGGGACCGTAACGCCGCTCGTGCATGATGCGGCCGGGTTCCTCCTCGGTGAGCGGATTCGACTCGGTGCCTTGAAGTTTCGCGAGCTGGCGCAGTGTGCCCAGGGCCAGGTCCGAATCCAGCAGCAGCGCCATCCACGAGGTGAGCAGACTGTCGCGGCCGAACAGGGCCATGAACCAGGGCGCGCCGGCGGCCACATACGAGGTGCCGTCGGCGGGATCGTCGAGACGCAGCGCACCCAGATCGGTCTCGGTGCGCTGCAGGATGGCGTTGAGGCCGGCGCCGCTCGCGGTGAGGGTGGTGGTCGAGGCGCGCCAGCGGCGGATCTTGTCCGCCGGGCTGTATTCGTCGTCGTCGTCGAAGTTCATCGGGACGGCCCGATGATCGTTGATCGGCTGGCAGTGCACCACCGTCTGCCAGCTGCCGTGTGCCGGGACCAGCACCTGCCAGGTCAGCGATCCGGGCTGAACCTCGGCGTCCTCGCCGGCGGTGATGATGACGCCACGCCCCTGCTGACTGCGGTCGGTGAAACGCAGCCCCTGTTCGGTGGCGGCGGACTCGCCGCCGCCACCGCCCGCCCGGCCCTCCTTGACCGCGAACAGATCTGCGAAGTCCGCCTCGGCATCGAGAACCACCGTCAGGGCGGTGTCCTCGTCGCCGAGATTGAGCACGCTGATGAACTCCTGCATGCCCTCACCCACGACGCGCCGGCGCTGGACCAGCACCGTCGCGTCGGCGACACCGTGCGGTGGCGGTTTGCGCGCCACGAATCGCGCCCGGAAGGGTTCGCGCACGACCACCGAAAGCTGTTCCGGCGGAAGGCCGTCCACGCGCAGCTCCCATCGGGTCAGGATGCGCGTGTCCCGGTAGTACAAACCGTGGGCGGTGCCGGGGTGAATGTCCCCGAGTCGGTCGGACAGGCAGAAGGTTCCGGCCTCGACGAGGGTGACCACGCCGGCGCCACCCTCGATGAGAATGGGTGGGCCGGCATTGAATACGCTCACGGGCGGCCACCCGGCAGCTGGGTGCTGAGGATCCGGGTCGCCGCGGGTAACCGCAGCCGGACGCCCGGTCGGGACGCCCGTTCGGCCGCCAGTTCGATCGCCCGGTGGTAGGCCGCGTCGTAGCCCTGCGCGAGCAGGTCGGTGGAGAACAGCCTTTCGACACGCTCCCGGCAGGCGTAGGGGTCGATCTCATCGGCGCGGGCGATGAATCCGGGTAGTTCGTCGGGATCGTCGCAGATCCATCCGGTCACGCCATGTTCGACGACCTCTTCCACCGCGCCGCCGCGCAGCGCGATCACCGGTGTGCCACAGACCATGGCCTCGATCATGACGATGCCGAAGGGTTCTTCCCACCGAATCGGGAACAAAAGGCAGCGCGCGCCGGCGAGCAGATGGCGTTTGGCGGTCGCGTCGGCCTCACCGAAGACATCGTCGCTGTCGGTCAGCAGCGGCTCGATGTAGTTGTGGAAGAACTCGTGCTCGGGCGGCTCGTTGAGCTTGCCCGCCAGGACCAGGCGCACACCGGCGGAGTGTGCGGCCTGGAGCGCCAGGTGGGGTCCCTTGTAGGGCGCGTAGCGGCCCAGGAACAGGGCGTAGTCGAGCTTCTCGGTGCGGAAGGGCCATTCCGAGGGGCGAATCGCGTTGTGCACGCGGCCGATCCAGTTCAGATCCGGCGCCAGCGCGCGCTGCCGGTCACTGATCGCCACGAGCCGCACACTGCGATCGAACGATTGGTAGTACTCGTGCATCTCGGGGTCGACCGGACCGTGCACGGTGACGACGGTGGGAATCCCGAGCATCCGGTAGGCGGCCGCGTTGCCCGGGCCGGCGAAGGTGTGATCGTGCACGACGTCGATCGGGTCCTCGACGTGCAGTGCCTCGATGATCTGCCAGGCCTTCATGGCATTGACGATCTCGGGGTACGGCTCGCCCAGCCGCCTGGATTGGACATCGTCCCAGACCCGGACGAATCGGGCCTTCGTACCGGCGCGGCCGGCGCCGAGCAGTGTGACGCGGTGACCCTGATCGACCAGCTCATCGGCCAGCGTGGCGACAACGGCCTCGACACCGCCGTAGCCGACCGGGGGGATATCGAAATACGGTGGAGCGACGAGAACGATATGCAGCGACCGCTTCCGTGAATCGACCGCGCCGAACAGTGCGGAATTGTCGGGCTGAAGCTGCAGAAAGTCGAAGGCGTTCTCGAGTGAGGCATCGCACGAAAGTTCGCTACCCATTTCGAAACTCCTCGTCGTGAGTTGAACTGAGCCAAACCCTGGTATACAGTGCCACGAACCCTTCTACTCGGCAAGGGTTATTTGTCCAGTTCGGGCTGTCGCAATTGAAAAGTTATGCCGATGTTTTATAACCGCGAATTGCGGGTATCCCTATCTACCCGCCGAGTATGAAATACATTTGCACCGTGCGGGGTTCGTGAAATCTCGGCAGCAGCGCCCGGCGGAAACCCTTTTCTACCGGCTCATTCCGCGAGCACCTCGGGGAAGCCGAACAATGCGACGAGCGCCGGGTCGTGGAACGAGATCACACCGCGGACACCGGCGGCGGTCGGCGCCAGGACCACGATGCCGTGACCGCGGAGCACACCATCGATGTCCCGGTGGTACTCGATGGCGGCGGGCTGCCCGTTGGCCGAGGTGGGTAGCATCCGCCAGTCGCCGGGCCGGCCCATCACATAGGCATCGAGCATGCTGATGCAGTTCACCCGGCCCGCCTGCCAATCGCGGAACGGGGTCGCCTCCAGCGTGGCATCGGCGCGCAGCACCTGCTCCAGAAGAGCCGCGTCGGCGTGCTCGAAGGCGGCGATGTAGCCGTTGAGTAATGCCTGCGCCCGCTGATCGGACGGTTCGAGCAATTCCTCTGGGCCCGAGGGCAATTCGTTCAGGCGGGCGCGGGCGCGCTGCAGGCCGCTCTTGACCGCTGCGGTTGTGGTGCCGAGTATTTCGGCGGTTTCGGAGGCGGAGAAGGAGAGGACCTCACGCAGGATGAGGATGGCGCGCTGGCGGGCGGGGAGATGCTGGAGGCTCGCGATGAGGGCCAGGCGGAGTGACTCGCGGGCGACCACCGCTGTGGCCGGGTCGTCCGCGGCCGGGGCGATCCAGCCGCCGGGGCATGGTTCGAGCCACGAAACCTCGCCCGGCGCAACGCGACTCGGTGCTCCCTCGGACCCGTCGGCGGGACCTCCCAGGCCCGAGGGCAGTACTCGGATGCGGCGCGGTTCGAGCGCCGACAGGCAGACATTGGTGGCGATCTTGTACAGCCAGGACCGAACCGAGGCCCGGCCCTCGAAAGCGGCGTAGGAGCGCCAGGCGCGCAGGTATGTCTCCTGGACCAGGTCTTCGGCGTCGTGGGCCGAGCCGACCATGCGGTAGCAGTGCGCCAGCAGTTCCCGGCGGAATTGCTCGGTTTCGGCGGCGAAGCGGTCCTGGTCGGCCGCCTCCAGCAGGTGCGCCGTCATGCCGCGAGTTTAGGCTGCCGCTGGGCTGCGGAATGTCTGGTTGTCATGGGCTGCTCCCTGTCCGGATCGTGTACCCGCTGATCGGGCTATCACCGGTGACGACCGGGACGGCGGTTCAAAGGAATCGAAACCCAGGTCAGCGGGTGTCCGGAGCGGTCAGGGCAACAGGGCCAATTTGCCGACGGTGGCGCGGGATTCCAATTCGGCGAGGACCTTCGGGCCGTCGGCGAGATCGTGCGTGGTGGGCCTGGTGGGAGTGAGGACACCTGCGGCGATGAGCGCGAACATTTCGGCCACGATATCGCCGAAGACGCGGGGTGCGGTCTGGATGAGCACACCGATGTTGAGGCCGATGAGGTGAATCTGGTGTTTGTACACCAACTCCCAGTTGGTGACGGCGGTATCGCCTCCTGCCATGCCGTAGACGACGACCCGTCCGGTGACCCGTTTGGCCGCGGCGAGGCTGGCGGTGAAGGTCACGCCACCGGCGGATTCGAGCACCAGGTCGGCTCCTGCGCCGCCGGTCAGCTCCAGGACCTGGGCGGCAACGTGCTCTGACCGCGAGTCCAGCACGTGGTCGGCACCGAGTCCGCGCACGATTTCGTGTTTGCCCGGTGAGGCGGTGGCGACGACGGTCGCACCGTAGTACTTTGCGATGGCCACTGCGGCCTGGCCGGTCGCGCCCGCCGCGGCATGGATGAGGACCGTCTCACCAGTGGCTATGCGGCCCAACGGTTTCAATGCGGCGAGCGCGGTGGGCCAGTTCACGACCAGTCCGAGTGCCTGCTCGGCGGTCCACCCGGCCGGGATCGGCACGGCCGAGGCGGCGCGCAGCACCGCGTATTCGGCGAATGCTCCAGCCCCGACGCCGACGACGCGGGCCCGCGGATTCAGTTCGGCCACTTCGTCTCCCATCGCGACGATCTCACCGGCGGCCTCGAACCCCGCCGTGTACGGTGGTCGTGGTCCGCCCAGGAATGTGCCGTGGGCCTGGGAGATGTCGGCGAAGTTGACTCCGGCGGCAGCGACCCGGATCAGGACCTCGCCCGGACCGGGAACCGGTACCGGCGCGTCGGTGATCAGGCGCAGGTCCTGCGGGCCCTGCAGCGAGGTCTGCTGCAGAGCCCGCATGGTGGTGGGGATGTTCATGGCGATCAGCACTCCTTCTCGGCTTGTCACCAGGTAGACCGCCGCCACCCGAGAAAGGAATCGGTCGCCGGAACCGTTGGGACGCTTGGCCGTTCCACTGCGGTCCGACCAGCGGACAGCGCTGGGCGCTGCTGCCGGTGGTGCGCGGGCCCGCATAGAAGAAGGTGTTGGAACCGAACGGCTCTCGACACCAACGGAGCGGGGGCCGGCAGCCGCCCGTGCAATTTGCTATAGAATTGCCGGTTTGAGGTGTGAGTCCGATCGAAGGTGGTTCGCATCCGTGGAGTCGCGGGTGCGAGCAGTGCCGTGGCCCGATGGTGGCCAGGGGAACTTCAAGACGAAGGCGGCTCTCGATGACAGACTTCGACTATTGCGTAATCGGTGGCGGATTCGCGGGGTTGACGGCTGCGTTGCGGCTGAAACAAGCGGAGCGATCGGTGGTGGTGCTGGAAGCCCGCGACCGGCTCGGCGGGCGCACCTTCACCGAGGTGCGCGCGGACGGTTGCTGGATCGACCGTGGTGGCGCCTGGATAGGGCCGGGACAGGACCGCATCCATGCCTTGATGAACGAGTTCGGGGTACGGAGTTACCGGCAGTACACCGACGGCGAGGCCATGATGGTCGTCGACGGCAAGCAGCACCGCTACACCGGCACGATCCCGTGGACGATGAGCCCCTGGGCGTCGATGAATCTCGGCGCGAGCTTTGTCGAGCTGGGGCACATGTGCAAGTCGATCCCGCTCGAGGCACCGTGGGAGGCGAAGAAGGCCGACAAGTGGGATCGGATCAGCCTGGCGCAGTGGCTGGATCGCACCGTCTGGTCCAAGCCCGCCTACGATCTGCTCGAGACCGCCATCGCGGGCAGTTACACCTCGGCCGCCTCGGAAGTGTCGATGCTTTTCGCGCTGTATCAGATGGCATCGGGAGGGGGGCCGAACTTCATGTTCGGCGTCAAGGGCGGCGCCCAGGACGCCCGGATCGTCGGGGGCATGGGTGCGATCTACGGGCCGATGGCGGCCGAGCTCGGCGACTCGATTCACCTGTCGCAGCCGGTGCACAGTATCGAGCAGGACGCTGCCGGGGTGAGGGTGCATGCGGATGGATCGACGGTGCGTGCACGTCGGGCGATCGTGGCCGTCCCCTTGGCGATTGCCGGTCAGATCCGGTACGAGCCGATGTTGCCGGTCGATCGCTCGCTCTTGCATCAGCGGGTGCCCAGTGGCGCGATCATCAAGATTTCCGTCCTGTACGACGAGCCGTTCTGGCGGCGCGACGGATTGTCGGGTCAGTCGCTCGCGCCGGGGTCGCCGGCCACCGTCACCATCGACGGCTGCACCGACACCGGGCGGCCCGGGGTCCTGTGCGTCATTTCCGAGGGGCCCATCGCACGACAGATCGGTCGACTCGATGCCGCCGAACGCAGAACGGCGATACTCCACGAATTGGTCACGCGATTCGGCGAAAAGGCCGGTCTCCCGGTCGACTACATCGAGCAGGACTGGAGTACCGAGCGCTATTCCGGTGGCGGGATGCTCAGTCACACACCGACCGGTGTGCTCACCCAGTTCGGCCGTACGCTGCGCGAACCGTGCGGCCGGATCCACTGGGCCGGAACCGAGAGCTCGGCCGTCATGTGCGGTTGGGTCGACGGAGCCATTCGCTCGGGTGAACGTGCCGCGAGCGAAGTGCTGCAGCACGAACTCGCCGCGGTCTGAGGTCGGCCGACCTGTAGCTCTTGTGCGGCAAGGGTATTACTCGACTCGGGAGCCGTGGCGCGTGGTCGGAGCGCGGATTGCATATTCCCGAGGGCTATGGGCGACGTCGTCTTCGACTACGACGCCATGATGTACGGGGTGCGGTCGCTGCCCGTCGCCTCGTGACGCGGTGACCGATGCCCTGCCGTCAGGGCAGGGCATGCAGCCAGAGCCTGCTGCGGTCGGCCTCGGTGGTGGCCAGCAGCAGGCCGGTGGGCAGCGCGATCATGCGGGCGACCGGAGCGCTCTCGGGTAGGTAAATCTGTTGCCATCCAGTGCAATTCGGCGTCATCGAGGCCAACTGCACGACGTGGTCGAGCGCCACGAGACTCAATACGCGTGACGCGGTCGCCAGTACCTGCAGAACGTCGACCGATCCCGTGCCCGGGACGGGTACGGGATCGGCGTCGGCCGACGGCCAGCACAGCACATGCGGTGTGGCGCCGATGGATTGGCCGAGCACCGTGCAACCGGTATCGCCACAGCCGACGCGCGCGGCGACGGCATTCGCGCCGGGCAGCTCGTGACGCTGCCATCCGAAGCCGTCGGGTGAGGTCCATTCGAGTGGCCGAAGGATGTTGTCGCGCAGGGTTTCCCCGACGATGACGAAGCCCTGCGTGCCGGTACCGACCCCGGCCACGCCGGTCTGTTCGCCGGGTGCGGACGACAGCGCCGGATCGCCCGCGTGCCGCTGCCAGTCGGCGCCGTCGGCGGAGGTCCAGAACGCGGCGCCGTAGCGGCCGTTGTCGCCGTCCCAGCCGCCCACCAGCAGATCGGTGCTGCCGCGCGCGGCCGCCGCGGTCACCGCAATGGCGTGGGGGCCGCCGAACATCTCCATGGCCTGAGCGTGTTCGGCGAGGCCCCGGCCGTCGCCGCTCCAGATGGTCATGCGCGGATTGCTGTGCGCGCCACCGAAAGCCTCACCCAGCACCACGGTGTGCGTGCCGGTGCCCGCCGAAATCAGTTCTGCCAGTGCGCCGTACGGGCTGTCGGGCCGTACGGGGACCGATGTCCAGCGAGTGCCGTCGGGGGAGGACCAGGCGGCCGGGGCGCGACCGTCGCCGGCCGGAATCGAGCCCAGTGCGAGCACGCCGCCCGCGATCGGCGCAAACTCCAGCACCCGCGCCCCATGTTGCGGCAGCGATACCTCGCGCCAGGGTGAATCCGATTGCCGCGCAGCACACCCGGCTGCCAGCACGAGCACAGCAACCAGGACGATTGACCACCTCATTGGGACAGGGTGCCAGAACGACCCTGCGATGTGTCGGTTGCGCGCGTTTCCCGCGGTCCCGAACCGCCGCGCCGAGGCAAATCCGGCCCGCGCACCAGACGGCGCGTGACGATTTCTCCTCGAGGCCAGAGGATCTCCATGAATCGTGGCCGATTCCGGAAGCGGCGCTGACGGAATAGGCCGTACTTCGCTGGATGGTTGCTCAGTGCTGGGGCGGCCGGTGCCGAATCCGGTCCACGCCGAGGCGGTGGTGGGCCAGTTGCAGTTCGAGCAGTAGGCGATCGGCCGGGTCGTCGAGGTCGATGCCGGTGATGTCCTGGGCGCGGCGCAGGCGGTAGCGCAGCGTGTTCGGGTGGATACGCAACGCGGTGGCCGCGGCCCGCACGTCGCCGTGATGGCGCAGGTAGTGGTCGACGCTGGCCTCGAGTTGCGCGGCGTGCCCGCGGTCGTAGTCGAACAGGGCGGTCAGGCGCGGGTCCTCGAGTTCGGGGCGGGCGGCGATGAGATCGAGGATCTCGCCGAGCAGTACGGCTGTACGGGATTCGGCGAGGGTGGTGACCCGATCCTTCGGAAAGCCCGCCGCGGTGCTGTCCAGGACGCGGTCCACCTCGAGGCGGGCCCGGGCGACGTCGGTCAGCTCGGCGACGGGAACGGCGATGGAGGCGCGCAGGATCGGGGCGCCGGTGGATTCCAACTGGTCGACCAGCTGTCGGGTCCAGGCGGTGACCGCGCGGGCCGAGTGGTAGCGGGGGAGCAGGATGTAGGCGCGGTCGCCGATGAGAGTCGCCAGCGAATCGCGACGGAAGGCACTGGCGCGCAAGCGAAGTGTGCTGCCCAGCGCCGACAGCTCCGCGGCGGCGGGGGTCGCGCCGGTGGATGCGAAACCGATGAGGGCGGCCGGGCCGGTCACCGGGATCCCCAGTGCACTCGCCACCGACGGCACATCGACCCCGCCGCCGCGCGCACCGAACAGACGCTGGATCAGCAGGGCCTCGGTGGACGGTGCGTCCAGGCTGCGCGAGATGATCCGCGCGGCAATGGCCGACGCGCCCCGCAACACCTCGTCCGCGTCGGACTTGAACGGCCGCTCGCCCTCCTGCAGCCAGATCGATCCGAGCACGGTGGCGGCGCTGCCCTCGCCCGGCCGCCGAATCCCCACGGCCAGACGGTGTTTGATGTCGAGCTCGGCATGCGCGGGCAGGTCGACCACCTCGTCGGTGTGGCGCAGCCGGTCGAAGACACCCCACTGCTGCAGGATCCGCAGATACTCGCGCGGCCCCTCCCGACCCAGGATGGATTGGACCCGCAGCCGGTCCGCCGCATCGTTGGAGGCCGAGTAGGCGAGGACGTGCGAGTGCGCGTCCTCGATGGTGACCATGCCGCCCGCGTTCTGCGCGATGATCTGCGCCAGCCCGAACAGGTCGGTGTCCGCAGCCAGCAGATCCTGGTCCGCGCTGTCGCGGGCCGGGCCGGTGCGATCCAGCATCCGCCGGATCAGCGGGTAGACGTGATCCCACCGGGCCTGCGGATGCACCCCGACCACCGCCACCCCCGCCCGCAGCGCGGCCCGCCGCAACCCGGCCGCCGCGGACGCCGACTTGGACAGCACCGCGCGGGGTCGCTGCGCCGGTGCCCACTGGGCGACCTCCTCGAGCCACCGCACGGCCTCGGCCTCGGCGATCCCCACGTGCAGGTACATGTCCGACATGGGGGCGTGCGCAACGGTTTCCGAGCTCAGGTCCGAACTGTCGACCAGCGCCACCGACCGGATGGCCACCTCGTCCCCGAGCGGTGCGTCGACCAGTTCGACGAGCGTCGTGCCCAGTGCCCCGAGCAATTCCCGCAGCGCTACTCCGGTTCGGTCGAACTCGGCGGCCCGCAGACCGGTGGAGGTGCGGCGTTCATCTGCGGTCATGCTGTCTCCGGTGCTCGAGCCTGGGTACTGCCGCACCGACACGCTCGGCCAGGCGGGGTCGTGGGCCGGAACAGCACCATCGACCGGGCACGAGGGCGTCAGCGATGTTCAGCCGAACGTACAACAGGCTCGATGGTTCTTTGGCCGATCGGCTCAATATCCGTGGGGCGATTCGGGGTTGACTCGGCGTACTCGCCCGGTGATACGGGCCACAATCCGCCAGGAGGTTGTCATGGACGCCATCACAGTCACTCCGTCGCCGGTGAACGAACCGGTGGGGACCTTCGCGCCCGGCACCCCGGAGCGCGCGCGATTGCAGGCCGAGCTCACCGAACTCGCCGCGACGCCGCTCGAGATTCCACATGTGATCGGTGGACGGGAGCGGCGGAGTGCCGGGGAGGTGGTGGATGTCGTGCAGCCGCACCGGCATTCGGCGGTGCTCGGGACCATCACGGTCGCCGAGGCGCACGATGCGGCCGACGCCATCGAGGCAGCTGCCGCTGCGGCTCCGGAGTGGCGGACGCTGTCGTTCGACGAGCGGGCGGCGGTATTCCTGCGCGCCGCGGATCTGCTGGCGGGACCGTGGCGGGAGACGGTGTCGGCGGCAACCATGCTGGGGCAGTCGAAGACCGCGTATCAGGCCGAGATCGACGCGCCGTGTGAGCTGGTGGATTTCTGGCGGTTCAATGTGCACTTCGCGCGCGGAATCCTGGCCGGGCAGCCGATCTCGACGCCGGGGGTGTGGAATCGGGTGGAGTACCGGCCGCTGGAAGGGTTCGTGTACGCGGTCACGCCGTTCAATTTCACCGCCATCGCGGCCAATCTGCCGACCGCGCCGGCGCTGATGGGCAACACCGTGGTGTGGAAACCCTCGCCCACACAGGCGTTTTCGGCGTATTGGACAATGCGGCTGCTGGAGGCAGCGGGCCTGCCGCCGGGCGTGATCAATCTGGTGCACGGGCACGGTCCGGAGGTATCGGCCGTGGCGCTGGCGGATCGGCGGCTGGCGGGCATTCACTTCACGGGTTCGACGGGGACGTTCCAGCGGCTGTGGCGCACGGTGGGGGAGAACATCGCCGGGTACGACACTTATCCGCGGCTGGTCGGCGAGACCGGTGGCAAGGATTTCGTGATCGCCCACAGTTCGGCGGATCCGGATGTGTTGAGTACGGCGCTGATTCGCGGGGCGTTCGACTACCAGGGGCAGAAGTGTTCGGCGGCGTCGCGCGCGTTCATCCCGAAATCGGTGTGGTCGCGCATGTCCGGGGACTTCCTGGGCAAGGTGTCGGAGCTGACCTACGGCGACGTCACCGATTTCACGAATTTCGGTGGGGCGCTGATCGATCGGCGCGCCTTCGACCGCAATGTGGACGCCCTCGCCCGGGCCAAGGCGACACCCACTCTGACCGTGCTCACCGGCGGTCGCGCCGACGACAGTGTGGGTTACTTCGTCGAGCCGACCGTCCTGCTGGGCGAGGATCCGGGTGACGAGGCGTTCCGGACCGAGTACTTCGGGCCGATTCTGGCCGTGCACATCTACGACGACGCGACACCGGACGGGTTCGACGCGGTGCTGGATCTGGTCGATCGCGGGTCGTCGTACGGACTCACCGGCGCGGTGATCGCCGACGACCGGACGGCGGTCGCGAAGGCGTCCGAGCGACTTCGGTACGCGGCGGGCAATTTCTACATCAATGACAAGCCGACCGGCGCGGTGGTCGGCCAGCAGCCGTTCGGCGGCTCGCGGGGCTCCGGCACGAACGACAAGGCCGGGTCGGCGCAGAACCTGCTGCGCTGGACCTCGGCGCGCACGATCAAGGAGACGTTCGTGCCGCCGACCGATCACCGGTATCCGCATCAGACCGTGGCGACGGAAGCGGGGGAGCACTGATGTTCACGACCGTGCTGCGCCCGGCGCTGCTGGCGGCCTCGCGGTCGCCGCGGGTGGAACGGACGGTGACCGGGCTGCCGTCGACCCGGAAGATGGTGCGGCGCTTCGTCGCCGGGGAATCCGAGGCGGATGCCGCGGCGGCCACCGGGACGCTGCTCGACTCCGGGCAGTACGTCAGCCTCGACTATCTGGGCGAGGACACCACCGACCTCGCGCAGGCGCGTGCCACCGTCGCGCACTACCTCGCCCTGCTCGCAACCCTGGGCGATCTGCCCGGTTCCACGGGAGAGGTGCGGCCGTTGGAGGTTTCGCTCAAGCTCTCGGCGCTCGGACAGGCGCTACCGAGGGACGGTCACGCCATCGCTCTCGAACACGCCCACAAGATCTGCACCGCGGCCGCGACGGCGGGGGTCTGGGTCACCGTGGACGCCGAGGACCACACCACCACCGATTCCACCCTGTCCGTCGTGCACGCGCTACGGGCGGACTTCCCCTGGGTGGGCACGGTTCTGCAGGCGTATCTGCTGCGTACCGAGGGCGACTGCCGCGACCTGTCCGGTCCCGGATCGCGAATCCGCCTGTGCAAAGGCGCCTATCGCGAACCCGCCGGGGTCGCGTACCAGGGCCGCGACGAGGTGGACGCGTCCTATCTGCGCTGCCTCGACATCCTCATGCGCGGCCTGGGCTATCCCATGGTGGCCACCCACGACCCGGTCATGCTCGACGCCGCCGCCCACTACCTGCGCGCGGCGCAGCGGGCGCCGGACCGCTTCGAATTCCAGATGCTCTACGGCATCCGCGACGACGAGCAGCAGCGGCTGGTCGCCACGGGCGCGCACCTGCGCACCTATGTGCCCTACGGCGACCAGTGGTACGGCTACTTCATGCGCCGACTGGCCGAGCGCCCGGCCAATCTCGCGTTCTTCCTGCGCTCGTTCGGACCGGGCGCAGGACGCTGAGGATTTCGCTTCGGCCGATCAGACGACGATTCTGAACTTTATTTAACCAACAGCCCGATCACAGCGTGGGCCGTGGTCGGATTAGCTGATCTAGCTCTTGTGTGACCTGCGCCACCGCATCGGAGCGGGGCGCGGCGGAACGAAAGGATCCCGCATGTCCATTGCGGAGTTACGCGGCCAGATCTTGCGTCGCAAACCGATCTCTGAGGTGGAGGACGACACACCCGCGGACGAGCGGCTGTCCAAGCAGCTCGGGTTATGGCAGCTGACGGCCATCGGGGTGGGCGGCATCATCGGCGCTGGCATCTTCGCCCTGGCCGGGTCGGTCGCACACAATACGACCGGGCCCTCGGTCCTCATCTCCTTCCTGATCGCGGGAGTGGCCAGTGCGTGTGCGGCACTCTGCTACGCGGAATTCGCGGGCATGGTGCCCAGGGCGGGGTCGGCCTACACCTACGGGTATGTGTCGCTGGGTGAGCTGGCGGGCTGGTTCATCGGGTGGGATCTGCTGCTCGAGTACGTGGCGGTGGCGGCGGTGGTCGCCATCGGCGTGTCCGGGTACTTCAACTTCCTGCTCGATCAGATCGGAATCACCTTGCCGCACTGGATGCTCGGGGCTTCCGGCACCGGGGACGGGCATGTGGTGGACGTGTTCGCGATCCTGTTCTGTCTGGGCAGCGCGTGGGTGCTGTCGCGCGGTATCAAGAGCGTGGGACGGTTCGAGACCGTCGCGGTGGGGATCAAGGTGGCGATCGTGCTGCTGATCATCGTGCTCGGCCTGTTCAAGATCGACAGCGCGAACTACCACCCGTACTTCCCGTTCGGCACCGGCGCGGTATGGACGGGCGCGGCCACCGTGTTCTTCGCCGTCTTCGGCTACGACGCCATGAGCACCGCGGCCGAGGAGTCCACCGAGGCGAAAAAGCATCTGCCCAAGGCGATCATCTACTCGCTGGCCATCGCCATGGTGCTGTACGTGCTGGCCACGCTGGTGCTCACCGGCATGCAGAAGTACACCGAGATCAGCCCGACCTCCGGGTTCTCGACCGCGTTCAAATCCGTGGGGATGCCGGGCATCGCGAACATCATCGCGATCGGCGCCATCGTCGGCATCATCACCGTGGTGCTCACCTTCATGCTGGGCGTGACCCGCGTCTGGTACGCCATGAGCCGCGACGGGCTGCTGCCGGAATGGTTCGCCAAGACCCATCCCACCCGCAAGGTGCCCACCCGGGTGACCTGGATCGTGGGCGCCGGCTCGGCGATCCTGGCCGGGCTGCTGCCCATCAATACCGTTGCGGAGCTGACCAATATCGGCATCCTGATGGCGTTCATCGTGGTCAGCGTGTCGGTGATCGTGCTCCGCTACACCCGGCCCGACGAGCCGCGCGAATTCCGGCTGCCGCTCATGCCGGTGGTGCCCGTCGTAGGCATCGGCTTCTCCATCTATCTGATCTGGTCGCTGCCCTGGGAAACCTGGGTGCGCTTCGTGGCATGGCTGGTGGTCGGACTCATCGTGTACTTCGGCTACTCCCGCTTCAATTCCCGCCTGGGCCACCCGACCGCGATCGAAAACGCCTGAGCCGCAAAAACTCCGGGCGGCGCCCCGACGCCAGCGCCGCCCGGACCCCGGCTCAGACCTCGTTGCGCCGTGTAGGGGTCCCGGTAGCTTTCGCGGAAAAGCGGTGATGGGTGGCGACGGGACTTGGCGGCGGGTTCGCCTCGCTGTCAGGCCCAGACAAGCCGGAGTGTCTGCGACGCCTCGATGCCGGCCACAAGGCAGCGCGGGTGGCCGGGCGCTGAGCCTCGACGCGCAGCTCTACGCGCAACGTCATCGAACGCGCCTTCAACAAGGCCGAGCGCCGGCGGGCGGTCGCCAGCTACGACGAGCTCGCGACCACCTACCGCGCCGGATTCTTCCTGGCCCTCATCATCGACTGGCTCAAATCATTGGGAGCCACAACCTAGTCCCAATCGAAGAAATCGAACGGCTCGAACGGCAGCAGATGGTGGAACCATCCCGGAGGGATCCCCCAGCCCGGAGGGAAGAATTTCCAGCCAGGGAAGAAATGCTTACTGTCCCAGCCGTGGTCCCAGTGCTGATCGACGGGGGTGGGGGTGTAGTTGGTGACCACATCGGCCTGGGCAGGCACGGTCACGGCGGTGACCGGAGCCACCGCAATCGCACCGGCGAGGACGGCCCGAGCCACCGTTTGCCTGGTCATTGCGAACATTGCTGATCCTTCTGATGATCCATTCAACTCGATTGCACCAGGCTATCCGCGTGCAACGTGCGTGGAAGACTACTCGGTCGACTGCTACCGAATCAGCGGTGGAAATACGGGCCGATACATCCGCGGCACGGCGAATAGCACTGGCAGCGCCACAACCATAACTCCGCCAGATTCTTCCGAGCAATTGATCGCTGCCTTTATCTGTGGTTCCGGTAGCAATCGCCGAGAATTCAACGAAGTTCGGGAATACCCCCTGGTAGGGGTCATCCAGCGGTCGCGCCTCCTTGGACCCGGCGTCACGACCGATAGCACCCTCAACTGCGGTTACTTCGATATCCGCCCGATTCTCGGCGAGTACTACGGCGACCCCGTGTATCCGCTCCGCCGTCCTCCTCGGCACCGACGACACCAACCGCTGAGTGCGATGAAGGACTGGGGGAGGCGTGGAGATCCTGCGGTGAAACCATTTCTGGGTCAGGCTGATACGTGAACAGCGATCGAGCCGCCGGGGAGCGGCTCGATTCGAATGTGGGTGAGGTCGGGGACGTGGGCGGTCGGCTCGAGGGTGGCGGCGCGGGGGCCGACGCCGATGACACGCATGCGTGCTGCCTTGGCGGCGGTGATGCCTGCTTGCGAGTCCTCGAAGACCAGGCAGTCGTCGGCTGAAAGGCCCAGTTCGGCGGCGGCTTTCAGGAAGCCTTCCGGGTCGGGCTTGCTCACCGTCACCGATTCGGCGGTGATGCGGATCCGGGGGATGGGGAGGCCGGCGGCGGTCATCCGAGTTTCGGTGAGGACGTGGTTGGCGGAGGTCACGAGGGCGTGGGGTAGGGCGGCGAGGGCGGCCATGAATTCCGGGGCACCGGCGATGGGTACGACGCCGTCGACGATGGTGGCTTCCTCGGCGAGCATGCGGTCGTTGTCGGCGCGGTTGAGCTCGGCGGGGCGGTCCGGCAGGAGTTCGGCCATGGTCGCCCAGCCCTGGCGGCCGTGCGCGACGGCCAGCACATCGGCCGCCGCCAGGCCGTGCTCGGCGGCCCAGCGTCGCCACAGCAACTCCACTACGGCTTCGGAATTCACGAGCGTGCTGTCCATATCGAGCAGGAGGCCGCGGGCGGCAAGCGTGGCGTCAACCGTCATACGCTGGTTATAACCACAAGACGCCGGGCATGCAATATGCCTCGAATCCGTGTCGCGGGCAAGGAATTCCCGCACCTCGGAGCTCGCCGCACAAGCCGCAGGACCCCTGTCGGATCGCTCTATAACGGTCGTTATAGTCGACGGAGGCTATTCTCCGACGAGACGGAGGGCCACGCGCTCGCGCGCACGAATCTGCACCTGTTCGAAGGAGAATTCGTCTTGGGGTCGACCACAACCCTCGAGCACCCGTTCGATACCGCCACGGCGCTGACGCCGGATGGGGAGGGCCGCTTTCTCGGCCACACCGCGGCCGACTACTCGAACATGGTGGGCCCCTTCGGCGGGATCACGGCCGCCACCATGCTGCGGGCCGTTCTCGACGACCCGCGCTGCGCGGGCAGTCCGCTGTCGCTCACGGTCAACTACGCCGGGCCCATCGCCACGGGACCGTTCACCATCGACGCCGAGCCCGTGCGGACCAATCGCACCACTCAGCACTGGGTCGTGACCATGCGGCAGGACGACACCGTGGCCACCACCGCGACCGTGGTGTCCGCGCTGCGTCGTCCGACCTGGTCCGACACCGAGATCAGCCCGCCCGCCGCGCCCGCGCCCCGCTCCCTCGAGGTGGCGGAACTACCCGAATCGCCTGCATGGCTGCGGAATTACGAGATGCGCTTCGTGGCGGGCCGCGGGCCGTTCGCCGGGGGCGATGACGGCGCACCGGCCCCGACATCCACCTCCACCCTGTGGGTTCGGGACACGCCTGCACGCTCGCTGGACTTTCCGGCCGTGGCGGCGATGAGCGATATCTTCTTCCCGCGCGTCATACTGCGCCTGGGCCGGATGGTCCCCGCGGGCACCGTCTCGCTCACCGTCTACTTCCACGCCGAGCTCGACCCGCTCGCCGATCCCGGACGGTTCGTTCTCGCGACCGCCCGGGCACAACACTTCGGCAATGGCTTCTTCGACCAGTCGGCCCACCTGTGGACCGAGGAAGGCACCGCGCTGGCCACCAGTCACCAGCTCGTGTACTTCAAGGACTGACCCGCCGCACCTCCGACAGCAGTTGCCCCGCCCCGGTTACAGGCGACGGAAGTGATTGGGGAGCGGTGGCTTTCACCTTCTTGCGGGGAATGTCAGGACGGCCAGACCGGCACCGAGGACGATCAGGCCGCACCAGGACGGCAGGGGCAGGCGCTCGCCGACGATGGTGACGCCGAGCAGGGCGGCGACGGCAGGCTCGGCGAGCGTGAGGGTGGTGGCGGACTCGACGGTGGTGTGGCGCAGGCCGTACCCGAACAGGCGGTACGCAAGGAACGTCGTGAAGAACGCGAGGTGCAGGGCGACCGCCAGGCCACGCGGAGTGGTCAGCCAGATCGGGCCGGAGGTTGCGACCACGGGCAGGACCAGGACGGCGGCGAGACCGAACATGACGCCCATGACCGAGCCGGAGGTGTGGCCGCGGGTAATGAGGGTGCCGCCGATCAGCGAGTAGACGGCGTAGGTCAGGCCCGCGCAAGCTGCGAGCAGAATGCCGAGCAGGTCGATCGGGGTCGCATTGCCGAATCGCGGCCCCATAACCAGTACGGCGCAACCGATTACGGCCAGCCCGGTAGCGGCACACCATCTCGCGGGCGGTCGCCCTCGGCCGGTGAGCCAGGCCAGCAGGCCCGCGAAGACCGGGGCGCTCCCGAGGGCGATGACCGTGGCCACGGCCACGCCGGTGCGGGCCACGGCCGGATAGAAGGTGACCGGGTACCCCGCCACGGCACCCGCGCCGAGTAGCAGCAGCCACCGTTCCGACACGGCTGCGCGCATCCGATGCCCGCGGCCGGTGACGAACAGCAGCAGTCCGCCGAGGGTCAAGCCGGCCGAACCGATTGCGGCAGCGGATGTTCCGGCCGGAGCCAGCGATGCCGCGGTACCGGTGGTGCCCCACAGCACCGATGCGGCGAGGATCGGCGCACTACCGCGCCAGGAGGTCGAAGGGGTGTGTTCAGGGGTCAGCGTGGACATGCGTTCGGACACTGTCGAGTACTCCGTCGTCGAATTCCGAAGGGGGAAGGAATCGAAACGGGCGCACGACGAATCCGGGCTGCCGTCGGAGGTCAGCCGGAACGCGAAACGCAAGTCTGCCGCTGCGCCCGATCAGGCGGCCGGCGGCGGCGTGACAGAGTGCCAGAACGTACCCATGGATCGAGACTATCCAACAGCCTCGCACCCGGTCCGTCAGGTGGTGGCCGTTCCGGGGGCTGCGGCGCGCTTCAGGATGATCAGCGGGGTGACGTAGTGCTCGAGTATGTGCCCGCCGAGGGTGTGAACCGCGCGGGCCGCCTCGTCGACTTCGGCGGCCGTCCAGTCGCTGAAGGTGGTGAACAGATCGTGGATCTGGTCGGCACTCAGTTCGATTGTCCAGGAGAACCGTTCGACATGGGCGGCGACGAAGTGCCCACTGCCGGTCAGGCGGCGCACCCATGCCTCGGTATCGAAGTCCGCCGGTCGGCGCGGCGGGGTGAGGTCGCCGCGACGCGCGACGATCTCGGCTATTCGCTGCCGAAATGGCGTCGCAACGGCCGACGGGTCGCCGAAGACGTGACGCCACACCGCGAAATGACCATCAGTGACCAGCGCGCGGTGAATTCTCGGCAACACCACGTCGAGATCGAACCAGTGGATGGCCGTCGCCGCGACGGCCAGATCGAAGGCGGCGGACGGCAAAGGCGCTGTTTCGGCGCGGTCGATGATCACGGACGCTTCCGGCCATCGACGCTGCAGACGGCCGGCCAGGCCCTGCCCCGGCTCCACCGCGGTGACAGCGGCACCGGCCTGCAGCATCGGACCCGTCGCCAATCCGGTCCCGGCGCCGAGCTCGACCACCCGCACGCCGCACCGCAACAACCCGAACTCCCACAACCGTTTCCACAGTGCGGCCGGGTAATCAGGTCGAGCGCGGTCGTAGATCTCTGCATGGGCATCGAAATGCCACGGACCGAGCCCTCGACCTTCCCCGGGCATCAGCCGAGATCGAACTTCCCGGCCTGCACGGCAGCGTTGAACACGTCCCAGTCCGCCGGGGAGAACACGAGCACCGGGGTCGAGTCTCCCAGTTTCGAATCCCGTACTCCGACCCTCGCGTGGCTGAGGTGGGCGGCTTCCAGGCATTCTCCGCCCGAATGGCTGTAGCTGGATTTGAACCAATCGGCTTCGGACAGTTCGATGTTCATTCGCCACACTCCTTAGCTCTCGACAACATGATCTGCCTGGTTGTGGCCGGATCCAATGCTACTCGGCCGATCTCGCCGAACGCGTGCCGATACCGCCGCACCTCGGGCTCTCGTTCCAGGTAGAGGTCTCCTACAAAACCTTCGATGTAGACCACAGGCGGTTCAACCATCCCGGTAGCGGGAAGCTTGGGAAACTCCAGCAGGACAAAGGATTCCACCACCGAACCAAGATGGCCCGGAGCGTCGTGGGGAACATACCGAATCGACACGTTCGGCAGCTCGCTCAGATCGGCGAGGTATCGGAGCTGCTCGGCCAGAACTGCCGGTCCGCCGATCTGACCGCGCAGGGCAGCTTCCGACAAGACGACATCGATCTCGAACCCTTTGTCTTCCAATCGGTTCTTTCGTCTCATGGCCATTTCAACGCGCCTTTCCACCTGTTCCGGTGGCATCGTGGGGTGCTCGGTCCATTCGATCGCGCGACGATACTCAGGAGTCTGGAAGAGCCCGGGCACGTCCGCCTGTCGCCAGAAGGATACGCGGCGGGCGGAAGCTTCCAATCCGAGGTAGTAATCGAAACGAGGTTTCATCGTATCCTCGTACGGCCGCCACCAATTCTGCTGTGCCGAGGCCATTTCCTGGGCGAGACCGAGCAATAGACGGCGCTCGTCGTCGCTGCACCCGTAAGCGTCGGCGAGCGCGTTGATCCAGACCCGGGACACCTTGGTCTTGAGTCCGTCCTCCAGGCGGCCGATGGTCTGTATCGAGGTGTCCACGACCCGCGCCGCGGCGGATCTGGTCAATTGCGCCCGTTGGCGGTATTCGGCCAAGAGTCGACCGAGGGCACGGGCGGCGAGGGTGGAGCCAGACATTTTCCTAGCCTTTCTATCGAAGGCACTGAAATTTGGAACCCACCGTGGTGGAAGTTCGGCGCAATAGCCGCGACCGGCCACCCATGGCGGTCCCAAATCCGTTGGCATCGGAGTAAATCTGAGTTCGTGTCCAACCCATCCGTCACCGACCATAGCGAATTGCCAATGATGACAATCGAATACGCACATCTGACCATGCAGACACACCGGAATTGTCCGGTTTCGGTGTGTCCGGTGAAGAACCAGGCCAAGCGTCGGCTCATCGCGTGCGGGGCGCCGGTGCCCGCCGACGCTCCACACGTAGGGAGTTGATGCGGTGAATCGACCTGTTACGCACAGCATGCCGGATCACCCGGTGCTGAATCTGGAAGTGGCACAACGAGCCTTGACGCAGCACGCACGGTGCGGCGAGGAGTGCGAGGCGAAGCGGTACTTCAGCCGGCAGGTGCCCTACCTGGAGCGGAGCGGGCACCGGGAGCGCGGCGCCACCAGCTGGAACATCTGGGTCGGCTCGTGACCGCTCAGGGACGAATATTCGGGTGATCCGCCCTTCCACGTGAAGGAAGTTCGATACAGTTCCTCCATGAAGAAGGTTTCTTCAGGATCGAATGTGTCGGGCGGGGCGGTTCCGCTGGATGCCATCGACCGGCTGCTGCTCGATGAGCTGGCCCGCGACGGGCGAATGACCAACAATGCGCTGGCCGCGGCGGCGGGGATCGCACCCTCGACCTGCCTGGGGCGGGTGCGGGCGCTGGTGGAACACGGGGTGATCCGCGGGTTCCACGCCGACATCGACCCGGCCGCGCTGGGTCGCGATCTGCAGGCCATGATCGCGGTGCGGGTACGTGCGTCGGCGCGCGGCCAGCTGGCCGAATTCGGTGAGCAGATGGCCGCGCTGCCGGAGGTCGAGAACGTGTATTTCATTGCCGGGGCGGACGATTACCTGATCCATGTCGCCACCGCCGACTCCGGCGAACTACGCACCTTCGTGCTCGAGCATCTGAGCGCGCACCCCGCCGTCGCGTCCACGGAGACGATCCTCATCTTCGAGCACGTGCGCCCTGGGCATCGCTCCGCCTCCTGATCGGCGGCGGGGGGCTGGTGCCATGTCCGGAAAGGTTGGTTCAGTAAGCGGAACCCTCGGCGCCACGCTGCGGAGCCGCGTGCGACGGAACAGCCCGGGTACAGCGCTGATCAACCCGACCCACCGTCATCTTGGTGCTGCCGGTCACGGTCCGAGGAACAGTCGTTCGCACGGCAGGCGCGGCAGCAGCCGATAGTCGTCGATGGCGTCGCGTATGAATTCGATTGTGAACCAATGCTTTTGCCTCCAATCGTGGATCAAGTTACGCACTGCCGCCGCAGTGACCGTGTAATCGAAGACCACGCCGGCCAGCCAGATCCGTACGTGAACATCACCTTCGGGCGGGAACCATCGTTCGGTGGTCATGGCCGGTCACCATCACCGGGCATTACCGTGTCAACCTTTCCGGATGACGTCTCAGACGGCCAGGGAGTGCGCGGCGTAACCGTGCGCTGCCGCAACCGATTCCGAGAGTAGTTCGCCCTTGTGGGTGCTCAGGCCCGCGGCCAGGCCCGGGTCGGCGGCGACGGCGGCGCGCCAGCCCTTGTCGGCCAGGGCGACCGCATAGGGGAGGGTGGCGTTGGTGAGGGCCACCGTCGAGGTGTGCGGCACCGCGCCGGGCATATTGGCCACGCAGTAGAAGATCGAGTCGTGCACTCGGTAGGTGGGCTCGGCGTGCGTGGTGGGACGGGAGTCGGCGAAGCAGCCACCCTGGTCGATGGCGATGTCGACCAGCACCGAACCCGGCTTCATCTGGGCGACAAGTTCATTGGAGACCAGGGTGGGGGCCTTCGCGCCGGGCACCAGCACCGCGCCGATGACCAGGTCGGCCTCGCGCACCAGGTTCTCGACCTCGAGCCGGTTGGACATGACGGTGCGCACCTGGCCGTGGTACAGATCGTCGATCTCGCGCAGGCGCTGAATGTTCAAGTCCAGCACCGTGACCTCGGCATGCATGCCGTGCGCGACGGCAATGGCATTGCGCCCGGACACGCCCGCACCGATCACCACCACGCGGGCCGGGCGCACACCCGGCACACCGCCCATGAGCACGCCGCGGCCGCCGCCGCTGCGCATCAGGTGATACGCGCCCGCCTGCGGCGCCAGCCGGCCCGCGACCTCGCTCATCGGGGCCAGCAGCGGCAGGGAACCGTCGGGGGCGGTGACGGTTTCGTAGGCGAGGGAGGTGATGCCCGAGGACAGCAGGGCGTCGGTGCACTCCCGGGAGGCGGCCAGGTGCAGGTAGGTGAACAGCACCTGATCCTGACGCAGGCGCGAATACTCCTCGGCGACGGGTTCTTTCACCTTGAGCACCAGATCGGCGATGCCCCAGACCTCGTCGGCGGTGTCGAGCACCTGCGCACCCGCGAAGCGGTAAGCGTCGTCCTCGAACGTCGAGCCGACGCCCGCACCGGCCTCGACGACCACCTCGTGGCCGCGGGCCACCAGCTCGTGCACGCCGGCGGGCGTGCAGGCCACCCGGTACTCGTGGTTCTTGACCTCGCGGGGAATTCCGATCTTCATCCGCACTCCTGACTCTCTCGACTGGGGTTTCGGCGGGATCGCCGCCAGAGAGTTAGTATGAAGATTATGCGGTATCAGCGCTATAGAGGTGAATAAGATTCTCTGAATACAACCTCTACTATCCGAATACTCGAAATCCATGAGTGCGAGCTGGGTCACACCGAAGCATCTTCGGCGTTTGCGGCGCTATCGCAACAGCTCCGGCCAGCTGTCGTCGATCGGCCAGCCGCCCGCCCGCAGCTGAGCGCGGACGCACATCCAGTTGCACAGCATCTGCAGCAGGCTCATTCGGGATCACCTCCTCTCGCAGGATTCGGAATCGTGCGGGAGCCGGAGGTGGGTGGACTACGCCATCAGTGAAATGAACGCGCGGCGGTGGTGTTTCGCGGTGAGAATGAGGCGGGCCGCTGGGGCCCGAGGTTCTGGAGGGTGGAGATGGACGAGGTGCTGCTCACGCCGCCGGATGCCGCCGAGGTGCGGTTCCTGGCGCGGGGTGTGGTCAGTGCGGCGGCGGGGGAGACGGGGCTGACACCGCTGCAGGAGTTGCTGATTCCGGCGCTGTTCCTGTCGATGACCGGGCATCCGGTGGAACTGGCCGAGGTGCGCCCGATCGGGGCGGCGGAGTTCTCGGACGGCATGGCGCGGCGCAATCGGGTTTTCCGGGAACGCATCGTGCAGACCATGCTGCTCGCGGCGCTGGTGGTGCGGCCGCTGCCGGCGGAAGTGGGAAACCGGCTGCGGGAGTTCGCCGATGCGCTGGGCGTCGACGACGACATGATCGCCGTCGCGCAGCGCTACGCCGAGGGCGCGGTGGATCTGGCCGCGGTCGACTTCACCCGCAACGGCTATCTGGGCAATACGAACACGCTGCGGCTGGACGCGCTGCACACCGAGGGCCTGGACAGCTCGTGGAGCGCGGTCACCGACGATCCGGTGCTGGCCGGGCGCTGGGCCGAACTGTGGGATCTGCCCATCGGCACGCTGGGACGCGGCGTCGCCGACTTCTACCGCGACCGCGGCTTCGTCACCCCCGGCCTGCCCGGTTCCGCCCCGCCGCTGCTGGCCCAGCACGACTGGGTGCACGTGCTCGCCGGGTACGGGACCACCCTCGAGAACGAGATCGAGGTCTTCGCCTTCATGGCCCGCGCCAATGACGATCCGCGCGCGTTCAGCCTGCTGGCCATGGTGATTTCGCTGTTCGAGACCGGGTACCTGCGTGCGGGAGCGGGCCTGTTCGAGGCCGACGAAGGCCACCTCAGCACCCGGGGCATGGCCGAACGGCTCGGCGACGCCATGCGGCGCGGCGCACTCACCCGGGGCAGCCACGACTTCCTCGACCTGGACTGGTTCTCGCTCGCCGACCGCCCGATCACGGTGGTGCGCAATGAGATCGGCCTGGCCCCCAAGGCCGGGTCGGCACTCGCTGCGGGCTCGGCCGGACCGTGGCAGCCCGGCGGGATCACGCCATATCAGCTGAACTCCTCGAAAAATGCTGCGGAGGCGTCGGGACGGCCCTACGTGCCCTGGCAGCCCGACCCGTCGCGCGACTGACCGGCTTCAGCGAAAGTCAGGTCTGCTGTACGAGGGTTGTGCCCGGAGGTCCGGGTGAGCGGCGCGAGCGCCTTGCTCATCCGGCACGTTGACCACCCGACCCCGAGGTGAGCGGTCAGCTCTGCCCGAGCAGGCCGAGCATGCCGGAAACGGCTGCGGGCCAGGTGAATTCCTCGGCGCGGCTGCGGGCGGCCCGGCGGCGTTCGGCGGCCGGGCGGGACAGCACGTCGGTGACGGCCTCGGCGAAAGCCCTCGGATGGTCTGCGGCGACCGCACCCGCTTCGGCGGTGATGATGTCGGCCAGCGCGGAGGAGCGGCTGACCACCACCGGGGTGCCGGCGGCGAGGGCTTCCAGCGCGGCCAGGCCGAAGGTCTCGTGCGGGCCGGGGGCCAGCGAGACGTCGGCGGTGGCCAGCAGGGTGGCCAAAGCGGTTCTATCGTCGATGAATCCGGCGAAGTGGACAGTGGGGCGGCCGTCCGGGAGCGGTGGGATCGTGCGGGCGCGGCGTTCGAGGGCGTCACGGCGGGGGCCGTCACCCGCGACGACCAGACGGGCCTCGAGTCCGCGGCGGCGCAGTGCGCTCACCGCGGCGATGCTGCGGTCGACCCGTTTCTCGACCGAGAGGCGGCCGCAGTGCACCAGCAACGGGTAGTCGTCGGCGCCGAGATCGGTGCGCAGGCGGTGGTCGTGGCGGTCCGGCCGGAACATGTCCAGATCGACTCCGAGCGGGACGAGCTCGACGTTCTCGACGTCGATGCGGTGGAACTCCTCGCGCGCGAACTGGGTGGTGCAGACGACCACGTCGTAGTCCTCGGCGGTGCGGCGGTTGGCGGCGTCGGCGGCGCGGCGGGCGATCGGACCGGGCAGGATCTGGCCCAGCAACCGGTCGAGGCGCTCGTGGGAGATCATCACGCCCGCGATGTCGCGGCGGCGCGCCCAGCGGCCGAAGCCACGCAGTGTCAACCGGTCCGACACCTCCAGCACATCGGGCCGCAGCCCGGCCAGGGTGTCGGCGACCCGGCGCGGGTGCGCTGCCCGGTAGCCCCCGGTCCACGGAATCTGCGGCGCGGGCACCGTGATCCGCAGTACCCCGGTCGGCAGCACCTCCTCGGCCCGCTTCGGCCCCGGCACGACCAGCACCACCTCGTGCCCGGCGGCCGCGTATCCCTCACCCAGGTGATGCAACGCGGTACGCAATCCACCCGACCGCGGACCATAGAAGTTCGCCAGCTGAACGATGCGCACGTGGCCGATCGTGCAGGGCAACGGGTTACCGTCGGCACCCCCGGCGCCAACACCACATGAACACCCGCGAAAGACCCAGCGAACCCGGCGTAGTCGGCACCTCGCACCCGCCCACCCGAACCTCGCATCCCGAATCCCGCCCGACCCGGACCACCAAGATCGGAAGGCCCGCAGCGCGCAATTCCGGGCAAACTCTCCATCACCCGGTCTGTGCTGCGTGGAGTCGGTATCAGGCAGGTGCGGGTGGATGGCCCCAGCCGACGACGTGGCCTGAGGCAGGCATCGTTCCCGGCGGCCGTGCCGTTTTCCGGTGGTGATCGCAATTGGCGAAAACCTTGGCTCGATTTGATCGTTTCCGCAGGTCCGGTATGCGGCTGTAGTGGAGGGCACCCGATTCCCCACTGGAGAAGACATGCACAACGAGACAGGTTCGAACAAGGACGCCGAGGCGATCGCCGCTCGGCATGTGGCACCGCATCCCGCGGCCGTGGCGACAACCACCACCGCAGGCGGGCGGCTCATCGACTGGGTACCGATCGAATCCCAGGTTCCCGGCGGACAGGTCGCGACACCGCCGCCCGCCCCGGAATATTCCGGTTCGCGGCGAACGACCGCCCCGTTTCCCGGCGAACTCGGTGCGGTCGCGTTCGAGTTGCAGGACCCGAACGCCGAACGCGGACCCGAGGGCACCGTGCCGATCCTGCGGGACCTGGCCGTCCACGCTCGTCGCGTCGCCCGGCGCGGCGCTGACAAAAAGGGGATCGACCGTCGCGGCGCAGGGCAGAATGCCGGTGCCGCCGACCCGAATCCGTTCGGTTACTACCACGCCACCAGCGGCCAGTCGGGCACGTTCTACGGTTGCCAGTCCTTCCTCGCGGTATACGACCCATCGGTCGAAAACGGCAGTGATCACTCGATCAATCAATTCGGATTGCAGAATTACGACAATCCGCAGCCGCAGTCGCTCGAGGCGGGCTGGACCGTCGACCAGGGCCTCAACGGCGACGCCAACCCACACATCTTCACCTACTACACCACCAACGGCTACACCAAGGACGGCGACAACCTCGGCGGCTACAACGAGACCGTGCAGGGCTGGATCCAATACGACGCCACCGCCCACCCGGGCGCGGCGATCAACGGCATCAGCATCATCGGCGGCCAGCAGATCGGCGTGAGCATCAAATTCCAGCTGTGGCAGGGCAATTGGTGGTTCCAGGTGCAAGGCGTCTGGCTCGGCTACTATCCGGCTTCGCTGTTCGGGACCGCCGCCCTGGCCGACCACGCCGGTTGGGCCGGGTTCTGGGGTGAGGTGTATTCCGCGTTGGCCGACCCCACCCAGACCACGACGCAGATGGGCAGCGGCGAATTCGCCGAGGCCGGCTGGCCGAATGCCTGCTTCCAGAACGGCATTCAGGTCCAAACCGTCACCGACGGCACCATGTCGGACCTCAATGGCAGTGCCTCCCAAGAGGATTCCACCTACTACGACATCGCCCAGACCATGCAGAGCGGCGCCGGCTGGGGCAGCTACTTCTTCGCAGGCGGCCCGGGCAACGGCGTCGCACCGGCTTTCACGAGACTCGTCACCGAAAAGGCAGAAGCACATGTCTGACCATCGCACCCCCGGCAAACGCGGCCGGCTCCCCGCACTGGCAGCCGCCGACCGGTTCCCGCTGAAATATCTTCACGAATACACCCGGCCGGGCCAACCGTTGCCCACACCCCAATACCCGGTCGATGTCAGTCAAGGCATCACCGACTGGGGCATGCTCGGCAACGGACCCGACCCGGCCTGCAGCAGTCACCCGAACGGGGTCGGCGACTGCACCTTCGCCGGCCGCCAGCACTATCGGATGGCCAAGGCGGCCCGCGGCCAGGAAAGCGAAAGCTGGGAAAGCTCCAACGATCTCGTCGCGGAATATCTGACATACGACCATGGGGTGGACAAGGGGGCCAACATCGCCCATCTGCTGCTCACGTGGTACCGGGCTGGCAAGATCCTCGCTTTCGCCCCCGTCGACCACACCGACCCGGCTGCCGTCGACGCCGCAATGGCCGCCTTCACCGGCACCTACTGCGGCGTCTCCCTCACCGACGATGCCGACCAGCTGTTCAGCCGACAAAGACCGTGGACCGTCGCCAATGGTGAACAGCCCGACCCGAGCGAAGGCCACTGCATCCTCAAGGTGGCCGCCGACGGTAACGGCACCGACACCTGGGTCACCTGGGGCGCGCAGCAGCAGTCCACCACCGCCTGGACGGCGGTCTGCCTGGACGAGGCCTGGGTCGTGATCACCCAGGAGGACACCAACACGCACCTCATCGACATCGCCGCCCTCCGCGCCGACATCAACGCCCTCAACGGAACCGGTGGCTGACAGCGAGCCGGGCGAACCTACCCTCGGGAGAACACCCATGCCCAAGCTTTCCAAACTCAGCGCGACCGCGGTCGGCGCAATGGTTCTCGTGACCTCGGTCATCGTGGTCGCGGCTGCTGCCCCACTATGGGACTACTACTTCAGCACGAAGCATGCCCCGCTCGCGGGCGGCGCCGGCGTGATAGCGGCGGCGACCTTTTTCGGGGTCTGGCTCATCCAACGCAAGCACGCACAGGGGCGGGCGAACCGGAACTCGATGCGTGATGCCATCGCCGCCGGATTCGTCGTGACCTATCTGGTTCTCGTCGCCTGGGCGGCCTTCTTGAATCTGATCGGTGGTCGAGACGGGAATGCCCTGGATCCGTTGACTGCGAACTTCACCGTGCTCACAGGCGTTGTCGTCGGCGGGTACTTCACCGCAGACGCCGCCAAGCAAATCGCCCAGATCAAGGCGGGGGCCGGCAACACACCAGCCGAGGACAAGGACGAAGTCCAGCCCGCCGGACGCATGCGCAGCGCCTGATCCCCGAGGGTTCCCTTGCTGTTCAGGACCTCGGCCGCCGCCGCGGGCGGTTCGGGTGTGGGTAGCGCGCGGCTACTGGTCTGGCCGCTTGACCTGCTGGATGGGCGCATTTAGCGTTCGGGGATGGCGTTCAAGCGGATCGATCGGCGGACGGTACCGGACACCGTGTTCGAGCAGCTCGTGGGTGAGGTACTGGATGGAGAGTTGACGCCGGGGGCGGCGCTGCCGGCGGAGCGGGCCTTGGCGGAGACGCTGGGGGTATCGCGGCCGACGGTGCGGGAGGCGCTGCAAAGGTTGGCGCACACCGGGCTGGTCGAGGTGCGGCAGGGCGGGTCGACGACGGTGCAGGACTTCCGGCGGCACGCGGGGCTGGAGATGTTGCCGCGGTTGCTGATTCGGCAGGGGGAGCTGGACCACGCAGTGGTGCGGTCGATCCTGGAGACACGGCGGGTGCTCGGGCGGGAGGTGGCGGGGCTGGCCGCCGAGCGCACCGGGGCCGGGCTGGCCGAGTCGCTGCACGCGGCGGTGGAAGCGCTTGCGGCGGAACATAATCCGGTGACACAGCAAATGTCCGCGATCACCTTCTGGGATCACCTGGTCGACGGTGCGGATTCCATCGTGTACCGGCTGCTCTACAACGATCTGCGCGCGGTCTACGAACCCGCGGTGGAGGCACTGGCGGGGGTGATGGCCGGCGAGGTGGGCAGTATCGATCGCTATCGCGCGCTGGCCGAGGCGGTCATCGCCGGCAACATCCAGGAGGCGCGGGCAGCGGCGGATGCCCTGCTGGCGATCGCGGCGGAGTCGTTCGACGCATTTCTGGGGCAGGCCCGACCCGGCGCATAGGACGCCCCCGGCCCGCACTGGCCTGGCCGCGGCAGGTAGACCGCCGCGCTCGCCGAGCCTTACCTGGGGGACCGCTGGGCACAGCTGACGGATCCGGACGGCGGTCTTGTGTTTCGACACCGGATCGATATATTGGTCTGACCACTTGGCCATCAGGCCAAGATCGTCTGTCTGGACAAGGCGGTACGTGCATGACGCCCCCTGTGCCATCGCAACGCGAGGCTCGCGCCGAGCGGCCGGACGTGGTTGCCCCGGCCGTGCTGCTCGAGTGGGCGCGGGAGGTGCAGCCGGAGTGGGCTGCGCTGACGGTCGCCGAACGGGTCCAGGCGCTGGGGTCGCTGCCGCAGCTGCTGTTCGACCGGATGGACCGGATGGCGGCGGAGATCGTCACCGAGAACGGCAAGCCGCTCGCTGAAGCGCTGGCCCACGAGGTCGTCCCGGCGATCGCCCTGGCGCGCCATCATCTCGACAGTGCCGTCGCCACCCTGGGCGCGACCCGGATAAGCTCCGCGACCGTGCCGCATCGGACGGCGATTCGCACGCATCGGCCCTACGGGGTCGTGGTCGCCATCGCGCCCTGGAACTTGCCGTTCCTGATTCCTTTCAGTCAGGTGCTGCCCGCGTTGATCGCGGGGAATGCGGTGGTGCTCAAGCCTTCCGAGCTCACGCCGCGGGTGGCCGAAGCGCTCGTCGAGCTGATCTCCGACTGCGGAGTGCCCGCCGGGGTGCTGCAACTGGCGCTCGGGGACGGGGCGGTCGGGGCCGAGTTGATCGCCGGGCGGCCCGACAAGGTGCTGTTCACCGGTTCGGTGGCCACCGGGCGGACGGTGATGGCGGCGGCCGCGCGATTCCCGATTCCGGTCGGGCTGGAACTGGGCGGGATCGACGCCGCGATCGTGCTCGACGATGCCGACCTGGAGTTCACCACCTCGGCGGTGGCCTGGGGCGCGAACTTCAATGGGGGACAGGCCTGTTGCTCGATCGAGCGGGTGCTGGTGCACGAATCGCTGCACGACGCGTTCCTGGTCCGGCTCGAAGACAAGGTGCGGCGCATCGACACCGGGCGGGATCTGGCGCCGGCCGTCGATGACCGCCAGCAGCGGGTGTGGGAGCGCCATCTCGCGGCGGCGCGGCAGAGCGGCGTGCAGGTGCGCGGCGGAGAACCGTTGCGGGACCGCCACCTCTCGCCCGCACTGGTGAGCGGTGTGGGTGTCACCGCGGCCGAGGTGTGGCGGGAGGAGACGTTCGGGCCGGTGGCGGCGATCGCGCGGTTCGGGTCCGATGACGAGGCCGTGGCGCTGCACAATGCGACCGAGTACGGACTCACCGCCAGTGTGTTCTCCGCCGATGTCGGGCGCGCCCGCGCGCTGGCGCAGCGGCTGCGGGCGGGCGCGGTGTCGATCAATGATGTTGCGGCGACGATGTATTCGACGCCGGAGCTGCCGTGGGGTGGGGTCGGCCGGTCGGGCTTCGGTCGCTCGCACGGGGTCGATGCGCTGCTGGATGCGAGCTGGGTGCAGGTCGTGGATCTGCCGCGCGGCCCGGCGTTCGGGCCGAAGCGGCCCTGGTGGTATCCGTACGGGCCCGAACTCGAGGACGCCATGCGGGCGCTGGCCTCCGGCGCGGTCACGCCGCGGGCGGCGGCTCGGCTGCGAGGATACGGGCGGGCCGGTCACGTGCTGCTGGGCATGCTCAGCCGGCAGCCGAAACTCTGAAGGACGGGAATCGGTGAACAACCAGGTCATGACCGCCATCGCCCAGAACGCTCTGCGGCTACGGGCCGGGGCCGATCACGTCGAATCGTGGTTCGTGCGCGCCAATGACCCGCAATCGCCGCGCGCGGTGTGGATCAAGGCGACCGTGCTCACCTCGCGCGGCGGGACCGCGCTGGCGCAGGCGTGGTGCAGCGTCTTCGACGGGCGGCGCACGCACGCGTGGTGTCTCGATATTCCATTGGCGGCGGCACGATTCGAGGCGCACTCGATCGGGCAGGACCTCACCGTCGGTCCGTTGACCCTGTCGTTGACCGGGAGCGGCGGTACGACCGCCGGCACGTTGTCCGATGCCGCGCAGACCGTCGCCTGGGATCTGGGCTTCAGCACGGTGCCGGGCCTGGGTGAGCCGATGTCGCTGCTGCCCAGCAACCGGTTGCTCGATACTCCGGTCCCGAACAACAAACTGGTGACCCCGTTTCCGGTGCTGACCTGCACGGGCCGGCTGGAGTGGCAGGGCGACCGCTGGGACCTGAGCGGCTGGCACGGGATGCAGGGCCACAACTGGGGCCGGGAACACAGCCCCGAATACGCCTGGGGCCAGTGCGTTTTCACCGATGCCCGGGGCGGCGAACCCTTCGCCGTGATGGAAGCGGCCTCGGGCCGCACCCGTATCGCGGGCCGCACCTCGCCGCTGCTGTCCATGCTGGTCATCCGCCGCGGCGACGAGGAATTCCGGTTCGACCGGATCGTCGACCTGTGGCGGCAGCGCCCCCTGCTCGACTTCCCCGCCTGGACCCTGCGCATGCGCGGCCGCCACGGCACCGCGGAACTGCGCATGCACGCCGAGCCCGAGCAGATGGTGTGCCTGGCCTACCGGAACCCCGCGCGGGACACCAGCTACTGCCTCAATTCCAAGACGGCCGACGTCGCCGTGCATGTCGCCCCGATCAATGGCAATGCCTTCGAGCTGCGCAGCCCGCACGGCGGTGCGCTGGAATTCCTTGTCCCGCACCCGGTTGCGTCGGTGTCCCCGACCGTCTGAGAGAGCCCGCTATGCCTTTGACCTTCTTCGAGACCATGCGCGGCGAGCTCTACGACGCCGACGGGCTGGCTCATCACGTGGCCATGGATCTGCGCTGCGAATCCGGACACGCGCGCGGATTCGTCACCAATGGGCGCGCCCGCATCACCGGCACCATCAGGGCCCTGCCGTGGGCCGACGGCGCGGCGGTGCTCGGCACCCTCATCGCGCTACCGGTGACCAAGCGGCTGATGAGCTACGAACTCGAGTTCCGCGACGATGAGGGCCGCGCCTGGCACCTCAGCGGCCGCAAGGATGTGCGCTGGCTGCGCGGCGCGCATGCCGGCCTGACCAACCTCGCCACCACCCTGGCGTGCGAGGGCGAGCAGGTCGCGCAGGGACGAATCCAGTTCTTCGCCAATGACTATCCGAGTTTTCTGCGCTCGTTTCAGCCGTGGGTGTCGCTGCGCGCCGACCTGCCCGAGGGTCGCCGTCCGGAGGGGATACTCGCGCCGGGGCATCGTGAGACCCTCGCGGCGCTGGCCGAGGTGCTGATCGAGCCGGGCGGGTCGGTGCCGGCCGTCGACGCCGCCACCATCGATCGGGTCGACGCCTATATCGGTAATATGACCCCGCTCATGCAATCCGGACTGCGGGCGGCCCTACGCGGGCTCGATGCGGCGGCGCGCGCCAGGCACGGCAAACGTGCTGCGGCGCTGACGGTTCCGCAACGCCGCACCCTGGTGGAGGAGGCCCGGCGCGGCAGCACCCTGCGCCACGCGGTCGATGCCGTCGAGACTCCGTTGCGGATCGCGCATTTCGGTGACCGCCGCTATCTGGATGCGATCGGCGCGCCACGCTATGACGAACCCGTGCTCGAGCAGCGCCCGGGCTGGATGGCCAATGTCACCACCCCGACCGAGCTGTCGCGGCGGGAGACGATCGACTGCGATGTCGTGGTGATCGGCACCGGCGCGGGCGGTGCGGCCGCGGCCGCCCGGCTCACCGAGCACGGCCTCGGCGTGGTGATGGTCGAGGAGGGCGAGTACGCCGGTCGCGCACAGTTCCGCGGGGATCTGGGGGAGCGCACCCAAAAGTATTGGCGCGATGGCGGATACAACCTCGCGCTCGGCAATTCGGTGCTCGGCGTCAGCACGGGACGGCTGGTGGGCGGGACGACCGCCATCAATTCCGGCACCGCCTTCCGCACTCCGGACGCGGTGCTGCGGGAATGGCTGGACCTGGGCTTCCCCGGTGACTTCGCCCCCGAGGCGTTCACACCCTATCTGGACGAGGTCGCCGCCGAACTGGGTATCGGCCCCGCCGATCCCCGCTATCTGGGCCGGGTCGCGGAAATCATCGGCGCGGGCGCGGACGCCCTGGGTGCGGCGCACGGTCCGCTGCCGCGCAGTGCGGTGGGCTGCGACGGGCAGGGCCAGTGCGTGCACGGCTGCCCGACCGAGGCCAAACGCTCGAGCAATGTCAGCTGGGTGCCGCGGGCATTGCGGGGCGGTGCGCAGCTGTTCACGAATCTGACCGTGACCCGAATCCTGCTGTCGGGCAGCCGCGCCACCGGTGTGCTCGCCGAGGGCCAGGACATGCACGGCGCGCCGCGGACGGTGGAGATCCGCGCCCGCGCGGTAGTGGTCGCGGCCGGCGCGCTCATGACGCCGCTGCTGCTGCGCCGCAATGGCCTGACCCTGCCCGCGCTGGGACGCCACCTGTCGGTGCATCCGTCCCTGGGCGCGGTGGCCATGATGCCGACGCCCGGAACACCGTGGTCGGGGATCCCGCAGGGCTATCGGGTGGAAGGACTGGGCGACCCGCTGGTCACCTTCGAAGGCGTCGCCATCCCACCGCAGTTCGCGGCCGGCACGCTGCCGTTCCACGGCGCGCGGCTCACCGACTGGATGAACCATTGGACCCACACCGAGCAGTTCGGCGCGATGGTGCGTGACACCGGCACCGGCAGCGTGCATCACGGTCCGGGCGGGCGGACCCTGATCCGCTATCACCTGACCCCGCGCGTCCAGGCCGCGTTGCAGCACGCCTGCGCGAGCCTGGCCGAGCTGTTCCTGCGCGGCGGAGCGGAGGCGGTGGCGTTGCCGATCGCGGGGACCCCGCCGATCCGCACCCTCGATCAGGCTCGCACCGTCGCGGCGATCCGGTTGAGTCCGCGGCAATTCCGCATGATGGGCCCGCATCCGCTGGGCACCGCCCGGATGGGCCCCGATGCCCGGACGGCGGTGGTGGATTTCGGCCATCGGGTATTCGGCACGACCGGTCTGTATGTCGCCGACGGTTCGGTCGTCCCGACGTCGCTGGGGGTCAATCCGCAGGTCACCATCATGGCCTTCGCCCTGCGCGCCGCCGATCTGATTGCAGCCGACCTCAATTGACCGGATTCGCCCCGTCACCCCTCTGGCGCACCACCTGTGATCTTGGTAGAGATTGATATAAGTACAAAAGGGGTGATCCGGATCATTCCGGAGGATGGGGACGAATCAATGGGTGCCAGAGCCGAACTGGAACGGGAACTGGGTGGGTCGCTGGCCGCGCTCGATCTGCTGACCGAGGCCGAGACCGCCGATCTGCTGGCGATCTTCCAGCAGGCGCAGCGCACCGAGAACATCGCCATGGTCGAGGCCGTCGACAAGACCGTCGGCGCGCTGCCGTGGCCGTTGCGCACGGCCGCCAAGAAGATCATGTTCGGCAACAAGCTCGGGTAGGGCCGATGAGCGACCTGGTCACCCGCGCGCAGATCACCCTGCTGTCGCGGACGCTGCACGTCTCCGAGGACAAGCTCGCCCATCTCGAGAAGCTCGGCGCCGCCAACCTGCACGAACTGCAGGAGCGCATGGCGCAGGTCATGTTCGCCGAGCACAATGCGATCTTCTCGCGGCTGTCGCTGCTGGTGCCGATCATCCCGCTGAGCATCTCGCTGCCGCTGGTGCAGAAGCTGGTGCCGCCGGTGATGGCCGGTCGCGCCGCGGGTGCTATCGGGGTGGATCACCCCAGGAAGGCAGCCGAGGCGGTGGGCATGCTCGATCCGGGCTACGCGGCCGAGGCCGCGCCCTACATGGATCCGCACAGCGTCGGGCAGCTGGCCGATATCGCGCCGGCCGGGCCGGTCATGCGGATCATCAACGAGCTGCTGCGGCGCGGGGACTACATCACGGCGGGACCGTTCCTGGCCTATGCGACACCGGATCTGGTGCAAGCGGTCGAGCGGGACGTCCACGACGACGAGGGCCTGATCCGGTCGGCGTCGTACTCGTTCTCCGGCGAGAACATCAGCGTGATCATCCGGCACCTGCTGATCGGCGAGGGGCGGCGGATTCCGAAGCTGGCCCGCACCATCCTGCAGGGCTCCAAGGAGTTGCGGCTGGCGGCGCTGTCGGTGTTCGCGCGCTGCGACACCGATGTGATCGTGGCGGTCGGCGACATCCTCTTCGATGTGGGGTCGGCCGACGAGATCGCCGACCTCGTCGAGACCTTCATTTCCGCCGGGGCGATCCCGGAGACGCTGCGATTCGCCGGGCAGCTCAGCCCCGCGGCGCTGGACCTGCTCGCGGCCAATCCGATTCTCGCCGAATCGGAGTCCATCGACGCCGTCGCGGGCGCGGCCGACGGCAGCAGCGAGGCCTCGCTCTGGCGGGGTCTGCTGGAGCTGGCCGAGCGCACCGAGCCGGGAATCTCACGCCGGATCGGCGCGGCCATCTCGCATTTCGACACCGCGACGCTGACCGGGCTCCCGGGGCTGGCGTCGACCACGCACCTGTGGCCGCCGCTGCTGAAGGTCCTCGCCACCGCCGAGCCGGACGCGCAGTCGCGGATCGGGGAGCTGTGGTCGCCGCTGCCGGCCTTGGAGCGCAACGAGATCGAGCAGCGCATCGCCGATCTCGGTCTGGGCGAGCAGTTGACGGCATTGATCGCAACCTTGCAGCTCACGCAGTAATGTCACCGACCCTGCGGCCCTCGGCGATAGTCGAGTCACGAGGGCCGCAGCGGGTTTCGGCGCGCACAGTGCCGAGCGCCCACCGCACCTGCCCGTTCCCGCAGGCGGGCCTCGATACTCGGTGATGGCGCGGTCACCGCCCGGGCGCACGGTCCATCATTGCCCGCGCAGGGCCTCGATGCTGCGTTCGAAAGCGGCCGCGCCATGTCCGTCGGCGACCTGACGGTCCACCAGGGCGGCGATCCCGTCGAGCGGTTCGGCGGTGATTCCGGCATCGAATGCAGCTCGACGCAACGTGTCCAGTGCGGTTTTGGTGAAGACCAGGTCCTGGAAGACATGGCTGGTGTAGTCGCCGGTGTCGATGACGCGGCCGTAGGCGGGCAGCGTCTGGGACATGACGGCCACCCACCCCGCCGCGCGAATCGCGAACTCCGAGGCCGGAATTCCGGCCGAACCGACCAGGGCCGCGCCCTGGAAGAAACCGCCGAACATGGCGTACATGGTCGACAGCAGCGCGAAATCCCACAGTGCGGCCAGACCCGCGTCGGTGCCGAAATACTCGGCCGAGCCCAGTAATTCGAGGGTGGGGCGCTGGGCGTCGAAGATCGTCTTCGACCCGCTGTAGAGAATGCTCGAGCCTGCCGCGCCGATCATGTCCGGGACCGCCATGATCCCGCCGTCGAGGAAATCGATGTCGTGCCCGGCCGCCCAGGCCGCCAGTTCCCGCGACTGCTCCGGCGAGGTGCTGGTCAGATTGAGCCACTGTCTACCGCGGAGCTCGGCCGCGATCGGATCGAGGGTCTCGTGTACGGACGCGTGATCGAGCAGCACGGTGACGACCAGCTCACCGCCGCCTACCGCCCGCCGGACCGTCTCCGCTGAAACCGCGCCCGCGGCAACCAGTTCGACGTCCTTGCCGGGTGTGCGATTCCACACCGTGGTCGCCACCCCGGCCTTCAGGAACGCTGCCGCCAGCGCCCGCCCCATCGCACCGAGACCGAGTACGGTCACCGGGCTGTGCTGGATGTTCGTCATTGCAGGACAACTCCTTGTCGCTCGTTGGCGAGTGTTTCCGGCGCGCGCTGAATTCGAGGCTGCCGGTTACGGAGGCGTCCCACAAGTACGCACAAATTGCTCAGCTACTAACCCGAACGTGAGTGTTCAGGTCAGCCGGACGGCGTGCCGGATTTGGACGAGTTCCCCGCGCGGGGCGAAACGGCTGCAACGGACCGCACTCCTCGCTGGATCCGAGCTACGCGAGCCCGCCGCGGTGGGCTGCGTGCCGGCCGGCGATGCGGCCGAAGGCGAGGGCGTCGGCGATGTGGAAACCGCCGTCCTTGCACCAGGAATAGGTAGAGCTGACATTGCCTGCGGCGTAGAGGCCGGGGATGACCACGCCGAAAGGATCGAGCACTTCGGCGTTTTCGTTGCGACGGGGGCCGCCATTGCTCCAGGCCAGGATGGGGGCGGCGGTGAAAGCGTAGTAGGGCGGCTCGGACAGCGGTGCGAGAGTCTTTGCGGGGCGGCCGAACTGGTCGTCGTGGCCGGCGGCGCAGGCGGCGTTGTAGCGGTCGACGGTCTGCTGCAGGACGTCCACGTCCACGTGCAGGATGCCGGCGAGTTCGGTGAGGGCGTCGGCGCGGTGGATCCAGCCCTTGCCGATCTCGGCGCTGTTGTCGGCGCTCCACTCGTAGCCTTCGATCAGGCTGGCCCAGCCGACGGCGAGGCGCTCACGTCCGGGCACGATCGGGCCTGCGCGGCGGGCGGATTCGTCGAAGACGATGTGCATCGGGGCGGTGGGGAACAGCTGGTAGCTGCCGTTGATGCGGGCATGGCCGTGGCTCAGGGCGACCCGTTCGTTGCAGTAGCGGCGACCGTCGAGGCCGAGGTAGACGAAGCTGTTGGTGTTGGGGAACGCGGTGTAGAAACCGGCTTCGTAACCGGGAGCACGCAATCCGGGCAGGGTCATCATGTTGGACATGTGCCACAGGTCGGCTCCGGCCTTGACGGCCATGCGCAGACCGTCGCCGGTGGCGGCGGGCGTGCCCCAGACCACCGGGTCGGTCAGGCGCAGGTGATCGCGCACCATCTCCGGGTTCGCCTCGAATCCGCCGGTGGCCAGCACGACTCCGCGGTGGGCGCGGATCCGCAGGGCGGTCCCGTCCGGCGCGGCGGCCAGGACGCCGAGCACCGTGCCGTCGCCGGTGATCAATTCGTGTGCGGGCGTCTGCAACCGGACCTCGATGCCGCGAGCGCGGACCGCGTCCGACAGGGCCGCCCACAGCAGTCCGTCACCCATGCGGCCCTCGACGCCGATCCACCCGCGCATGACATCGCTGCCGTCGAGGTCGGGGAATTCCGGTGGCGCGGGCACCGCCAAACCGACCGGGATGCCGAGGCTTTCCATCCACGCGCTGTTGCGGGCGGTCTCCTGCGCCCACACCCCCACCACGGGTTCCGGGATCGGCCGTCCGGCGCTGAGGTTGCGCAGGTAGACCGCGGCCCGCTCGGGATCCCGGTTGTCGAACCACACCGCGCCCGACACCCGTGTGCTGCCACCGGCCCGGCCACCGGATTCCTTGTCCAGCACCAGTACTCGCGCCCCGGCATCGTGGGCCGCGACGGCGGCCGCGCAGCCCGCCCCGCCGAATCCCACGACGACCACATCGGCCTCGACATCCCACGCCACACCCGAGTTGCCCACGACCGCACCGTCCTTCCATCTCGTTCACCGCGAACGGTCCCAGTCCGTCGCGCCGACCGAAAACGCCTGTCTCACTCACCGGATACCACCGGCGCGGCCATGGGAGCTGCCGGCATCGGCTCCGGTGGTGCGGCGGGCTGCCCACTGCGGGCCGGTGCCGGGGGAGCGGTCACGCAGGGCTGCCGAACCAGGTGGCCAGGGCCTCTTCGAGTGCATGCGGCTCGGCGGAGGTCCAGGCGACGATGCCGTCGGGGCGGATCAGCAGCGACAGCGGCTCGTGCGGCCGGGTGGACTTGGCGGTGACGATCCGGATGCGATCCGCCCACGGCTCGACCTGGGCGCGCAGGGCGGGGGAGTCGAACGGATCCAGCAGCAGGCCACGGCCGTCGGCGAAGTGGCAGGACACGCTCGTGCCGTCGGACAGTTCGAAATCGGGTGTGGCCGCACCGACCAGCGGGTCACCGCTGCCCAGGTCGTAACGGTGCAGCACGCCCGAGAGCTGCTTCACGACCCGGGTGGTGGCCGCCGGGGTGTCGAGCAGATCGGTGGTGACCGCCCGCAGCGCGCGGCTGCGCGGATCGGTGCGCATGAGTGCGATCTGCGCGCGCGTCCAGTCCAGCACCCAGGCTCCGATCGGGTGGCGTTCGCGAGTGTAGGTGTCCAGCAACGCCTCCGGGGACCGGCCGCGGATCACGGCGGCCAGCTTCCAGCCCAGGTTGACCGCATCGCCGACTCCCAGGTTCAGGCCCTGGCCACCGAACGGGGAGTGCACGTGGGCGGCGTCACCGGCCAGCAGGACCCGGCCCCTGCGGTAGTCGGGAACCTGGCGGGTGTTGTCGGTGAAGCGGGTGGCCGAAACCACCGTGGAGATCTGCACTCTCACGCCGGTGACGCGTTCGAAGCTGTCCTCGAGTTCCTGGGCGGTGACCGGGTTGGCGCGGTCGGCGGGTGGGCCGTCGAGTTCCACGGTCAGGATGCGGCCGGGTTGGGGGCCGTGGACGAAGATGCCGGTGGGGGTGGTGTGCCAGCCCAGGGGTACGGCCTCCGCGCCGGTCATCTCGACCAGCGCCTGGCGGCCGGTGATTTCGGGGTCCAGGCCGGGGAAGTCGAATCCGGCCAGCTTGCGCACGGTGCTGCGGCCGCCGTCGCAGCCGACGAGCCAGCCCGTGCGCACGGTCCGCCCGCCGCAGTCGACGGTGACACCGACTCCGTCGTCGTCGAATCCGGTCACCTCGACCCCGCGGCGCACCGGTACTCCGAGGTCCGCGGCGCGGCGGGCAAGGACGGCCTCGATGGTCTGCTGATCGAGAAAGCGGTATTCGGCCGCCGGGCCCAGATCGGCGAAGGCCGGATCCTCGCCGTCGATATTGTCGGCCCACAGCATGATCCCGGCGAAGTGCGCACCGGCCGGTTTACGCCGCGGCGCGGTGGGAACCGCTGCGCCCGCGAACATCTGGCCCATGCGGGCCAGCGCCGCCTCGTGGGCCGCCCGCAGCTCCGGCACCAGGCCGCGCCGGCCCAGCGCCTGGGCGGTGGGCACATTGATCGCGCCCGCCTTGATCGTCATATCCGGTTCGGCGAGACGCTCGACCACCAGCACGTCCACCCCCGCCAGCCGCAGCTCGCAGGCCAGCATCAGCCCGACCGGTCCGGCCCCGGCCACCACCACATCTCGTGTCTCGTTCATGAGAATCACTGTGGTGGTGGCCGATTACCGGGCGCTTGCGTCGGCTTGCGCACCGCTTGCGCGGTCAGTTCCAGCCGCGCGAATCCTGTTTCAGGGCGCTGTCGATGGCCAGGCCGGAGGCTGCCATCTCACCAGCGGATCACCGGGGATCCGGGGCGCTCGGGGTACCACCCTCATGGCCGCATCCCAATGGTGTACAGGGACTCTGCACTTTTTGCACTTTTCGCCCGCTCGTCACCTCTATGATGGGCGGTCGACATCCGGAGGACCAGCTCGGGTCACCCGGGGAAACGGGGAAAGTATGTCCGCCACAGTCGAATTCGCGGGTTGCCACGCGTACACGGTGCGGCCGGGCTTATGACCGAACTGGTGACGCGAGCCCAGCTCGTCCTGCTGGCCCGGACCCTGCACGTGCCGGTGGAACGGCTCGCCCACCTCGAACGGCTCGGCCCGCATCGGCTGCACGAGCTGCAACAACGCATGGCGGGCAACCTCTTCGACCAGCATGCACCGGTGTTCGAGCGCATCGCCAAGCTGGTCCCCGTCATCCCCCTGAGCATCTCGCTGCCGATCGTACAGCGGCTGGTGCCGCCCACCATGACCGGGCGCGCGGCCGGCGCGATCGGGGTGAAGTATCCCGCCAAGGCGATCGAGGCGCTGCTGCGGCTCGATGTCGGGTATGCCGCGGACTGTGCGCCGTATCTGGATCCGCGCACGGTCGGCCAGCTCGCCGACGACGCGCCGCCCGCGCCGGTGGTGGCGATCCTGAACGAGCTGCTCGTCCGGCGCGACTACATCACCGCGGGGCCGTTCCTGGCCTATGCGACACCGGAATTGATCCAGGCGGTCGAGGAGGGGGTCTCCGATGACGAGGGCCTCATCCGCTCGGCCGCCTACGCGTATTCGGGCGAGTCCCTCAGTGCGGTGATGCGGCAGCTGCTCGCGGGCAGCAGTCAGCGGCTGCCGCGGCTGCTGGGCACGGTCATCAATGGTTCCAAGGAATTACGGCTCGCGGCGCTGTCGGTGTTCGCACGCTGCGCCCCCGATGTGATCGCCGCGGTGGGCGACATCCTCTTCGACGTGGCCCCGCCCTCGGCGGTCGCGGACCTGATCGCCACCTATTTCGCCGCCGACGCCACCGACGACATGCTGCGCTTCTTCGGGCGACTGAGCCCGACCGCCCTGACCCGGCTGGCCCTCAACCCGGTGCTGACGGAGATCGCCGAGACCCTCGTCGACGCCGTCGACGGCAACAGCGACCTGGCCGTGTGGCGCGGGGTCCTCGAACCCCTCGCGCGCACTCCCACCGAGGTGCGCCGCCGTGCGGGCCTGCGCCTGGCCACCCTCGACGCCCCGACCCTGCTCATGCTGCCCGCGCTGGCCCAGGCCGCCCGATTGTGGCCGCCGCTGCTGTGGGTGCTGGCCGCGACCGATGTCGATGTCCAGGCCCACGTGGGCGAGCTGTGGGCCACCGCCACCCGCCTCGACCTCCAGGTCCTCGAACGCCGCATCGCCGACCAGCACCTGGATTCGCTGCTGGCCACGCTGACCAACACGATCCGTTTCCTGCGCTGAGCGCGTCGCCATCGTCGATCGAATTCGCACGGGGCGCTGACATTCCCGCGGGGTACGGGAACCCTTGTGCCACGGATGATTCCAACTCGTCGTCGGCTGCCGACCTGCGGCGAGCCGGATCGCGCGGGCGGCGGTGGGCGACGGTGTGCCGGGGAGGTGGTAGGAAAGGTGGCGTGTCCGAAACCGCCGAAACCCGCACCCCTCGCGCCGTGTCGGAAGTGGTGGACCTGGTCAGCACGCTGATCCGGTTCGACACCTCCAATACCGGCGAACTGGAAACCACCAAGGGCGAGCGCGAGTGCGCGCAGTGGGTGGCCGCACAGCTCGAGGAGGCCGGGTACACCACCGAATACGTCGAATCGGGTGCGCCGGGGCGCGGCAATGTGTTCGCGCGGCTGCAGGGCGCGGACTCCTCGCGTGGGGCGCTGATGATCCACGGGCATCTGGACGTGGTACCCGCCGAGGCCGCCGACTGGAGCGTGCACCCGTTCTCGGGTGCGGTGCGTGACGGCTACGTGTGGGGACGCGGGGCCATCGACATGAAGGACATGGTCGGCATGATGCTGGCGGTGGCCCGCCAGTTCAAGATCGAGGGCACGGTGCCGCCGCGCGACATCGTGTGGGCGTTCGTGGCCGACGAGGAGAACGGCGGGCGCTGGGGCTGCCAGTGGCTGGTCGAGCACCGGCCCGACCTGTTCGAGGGCGTCACCGAGGCGGTCGGCGAGGTCGGCGGATTCTCGCTGACCGTGCCGCGGCCCGACGGCAGCGAGCGGCGGCTGTATCTGGTCGAGACCGCGGAGAAGGGCCTGGGCTGGATGCGGTTGCGCGCCAAGGCCCGTGCCGGGCACGGCTCGTTCCTGCACGAGGACAACGCCGTGACGATCCTGTCGCAGGCGGTGGCGCGGCTGGGCACCCACACCTTCCCGTTGGTGGTCTCCGATTCGGTCGCGGAGTTCCTGGCCGCCGTCGCCGAGGAGTCCGGGCTCGAATTCGATCCCGGCTCACCGGATATCGAGGGTCAGCTGGCCAAACTGGGCACCATCTCCCGCATCATCGGTGCGACCCTGCGCGATACCGCCAACCCGACCATGCTGCGGGCAGGCTACAAGGCCAATGTGATTCCGCAGACCGCCGAGGCCGTCGTCGACTGCCGGGTGGTGCCGGGACGGCAGGCCGAATTCGAGCGGGAGGTGGACGCGCTCATCGGCCCGGATGTGGAGCGAGAGTGGATCACCAAGCTCGACTCCTACGAGACCACCTTCGACGGGCACCTCGTCGACGCCATGAACGACGCCATCCTGGCCCACGATCCGAACGGGCGCACCGTGCCCTACATGCTCTCCGGCGGCACCGACGCGAAAGCCTTCGCCAAGTTGGGGATTCGCTGCTTCGGTTTCGCGCCGCTGCGACTGCCGCCCGAACTGGACTTCTCCGCCCTGTTCCACGGGGTCGACGAGAGGGTTCCGGTGGAATCGCTCGAATTCGGCACCCGCGTGCTGGAACACTTCCTGTTGCACAGCTGACGATTCGAAAGGACTACCCGTGCCCGACTACTCCTACAACCCCTACGCGCCGCTGCCGCAGCTGCCCGAGTTCACCCTGACCTCCACCGATATCAGCGACGGCAAGCCCCTGCACCTGGATCAGGTCAGCGCGCTGGGCGGCGCGGGCGGACGGGACATCTCCCCGCAGCTGAGCTGGTCGGGTTTCCCGGCCGAGACCAAGAGTTTCGCCATCACCATGTACGACCCGGACGCGCCGACCGCCTCGGGCTTCTGGCACTGGGTCCTCGCCAATGTCCCCGTGACCACCACCAGCCTCGCCGGCGGGCAGGCCAGCAAGGGCGGCGCCCTGCCCGCCGGCGCCATCCACCTGCGCAATGACGCGGGCCTGCACGAGTACACCGGTGCGTTCCCACCCGCCGGGCACGGCGCGCACCGCTACTTCGTGGTCGTGCACGCCGTCGGCGTCGAGCGGCTCGAGGTCGACGAGAACGCCTCGCCCGCCTACCTGGGCTTCAACCTGTTCATGAACGCCATCGGGCGCGCCACCATCATCGGCACGCACGAGCAGAAGTAGGCGTCCACGCCGAAAATCACTGTGGCCCCGAGCAACTCGCTCGGGGCCACAGTCGTTCCTGTAGGCACGCGATCGCCGCCCACGACTGCGGCCGCGATCGCCGGCGCTGGATGCACCGGCGGCATCCCAGCGTCAGTCGGGAAACGAGAGGGTGGCCAGGCCGCGCAAACCGGCGGCGAGGTCTTCGGCGGAGGGGGCGTGGTCGGGGTCGATCAGGTATTGGACCAGCAGGCCGCCGATGAGGGTTTGCAGGACCGCGCCGACGGTGGGGTCACCCTCGCCGAGGTCGTGGGAGAGGCCGGCGCGGGCTTGTTCCTGGGCGGCACCGGTTTCGGCGCGCAGGTCGGGGGAGTGCAGCGCCTGGGCCATGGATTCGACATTCGCCACCCACAGGGCTCGGTCGCTGGTGAACGAGTCGATCAGCTTGTGCCAGAAGGTGTTCAGGCGTGCGGCAGGGTCGACGGAGTCGTCGCCGGACAGGGAGTCGAGTATGCGGGTGACCGCGGCGGCGGTCGACTCCAGCATGGCCTGATTCATGAGTTTGTCGCGGGTGCCGAAGTGGTAGTTGATGGCGGCCAGGTTCGCGCCGGAGGCGGCCACGATGTCACGCACGGTGGTGCGGGCATAGCCGCGTTCGGCCAGGCACTGCTTGGCGGCGGCGAGCAGGTCTTCTCGAGTTCCCACGACCGTAGAGCCTAGCACCGGGTGAAACAGCCGTTTGTAACAGTTGTTTCAAACGTCTGTTTTGTACACTCGTGTGAAACGTGTGTATGGTCGAGTTCGGCACGATCCATCACACGGAAGTACGAGCCCGGACATGACTCAGCAGCGACTGTTGTCCCCCTTCGAAACCAACTATTTCGCCACTGACACCCTGCTCGGCAGCGTGCCGATCGGCGGAATGCCACTGTTCATCGGCACCACCGTGCACGGGGCGGTCGACGCCGCCGTGCTGCGGCGGGTGTTGCGCGAGCTCGCGGCCGGCCATGTGCTGCTGCGCAGCCGGGTCGCGGCCACAGACGGAGTACCGCGATTCCAGGCGGACGAGGGATATGCGCCGCCGTTGGAGGTGCGCGACGGCCAGATCGACGATTACTGGGAGCTGGTCAACACCCGGCCGGACTGGAGTGCGGGGTTGTTCCGGGCGGTGCTGCTGCGCGGGACCGTCGAGAGCCGCATCGTGCTGGTCATCCATCACGGGATCAGCGATGGGCGTTCGGCTTTCGCGCTACTGGACGAGATGTGGCGGCGCTACCGCGCGCAGGTCGCGGGAACGGCGCTGCCGCTGGAGGATTCGGATCGGGAGCTGCTCGCCGGGGTCGACGAGCTGCTGGCACAGGTGACGACCGACGCCGAGGTGGACGGGTTCCTGGCGCAGGTCCTGGACATGGCGGCGAGCTTCGGGCCCGAGGCCGCGCCGCGGACCCTCCCGCACGACGGTGACGGGACCGGCGATCCCGGTGGGCGTCTGGCGTTGCGGCGTATCGAGTTGCCGTCCCGGCAGACCGCCGAGCTGGTGGCGGTGGCGCGCGGGCAGGGGATCTCGGTCAACAGTCTGCTGGCGGGCGCGGCGCTGGTGGCGGTGCGCGCGGAGATCGGCGGCGACGGGCCATTGCCATTGATGTGTGGGCATGCCGCGGATCTGCGGCCGGAACTGTCACCGCGACTCCCGGTCTCGACGATGCTCAATTGCGCGTCCGGGGCGGGAACCCCGGCGCTGGTGGATCGGGAATCCGATCCGCGGGCGCTGGGCGCGGTGGTCGACGCGACCATGCGGCAGATGCTGGACACGCGGTTCCCGGCTCTGTTCATGCGGGCCTCGCAGCGGACGCTGACGCCGGAGGTGGCGGCGATACTGTCGGGTGCGCCGGCGATCGCACTGTCGAATATGGGCCGGCTGCCCGCACATCCGGTACCGGAGAGTCTGGCGTTCGTGCGGGACGAGGTGTTCGCGATGGCGGCGGGCATGCCGCCGAAGATGACCGTCTTCACCGTCGGGGATCGGCTGACGATCCAGGTCGAATACGACACCGCCGAGCACAGCCACACCCAGATGGGGCGGGTCGCCGAGGCGATGAGCGATCAGCTCGCGTGGGTGACGCGGGCGGCGGCGCTGCGCGGCTGAGCGTCCAGCCGCACAGCCGTGGTCGTCGAGACCCTGGTTGCCGGGATCCGTTCCGGCTCAGTGGATTCCGGCCGGCAAGCATGCCCGGGGTGATCTCCCCGCAGAGCGCGAGCCGACTGTGGGCCCGGATGTCCGGGCGCACAGTCGGCTCGGTGTCCCGCTCTCGCTACCCGGCGTGCGGTGAGCACGCCTGGATGGCGGGCTATTTCATGTCGACCACGCCGTCGGGGGCCGGGGTCAGGTACAGCGCGGCGATCTCGGTGGCGTACTTGGCCGCGATCGGGTTGCGCTTGAGCTTGAGGGTCGGGGTGAGTTCGTCACCACCGGGTTCCCAGCCCAGATCCAGGATGGTGAAGCGCTTGATCTGCTCCACCCGCGAGAGCTTGGCATTGGCCTCGGCGACCGCGGCCTTGATCTCGGCGACGATCTCCGGGTGCGCGGCCAGGGTCTTCGGCTCGGCGTCGGGGGTGCCCAGGGTCTTGGCCCGCACCACCGCGGTGTCGGGGTCGAGCACGATGAGCGCGGAGATGAACGGCTTGGCGTCACCGATCGCCACCACCTGGCCGACCAGCGAGGACACCGCCTTGACGGTGTTCTCGATATTGGTGGGAGACAGGTTCTTTCCCGCCTCGTTGATGATGAGTTCCTTCTTGCGGTCCACGATGCTGACGTAGCCGTCGCCGTCGATGGTGGCGACGTCACCGGTGTGCAGCCAGCCGTCGCCGTCGATGGCATCGGCGGTCTTGTCGGGCATCTTGCGGTAGCCGTGGGTGACGATGCCGCCGCGGACGAGCAGTTCCCCGTCCTCGCCCAGGCGAATCTCCACCCCGCGCAGTGGGACACCGACGGTGCCCGGCTTCGGCTTGGCCAGCGGGGTGTAGGTGCCGACGCCGGAGGTCTCCGACATTCCCCACACCTCGGTCACCGTGAAGCCCAGGCCCAGCAGGTATTCCAGGGTCTCCGGCGGGATCGCGGCCGCGCCGGAGGCGGCGACGCGCAACTCGTCGAAGCCCAGGGCGTGGCGCAGCTTGGACAGCACCAGCGCATCGGCCAGCTTGTGCTGCACATCCAGCAGCGGGCCACGGCCGGTACCGGCCAGGTCCGCGCGGGCGGCCTGCGCGCCGACCCCGAGCGCCCAGTTGGCCAGGGCCTTCTTCACGGGGCTGGCCTCGGTGGCGAGCTTGGCGTCGATCCCGGCCTTGATCTTCTGCCACACGCGCGGCACGCCGAAGAACGCGGTCGGGCGGGCGTCGGGCAGGGCGGCGGCGATCTCGCGCGGGTCGGGCACGCAGGTCATCTGCACACCGGTGAACAGGTTGGCGCAGTGGCCCGAAATCCGGTCGGCCACATGGGCGGCCGGCAGGTAGGACACCGAGCGGTCGTCGAGGCCCACGGTCAGCGGGCCCTCGACCAGGCCCACGATCTGGGCCACCACATTGGCGTGGGTGAGTTCCACACCCTTGGAGGGGCCGGTGGTGCCCGAGGTGTAGATCAACGTCGCGACATCGTCGGGCTGTACGGCCTGCCAGGCGGCATCGAAGTCGAAGTCCTCCTTCGGCGCGGCCTCCACCTCGGCCAGGGTCAGCGTGCCCGCCGCCGAACCCTCCACCAGCACAATGTGTTCCATCTCGACGCCCGCCGCGCGCACCACGTCCAGGAACGCTGGCTCGGTGATCACGACCTTGTTCTCGGCATTGGTGAACAGGTGCGCGATCTGCTCGGCGGAGCTGGTGTTGTAGATCGAGAACGGCGTCGCCCCAACGTGCAACGCCGCGGTATCGACCAGATTGAATTCCGGCCGGTTGGTCAACATGATCCCCACGGTGTCACCGCGCCCCACCCCCAGCCCGGCCAGCCCCGCCGCGATGGCGCGCACCCGCTCCCCGTACTCGCGCCAGGTGATCTGCTGCGTCCCCCCGACCGTCCGCAACGCCACCTGCCCCGGCCGCAGCGTCAATGTCTCCTGGAACGCCTGCGGAATCGTGTGAACGGTCTTCCCAGTTGCGTGCGCATACCCGATGTCAGTCGTCATAACCCTTTTCCCGATTGCCTCTCGCTTCACCCGCCACACGCGCACCCACCTGCGCGAACCCCGACGTCCGAGAGAACGACCAACCCGATCACGCGATGGCCACGCGCCGTCTGTGGCGCGGCTCACTCATCGTAACCAGACCATCACGGTTGTGTCGCGGGCTACATCGGCCACACCGGTGGCCGGAATTATCGATCGGGGCGATGCCCGGCGGAATCTCTGGTCCGCGAACGAAATCCCGCCGATCCTTCTCCCGCCGGGCGCGGATAGCTGTGGTTGGTGGTTCGCCGTTTGGCCTCCATGTACAGTGCCGCCCGCTCGCTACGCGGCTCGGTCACCAGCGGTACCGCTTCGACCTTCAGCCCTGCATCCTGTACGGCCTGCACTTTGTCCGGATTGTTGGTCATCAAACGCACCTCCCGCAGACCAAGATCGGACAGTGCATCCGCCGCATGGCCGTAGGAGCGAGAGTCGATGGGATGGCCCAGCATTCGGTACGCGTCGAAGGTGTCCGCCCCCGTCTGTTCGCCGGTTCGCAGCCCCATCGCCTTGACCACCAGGCCTTCGCCCCGGCCTTCCTGTTCCAGGTAAATGAGCACGCCCTGGCCGTCCTCGTCCTGGATCAGGTCCATGGCCAGCTCCAATTCCGGTCCGCAGTCACAATCGACGGACTGGAGGGCATCTCCGTAGAGGCACCGTGAGTGGATGCGAACCAGGCACCCATCACCCGGGTGGCCGAAGACCAAAACGTGGCCGAGGATCTGTCCGGCGGCACCATCGGGATCGTCGCGCAGTTCCACCACCCGCACCGGCATCTCCCGCCCCTTACGAGAGAGTGAATGCTCGGTCAGCTGAAGGTCTTCCACCGCATCCCCGTCGATAGTTCGCCTCGAGTAATTATGGACGAACCATCCGGAGATCCGCCGCCGCCTCTAGAAAATCGACGCAGCTTCGAACTCCGAAGATCGCTCTACCGCAATCGATTACGGGTGTTCAACGTGCGGACTCGGGCTGCCAGCAAACGACGTCGCGGCGACAGGTACCGTCCCGCAACCAGGCCGGCGGCGGCAGCGAATCCGACCGCGCAAGCAGCGAATCCACCAGCGGGGAGCACCGCAGACGGAACGGCGCGTTCCCAGACCGCAATCGCCGCCGGGCGCGCCGCAATGGCCAGTGCGGCCGAGGCCAGCCCGAAAAGGAGCAACGCCGCGGCGCTGCACACACGGTTGCTCCATCGATGAAGCCACCACCACCGCGGAATGCGGTGCCCACGGTGAACTCGTTTCGCGGCCAAGTAGTCGCGTACAGATTGGTTGCGTGGCTCGGTGACGAGAGGCACCGTGGTGATGACCAGACCTTCCTCGCGCAGAGCCTCTGCTTTGTCCGGATTGTTGGTCAGCAGCCGAATCGACTGCAAGCCCAACTGCAGGAGGGTTTCTGCAGCGTGGGCGTACGTGCGCGAGTCGGGCGGCAACCCCAGCGCCCGGTAGCTGGCGAACGTGTCGATGCCGCGTTCTTGGCTGAGGCGATAGCCGCGCGCCTTGTTGAGCAATCCAGCGCCTCTGCCCTCCTGCTCGAGGTAGACGAGGACTCCGTGACCTTCGCATTGGATCTGGTCCAAAGCCTCCATCAGCTCCGGCCCGCAATCACAGTCTTCCGACGCGAGGGCATCGCCGTACAGACAGCGTGAGTGGACACGGACCAGGCAGCCGTTCCGAGGATTGCCGAAGATTAGCGCATGACCATAGATCGCATTGTGGTTGACTTCGACGATCCGGACCTCCACATCATGTCCGCGACGCGTGAAACGGTGTTGCGGCTCAACCAATTCCGGCGCCCGAGCAGGGGTGCGCCAGGTCGACGGGCGGCACTCCTGTGTACCTGCTGTGTCCACGCGATCCCCTGCTGTCCTCGAGCGTTCCTTCGGATAGGCAAAAAGGCCCGTGTGACCGCGCGGAATTCGCGGCACGGACATGGGCCCGGCGCAGTCTAGCGCGACGGAACCCGCCGGGCTCGCCTTCGACACAGAGTTTGGTTACTGAAAGTTAGCCTAATCGCTAGGATCGCTGCCATCACGGGCAGCGAAATCCTCGACGCGCTCCATCGATGGCATAGCGTCTGCGTTGAAGACGGGTTCGGTCGCAGCCATTGCCGCCATCGCCCATTCGAAGTCCTCACGGTCGGCCCTTCGGCCAGATGTCACCAATCGGTAGGTCAAGGCCGAGGCGAAGGCTGATGCCGCACCGGCGGCGCCCGGCAACACCACCGGGGTCCGCGAGATCTCGAGCGGGGCATGACGGCTGCGATACACCGCGCAACGCGAGCCGTCGAGAACACATACGGCATCGGTGCCGAAGCAGAGTATCCGCTTTACTGCTTCATCGGACGATTCGCCCGGCCAGAGGCTCTCCAGCTCGGCCGGGGTACCGATCAAGTAGTCGATCGCGCGCAGGTAACGGTGGATGGCCATCGGAAGGACCTGCGCCGGTGACACATTCACGATCAGCCACGGAGCCTTCGCAGCCCCGCGACGGCCGGCCTTGAGTGCGTCCACCACGCGTAGCACCTGTTCCACGACGTCCACCGATTGTTCGAAGGTGATCACCACTGCCTTCGATTGGCTGATGACTTGACGGGTCGGCAAGGCATTCAGGTCGTCCTCATCCAGCCGGAGACGACTCTCCTTGAATGCGATTGCCCCGTACTGTCCGCTCAACGTCATGAGTACGGCGGTCACCGGCGTGCGAGCACGCAACTTGACCCGAATCAGGCTCGTATCGACATCGTTCTCCGTCAGGTAGTCCTGGACCCAGCGACCTTCTGCATCGTCTCCGACCGCGGTCATGAGCCTGACGTCGAGCCCGAACCTGGCCAGCGCCACCGCGCGATTCAAGCCCTTTCCGCCAGGGTGGCGACGGTGGTCACCCCACACCGACCTACCTACCTGTGGGATCTCCTCCACGACATAGATGTCGTCGATGACGGCGTCCCCGACGATCATCACAGTGCCGCTTCCGGGGGTGATCGGGACCGAGCCCGAAACCAGCAGCGTTGCCAGTGCGGTGAACGCCTGCGTCTCCGGTGCCCCTCGCAGACTCCGCACCGTCGGCGCCGGAGGAATATCGTCGGTCTGCCACGCCTCATGCAATTCGCGCCAACGCAGGGTGAGGAATCGACGCCGCTCACCGAGGTCGGGAGCATACAGATGCTCGAGATCGATTCCGGCGGGGGATGTTTCACGAAGCAGACCGAGGCAGAGCTCGGCATCGATGATCAGTCGAAGGGTGGCGGGCAATTGACCGGCCGCCTGGGAAATGACCGCCGACGCTGCTGCCTGGGGTGTCGTCCGGAGCCGGTGCGCATAGCGCCGCACGATGCTGAGTTGTAGGAGCGCGGTGGTGTCGATCTCGGTATTGTCCAGCCGGACCAGGCTGAGTCCCGAGCGCTTGCGCAGGCCGATGAGGATGCCGCGCACGGCGGCCATGCCGGGATCCTGAGGCACCTTGGCCGGACCGGCATTTCGAGGGGTCTCGTCGCTCGCCATCCGTCTCAACACTCGCCGTTCGACTCAACGGTACCGCCGGACAGGTTTAACGAACAGGGAAAACGTCAATTCCCTTGTCGCAACGGCAAATGCCGAACCATGACGGCAAATGCCATACTGGACTAGACGAAAGTCGTCCCCCTCCAGCTGGTTCGGAGGTCCTGATGCTGGGAGCGATTCTCCTGATTCGTCGCTTTCACCGCGGGGTACGCGCGGCGGCGGGCGAGCCCGAGACGGAGCACGACGGCGAAGTCGCGGGTATCCAGGCCGGCTGATTGGTTCTTTTCGTTTCAGCACAACCACATTCGTCTACGTTGTCGTCCGCTGGAATCGCGTTCACCACTCCTCGGCAGCGACTTTCACCGGCCGATCATCGCCAGTCGATCGGCCGGTTCGGGGCGTTCCGGAAACCGCCGGCCCTCTCGGCGACGACCCTCACGGAATCGGAGTCCGTCGTGATTTACGAGAGCAACTCATCGATCACATGCAGCGACAGCCCGGAATGGGCCCGGCGCCTGGCGAGGTGCCCGGAGCCGGCATGGGAGCTGAGCTGGCGACCTGAGCCACTGTTGACCAGGGAACAGGCCCGAGCAGCCCTCGAACTGACCGAGATATGCAGCGGCAGTGCCGAACCCGATGAGCATGCCGATGTGCTCGCCGCCGAGCTCGGGACCACGGTGCGACATGTGATGACCATATTGCAGCAGCGTCGGCGACAGAGGGGGGAACCTTCGCGATGATCTATTACTTCATGATCTATTACTTCGACGAGATGGGTGGCGATGGGAAGCGACATCTCGAAGTCTTTTCGGGCGGGGAGGAATTCGTGACACCGATGAAATACCGACTGATTGGAATGCGATGCGGGGAGGACATTCGATGAGGGGATGGCAAGGCCCGGTGCGGTTATCGACCGCGGCGGGCGGAAGATGGCGCGGGGGCGGAGATCCCGTGGCTCGCGTCCACGGCCTTGGGAGGACCTTGTGACTCTGGATATCACCGCGCGGGCCATGACCAGCGATCTCAGTCCCGAGTACGCGTTTCGGGTGGTGGGACGCCGGGAACGCGAGTGGCGGTTGAGTTGGTTGCCGCAGCAGCGGTTGTCTCGGGAGCAGGCACAGGCGGGGATGGAACTGGATGAGTTGTTGTCAGATCCTGCGGTTGTAAACAACGAGCAGGCGCATCTGGCGGCCGCGGAGCACGCGGCCCGGTTGGGGATCGGGGTGGATCGGGTGGTGATGCTGTTGGCGCAGCGTCTGGCCGAGCGCCTGCAGCTCGATCAGGAGCCGGGCCGTACCACGGACGTCGAGGCGCCGATACCGATTCTGATCGATTCTTCTCCCGGCTCGCGGTCACCCGCGCACGCCGGTGCTCGCTCACGGCATCTGTGGGGCTGATCGAAAAGCGTTGCCGCCGAGGCTCGACCGCCGCGCTGACCGGGAATCATGGTCGGCGGGTAGGGATCACCGCCCACTGCACCCGGCCGGACGGAACGTCGCGGCCAGGCGAGCGGAACTGTACGGTCAGGCGCTGGTTTTGTGTTCAGCGCCGACGGCTTCGGAGAGGTTCGTGTAGCCGTGGGTGCGGAGTTTGGCGGCGAGGCCGCGGTGGATTCGCTTGGCCCAGCAGGGGCCGCCGTAGATGAAACCGGTGTAGCCCTGGAGGAGGGATGCACCCGCCAGGATACGTTCCCAGGCTTGATCGGCGGTTTCGATGCCGCCGACCGAGATCAGGGCGAGTTTGTCACCGACTCGGGCGTAGAGGCGGCGCAGGACTTCGAGGGAGCGGTCGGCGACGGGGGCGCCCGAGAGGCCGCCCGCACCGATCGGGTCCACTTCGGAGGCGGGGGTGCGCAGGCCGTCGCGGCGGATGGTGGTGTTGGTGGCGACGATGCCGGCCAGGCCGAGTTCGACGGCGAGGTCGGCGACGGCGTCGATGTCCTCGTCGGACAGATCGGGAGCGATCTTGACCAGGACGGGGACCGAGACGGTGTCGAGGACCGCCTGCAGGATCGGGCGAAGGGAGGTCACCGCCTGCAGGTCGCGCAGGCCGGGGGTGTTGGGGGAGCTGACGTTGACGACCATGAAGTCGGCGAGCGGGCCCAGCAGCTTCGCGCTGATGGCGTAGTCGCTTGCGGCGTCCTCGGGTTCGACGACCTTGGTCTTGCCGATGTTGGCGCCGATGGGGACGCCGCCGGGCAGCCGCGCCGCCAGGTGTTCGGCGGCGGCGGCCGCACCGAAGTTGTTGAAACCCATGCGGTTGATGAGCGCCCGGTCCGCGGGCAGGCGGAACAGCCGAGGGGTCGGGTTGCCGGGCTGGGCCTGGGCGGTGACGGTGCCGATCTCGGCGTAGCCGAAACCGAGCGGGCCCCACGCGTCGACGCCGTAGGCGTTCTTGTCGAAGCCGGCGGCCAGACCCAGGGGCGCGGGGAAGTCCACGCCGAACACGCGGGTGCGCAGGATCGGATCGTCGGCCACCAGCAGCCTGCCGGTCAGCGCGCGGCCCGGGGCGAAACGGGTCGCGAGCCGCATGGCAGCGAAGGCCAGGTGGTGGATGCGTTCCGGCGGCAGCAGGAACATCACCTTCAGCAACAGGCTGTACAGGCGCTCATACATAGGGGGTTACATCACCGCCTCGGGTGTCGGGGATAGCAGGGGGGTCTTGCGGCGGCGCAGTAACACGCGACGGCTGCCGTCGGTGTAGGCGCGCACCCGCGACAACTCCCAGCCGCCGTATTCGGCGTGAATGGACAGCCGCATGGAGGCGGTGACCCTGCTGATGCCGGGCGGCAGCCGCAGGGGCACGTATTCCCACTCGTCGCTGGATTCCTCCCAGCCCTCCGGTAATGTGCGCGATTGGTGCGCCGATCGTGAGGCCCGAGCCATCACTGCCCTCTCTTCCGCTGGTTCGCGCCGATCCGTTGCAGACCGTCACCGGTCGCGGATCCCACGAACATGTCACCGGTGCGACCGTCGATGGTCACCGCGTTGGGCTGGCGCACCGTCGGGTAGCGCCCCACCTCTACCGGTATACCCGTCGACAGGTCGTAGCCGACGACTTCATTGCTGCCTGTCAGCGTCACCCACACGGTCTCGGACCGCTGATCGTAGGCGAGTGCGTAGGGCGAAGAGCCTACCGGGAAACGCTGGTGCAGGACCAAGGGATCGGCGGTGTAGACCAGCAGTTCCTGCCCGGCGGTATCGGTGACGATGCGGCGCCCGAAGTGGTCGCCGATCATGTTCGATGCCCCGTCGCCCGCGCGCAGCGACAGCCCGAGCTTGCTGGTGCCGTCGAGCTGGACGATGGCGGTCTGGCGGCGATCGAGCACGACCACCGCGCCGTCACCGGCCTCGACAGCATCAGCGGAGGACAGACCCGAAATGCTGTGGCGCACAGTGCCGTCCGCGTCCAGCAGCAGCACCTTGCCGTTGGCCAGGCCCGCCACCAGCGAGCCGTCGGAGCGCAGTGCCACCGCGTGCACGTCGCCGTCGATCGTGATCTCGCTGACCTTGGCCGAGGCGGCGTCGACCCGAAGGATCTTGCCGGGCACCGCGACCAGGATCTCGCCGGGCTTGCCGAGGGCCAGCGAGGCGGCCTTGCCCGGCAGCGGGACATCGGTGGTCTTGTGGTTGCCGGGCGTGGCGTTGTCGGTGAGCCGCAGTACGGGCGCGTCGCCGACGATGGTCGCCGCGGCCAGGATTCCGGTTGCCGGTTCGGAGACCAGCAGCGAGATCGGGGTGCTGGGGGTCACCTCCCCGGCGGGCGCCGCGGTGGCCGCGGGCGCGGCGGCGGGGGTGGCTGGGTCGCGAGTGGCGTTGTCGGCGTTGTTCTCCTGGGAGGAACAGCCCGCCAGCAGGGTCACCACGGTCACACCCGCGAGGGCTGAACCGATCCAGCCGCGACGGCGCATGCAGCGAACTCCTTACTGACCGAACTGACCGACGAAATCATGCGTGCTCTCTTATCTGACCATGATCCGTCACCACACCCCACAAGCGGGGGTCTTCGCGGCGGCGTGGCGCGCGCCTCCCGGGCCGATTTGCATGATGTGACATGGGCTTTCGGTGGCGCTGTCGGCCGGTGCGGTTACCGTGGATGGCAAAAGCGTGCTGTATCAGGGAGATCTGTTGGTAGCCGACCACACCTCGGGCTTCACCGTCGAAGACGTAACCGTGGGTCGTTACGCACACGGGTACGGGGTCACCGCGGACGGGCGGTCCTTCGCGTTCCGCACCCACCGCGCGACCCTCACCCTCGAGATCTACCGGCCCGGGCTGACCACCGCCGTACCGGGCCCGGAGGACGTCGAAGCGGTGGCGCTGGCGCCGGTGACCGATATCGATCTCGACGACGAGCGCAGCGTGGTGGCGCTGGTACGCGATCTGATTCCGCAGGCCACGCCGGTGCCGGCCGCGCAGCCGCGGGAGGCCATCACGGTGCGGGCGCTGCTGGGCCGGCTCAGCGCGGTCATCGACGGCAGGTGAGCCGGCCGCGCGGATAGCGATGTCTGTGACACAGGAATCATCCTCGGACGCAGCGCGTGACAAACTAGCGGCACACAACCGCAGTTCGAGCTGACGAGGATGTTGATGCGACTTCGACGACCGGCCGCCGCCGCGCTCCTGCTGATCGTGCTCGGCGCGTCGATCGCCGCGTGCGGCGGCTCCGACGACGAGTCCAAGGTGGCCCAGGCACGGTCCTCGGCCTATGCGGCGCTGAGCTCGTCCTCGCAGGCCGCTGCCGCGCAGAGCAGCGCGAACAAGCCGTCGATCCCGACCGCCGCGGAGCTGGACGCGCAGATCAAGAGCGCGCTGGATCCAAATCTGCCCGACAGTGACCGGACCGCGCTGATCGAGGACGGTCAGGCGTTCAAGGACGCCATCCCGGACATGTACAAGGCGCTGGCCGATCATCCGCGCGCGGTGTACGGGGTCAAGGATCCGGTGTTCGACAATCACGACGGCACCCTGACCGCGACGCTGAGCCTGGACAAGGACGGCACCGGCACCGATGTGCGCACCACGGTGGTGCATTTCGTGTACAAGGACGGGCGCTGGAAGATCTCGCGCACCGACCTGTGCGGCATTCTGCGGTCGGCCGACTACAAGACCGCGGCCTGCGGCTGATGCTCGAGGCCGGATCCCTGCGGTGGGGGCGGCTGATCCACCGTTTCCGGTTCGCGGTGTTCGCCGTGTTCGGGCTGGTGGTGCTGGTGTCGGGGTTCTACGGGCGGGACCTCGGCGATCACCTCACCCAGGAGGGCTGGTTCGACGAATCGAGTCAGTCGGTGGCGGCGTCGAAGCTGGCCGATGCCACGTTCGGGCGCGACACCGACGCGGATCTGATCGCCATCTACACCGCCCCGCCCGGGCTGACCGTCGACGACGAGCCGGTGCGCTCGGCGGTGGCGGCGGAGTTGACCCGGCTGCGCACCGAGCATCCCGATCGGATCCTGAAGATCGACTCGTATTGGGACGGCGCGCTGATGGGGCAGTTCGCCGACGCGTCGCGCACACACGCCTTCGCCAGCATCGGGCTGCGCGGGCGCGGCGGCACCGACACGGTCGACAACTATCTGGCCATCAAGAGCGAATTCCACGCGGGCGCAACCGGTTCCGGGCCGGGCGGGACGACGGTGCAGCTGGCCGGATTGCAGCCGGTGGTGGAGGGCATCAACACCGGCATGCAGGACGACATCCACCGGGCGGAGCTGATCGCGCTGCCGCTGGTGGCGATCCTGCTGTATTTCGTGTTCGGCGGCGTGGTGGGGGCGCTGCTGCCGGTGTTGATCGGCGGCATGACGATCCTGGGCAGTCAGGGCATCATGCGGCTGCTGACGAATCATCTGCAGGTCAATGTGTTCGCCTCGGCGGTGGTCACGCTCGTGAGCCTGGGGCTGGCGATCGACTACGGGCTGTTCGCGGTGACCCGGTTCCGGGAGGAACTGGCGGCGGGCCGCAGTGTCGAGGAGGCGACCGCGCGGACGGTGGCGACGGCCGGGCGGACGGTGTTGTTCTCGGCGGCGATCATCGCGGTGAGCCTGGGCGCGTTGTTCATCTACCCCAATGGTGTGCTGCGGTCGGTGCCGCTGGGCGGTATCTCCTCGGTGCTGCTGGCGGCGGTGCTGTCGGTGACGGCGCTGCCGGCGGTGTTGTCGATCGTGGGGCGGCGTATCGATCTGTGGGGCCGGCACGGGCTGGCCAGTGTTCGCACCGCCGAGCAGATCGATGCCGGATTCTTCTCGCGGCTGGCGCTCTTCGCGATGCGCAAGCCGTGGCTGGTGATCGTGCCGGTGGTGCTGACACTGCTGGTGCTGATCCTGCCGTTCCGCAGTATCGAGTTCGGGGGTCTGAGCGAGCGGTATCTGGCGTCGGACAATCCGGCCCGGGTGGCGCAGCAGGACTTCGACCGCGTGTTCCCGCAGTTCCGCACCGAGCCGTTGAAGCTGGTGGTGGTGGGCGCGAATCCGCAGCAGCTGTCGGATATCCGCTACGCGGCCGATCAGATGGTCGGCCCGGAGATGACGGGGCCGTTCGATCCGGCCGCGCCGACCAAGGATCGGGTGACGGTGCTGGCCAGCGGGCTGCGCGACAAACGCGACGCCGACAGTGTGATCGCGGTGCTGCGCTCGATCCCGCAACCGGACGGGGTGCAGGTGATGGTCGCGGGTGTGCCCGCGCTGGAACGCGATTCGATCCAGGGGCTCATCAGGGGGCTGCCGCTGCTGGCGGCGATCCTGGTCGTCGCGGCGATCGCGTTGATGTACGCGGCGTTCCGGTCGCTGGTGCTGGCGATCAAGGCGGTGGTGATGAGCGCGCTCAGCCTCGGCGCCACCCTGGGGGTGCTGACCTGGATCTTCGTGGAGGGCCACGGCGCGGGCCTGTTCGATTTCACGCCGGGCCCGCTCATGTTCGCGGTGCTGGTGCTGATCGTGACGGTGCTGTTCGGCCTGTCGACCGACTATGAGGTGTTCCTGCAGTCGCGGATGGCGGAGGCGCGCGCGGCGGGAGCCGGTGCGCCCGAGGCGATCCGCTACGGCATCGCACACACCGGCGGCGTGATCACCTCGGCAGCGGCGATTCTGATCGTGGTGACCGGGGCGTTCGGGTTCTCGGATCTGGTGCTGATGAAATACATTGCCTACGGCATGATCGCGGCACTGGTGTTGGACGCCACCGTGATCCGCATGTTGTTGACTCCTGCGGTGTTGAAGTTGGTCTGGCGATGAGCGTGCTCAAAGGCGCGAACCTGTTGGTGATGTTCCTGCTGGAACTGTTGGTGCTGGGTGCGGCGGCGGGGTGGGGTTTCACCGTGTCGGCCCCGATCGTGGTGCGGGTGCTGCTGGGGCTGGCGGCCCCGGCGGTGTTCATCGTGGTGTGGGCGCTGTTCGGTGCGGCCAAGGATGCCCGGTTCCCGCAAACCGGTTGGCGGCGCGTGGTTTTGGAGGTCGTGTGGTTCGGCGCGGCATCGGTGCTGCTGGGCCTGGCGTGGACTCCGGTGGCGGGTGTGGTGATGTTCGCGGTGTGGCTGGGCAACGGCGTGCTGCGGCTGCTGTGGGGTCAGCAGCAGCTCTGATCCCTGCCGCCGTGCGGGCCGAATGTGCGTGGCCCGCACGGGTTTCGGCGGGTCAGCCGCGGACGGGCAGCACCAGTTGCGCGCCGGTCACCGGGTGGTCGAAGACGTCGACCGGGTGCTGGTAGACGCGGGTGAGCAGTCCCGGGGTGAGGATCTGGCGGGGCGGGCCGTCGGCGGCGATGCGCCCGGCTTCCAGGACGGCGACCCGGTCGGCGTAGGCGGCGGCCACACCGAGGTCGTGCAGCACGACCACGACGGCCGCGCCCGCGGCGGCGCGCTCGCGCGCCAGGTGCAGCACCTGCTCCTGGTGGCCGAGGTCGAGTGCGGCGGTGGGCTCGTCGAGCAGCAGGGTCGCGGTGTCCTGGGCCAGTACCCGGGCCAGGGCGACACGGGCGCGTTCACCGCCGGACAGGGCCGGGAAGGGTCGGGCGGCGAAGCGTTCGACGTCGGTGGCGGCCATGGCGGCGGCGATGCGGGCGTCGTCCTCGTCCTGGCGCGGGGTGCGCGCCCACGGTGAGCGGCCCATGGCGACGACCTCGCGTGCGCTGAACGGGAATCCGACGGTGTGTGATTGCGGCAGCACCGCGCGGCGGCGGGCCATGTCGAGGTGGGTCCAGTGGGTGAGGGCGTGCCCGTCGAGTTCGACGCTGCCGCCGGTGAGTTCGAGTTCCCCGGCGAGCGCGGCGAGCAGGGTGGATTTGCCCGCGCCGTTGGGTCCGACCAGGGCGACGATCTGTCCGGCGACGACGGGGAAGTCGATGCCGGTGAGGACGGTGCGGTCACCGCGCTTGACGCTGACATTGCGGGCGCGCAGCGTGACCGCGCCCGGTTCGGGTGGTTCGGGCAGGTCCCGGGTGCGGGTGAAGACCGTGGCCAGGTCGCGCAGGCCGCTCATGCCCAGCCTCCCGATCGTGAGCGGGTGCGGCGCAGCAGCCAGAAGAAGAACGGCCCGCCGACCAGTGAGGTGATCATGCCCAGCGGCAGGTCCGCATTGTGGACCAGGGCGCGGGCGCCGATGTCGGCGGCGACCAGCACGACCGCGCCGACGATGGCCGACAGTGGAATGAGCACGCGATGCCCGGGTCCGACGAGCATGCGCACCAGGTGCGGCACGATCAATCCGACGAACAGGATGATGCCGGTGAAGGCGACACCCGCAGTGGCGAGTACGGCGACGACCACGATGATGTTGCGCCGCAACCGTTCCACGTCGACGCCGAGGTGGCGGGCGGCGGATTCGCCGAGCGACAGCAGGTCCAGGCGCGGCGCCATCCAGACCGCAGCTGCGATCCCCAGCAGGGTCAGCGGCCACACCACGTTCACCGCCTGCCAGGTGGCGCCGTTGAGGCTGCCCATCTGCCAGAACACCAGCTGATCGCGCGCCACCGGGGACGCCTTGAACAGCAGGAACGAGATCACGCCACCGGCGAAGGCGTTGATGGCGACGCCGGTGAGGATCAACGTCACGACCTCGGTGCGCCCGTTGGACCGCGACAGCAGATACACCAGCAGCGTGGTGCCGAGGCCGGCGACGAACGCGCCCGCCGCTACCGACCAGGCGGCCGCGAATGCGCCACCGATCACGATGACGGTGCCCGCCCCGACCGCCGCACCCGCGGACACGCCGATGACACCGGGTTCGGCGAGCGGGTTGGCGAACACGCCCTGCAGCAGCGCGCCCGCGGTGGCCAGGGCGGCGCCGACGAACACGGCCAGCACGACGCGCGGGAACCGCACCTCCCACAGGGTCACGTATCCGGCGGGATGTCTGGGCATCGGCCCCCAGTTCAGGCCGATGCGGTGGAAGACGCTGCCCGCGACTTCGGCGGGGCTGGTCGGCACCTGCCCGATGGCCGCGGAGATCAGCGCCAGCACCACCAGCGCGGCCAGGGCCGCGGCGAAGATCAGCGTGGTGCGGGCACGGCCGCGCCGACCGGCCGGTGCCGGATCGACACTGGCCGGGAATTCGTGCGCGGCAACCGATTCCGGATCCGCTGCGGCGCCGGGCGCGGTGGCCGAATCCGGTTGCGAGGCTTGCGGGTCGGTCATGCGTTGGCGGTACCGTAGACGGCCTTGACGAGGGCGGCCAGGACGCGGCCGGTGTCGGGGCCGAAGGACAGCAGCACGGCGTCGGACATGTCGACGACGCGGCGGTCACGTCCGGCGGGGGTCTGGGCGACGCCGGGGATCTTCTCGAGGCCGGCGATGCCGCCGACGGAGGCCAGGCCGTCGCTCATGAGCAGGAAGACGTCCGGGGCGGCGGCGATCATGGCTTCGCTGGTGATGGGCAGGAAGTCCTGGGTGATGCCCGAGGCGGTGCCGGCGTCGATGCCGCCGAGGGCGGTGATGAGCGAGTCGGCGCCCGAGCCGCGTCCGGCGATCATGGTGATGGCGGTGCTGCGCAGGTACAGGAACGCGATCTTGGGCTTCGAATCCTGGTGCGGCACCGAGGCGGTGGCCGCGGAGATCTCGTCGCGGGTGCGCTGGGCCAGGGCCTTGCCGGCGTCGGGGACGCCGAGCGCGGTGGCGACGGCCTGGATCTGGGGGACGACGCCGTCCATGGTGCGCTGCGGGTCGAAGTAGACCACGGTGATGCCCAGCGCCTTGAGCTGCTCGCGCAGGGCGGGGGTGACGGCGGTGGTGTCGGTGAGGAACACCGTGGGCCGCAGTGCCGCAACCGATTCCACGCTCAGGGTGCCCGCGCCGCTGGAGACGGTGGGCAGGTCCTGGACGGCGGGGAACGCCGCAGAGTTGGAGCGGCCGACCAGTTTTGACCGGAGGCCGAGCGCGACGACGGTCTGGGCGAGGGTGCCGTAGCGGTCGGCGGCGATGATGCGGCTGGTGTCAGTGACGGTGACGTCGCTGCCGTCGAAGGACTTCACGGTCACGGGAAGCACCGGGGTGGGTTCGGGTCCGATCGCCACCGGGTCGAGGTCGCCGACACTGGCCGTCACCGGGCCGCGGGTGCCGCCGGTGCCGGGGGTGCCGCTGCTGCAGGCGGTGACGCCCGCGACCAGGCCGATGCCGAGCAGCATGATCAGCAGCGTGCGGGCGGCCGAGCGGGCATTCACGAGACACCTCATGCAGGTAAGGTTAGCCTTGCTCATTCTGTGCGTGCGCTCACGTCTCCCAGTGCGGCGGTGATGGCGCGCGGCAGCTCGAGGGTTTCGGCGGCCAGAATCCCGGTGAGCTGCCCGATATCCCGCGCCCCCACCAGCATCGTCGCCACCGCGGGCTGATCGCGGATCCAGGCCAGCGCCACCGCCAGCGGTGAGGTGCCCAGCCCGTCGGCGGCGGTGACCACCGCGTCGACCACCCGCACCGCGCGATCGTCGAGATGGGCGGTGATCTCGGCGGCGGTGGCCTCGTCGGCGCCGCGCGAGTCGGCGGGCACGCCGTCGCGGTATTTGCCGGTCAGGATGCCCCCGGCCAGTGGCGCGGTGGCGATCAGGCCGATGCCGTGATGCTGTGCGGCGGGCACGAATTCGTGTTCGACCCCGCGCGCGAGCAGCGAGTATTGAGTGGTCGCGGCGGTGATGGGCGCCGCGGCCGCCAGGGTGGCCAGCTGCCAGCCGTCGTAGCCGCGCGCGCCCGCGTAGCGCACCCGCCCCGAGCGCACCGCCCACGACAGGGTGTCGGCGATCTCCTCGAGGGGGGTGTGCGGGTCCCAGGCGGCGACGGTCCACAGGTCGAGGTGGTCGGTGCCGAGCTGGCGCAGGGTGTGGTCGAGCTGGCGCATCATGGTGCGCCGGGAGGCGTCGACGGTCCAGCGCACGGCGGCGGGCGCTTCGGCGGCGGCGTCGCTGAGTATCGGTGTGTATCCGGCACTTCCGGACAGCACGAGGTCCTCACGCCCGACCTCGGAGAGAAGTTCGCCGAGAATGTGTTGCGCGGCGCCGTCCCCGTAGGCCGGGGAGGTGTCGACCAGGGTGCCGCCCGCTTCGACGAACGCCATCAGCTGGGCGGCCGCGTCCTCGGCGTCGGTTTCCCTGCCCCAGGTGTGGGTGGCCAGCCCGAGCCTCGAGACCCGCAGTCCACTGCGGCCGACCGTCCGTTGTTCCATCACCGCGCTTGCACTTTCGTCACACGCGTCAGCCTAGGCCCACCTGTCGCATCTGCTGGGCTACGGCCCGCGGCGAGCGCGGCGGGTCGGTGCCGGGCCGTGGCGATACCTCGGATTTCCCGCATGCATGTCCGAATTCGGACATCCGCCCGGTAGGGTCGCTGCGGTGTTGCGGCGCGGACGCGCCGGGGCGGTAGCGATTCGGGCGCGGTGTAGCGCCGAAATCCGCACCGGGAGCCGACGATTCGGGACTGGAGGGTGTGTGGGCGGGTCGATGACGTGGGTGCAGGCGCTGGTGCTGGGCCTGGTACAGGGTGTGACGGAATTCCTGCCGATCTCCTCCTCGGCGCATCTGCGCATCACGTCGGCGGTGTTCTTCGGCGACGATGCGGGCGCGTCGTTCACCGCGGTCACCCAGCTGGGCACCGAGGCGGCGGTGCTGGTGTACTTCGCCAAGGACATCTGGCGCATCCTGGTCGCCTGGTGCACCACGATGTGGTCGAAGGTGGCCGCGCCGCAACGGGTTTCGGTGCCGGTGCCCGAGCGTGCGACCACCCGGCTGCCGGTACTGACCGAGGACGGGCGCTTCTCCTTCGGCCCCGATCCCGACATGCAGCGCGAGCTGGACTATCGGATCGGCTGGTATGTGATCATCGCCACCGTCCCGATCGGGGTGCTGGGCCTGCTGCTGAAGGACCAGATCCGTACCGGCGCACGGAATCTGTGGCTGGTGTCGGTCATGCTGATCGTGTTCGCTCTGGTGATCGCGGCCGCGGAGTACTACTCGGGCAAGACCTACGGTCGCCGGCGCCGTCCGATCGAGCTGCTGACCACCCGGGACGGTCTGATCATGGGACTGGCGCAGTGCCTGGCCCTCATTCCGGGCGTGTCGCGTTCGGGCGCAACCTCGTCGGCGGGCCTGTTCTGCGGGCTGACCCGGGAGGCGTCGGTGCGGTTCTCGTTCCTGCTGGCGATCCCGGCGGTGGTGGCCTCGGGCCTGTTCAGCCTCCCCGATGCGTTCGAACCCGCTGGTGAGGGCCTCAATGCGTCGGGTCCGCAGCTGCTCGTGGCGACCATCGTGTCCTTCGCGGTGGGGTATGCGTCGGTGGCGTGGCTGCTGAAATTCGTGGCGCGGCACTCGCTGGACTGGTTCGTCGGTTACCGCATCCTGCTGGGGTCGACGGTGATGGCGCTGCTGGCGACCGGCGTCGTGTCGGCGACGTAGCCAGTAGGCTGTCCCGGTGACGGTGATCCTGTTGCGGCACGGCGTGTCCACGTCGAATACCGCCCGCACCCTGGCCGGCCGCAGTGCGGGCGTCGATCTGACCGACCGTGGACGCGAACAGGCGCAGAGCCTGATGGAGCGGCTGGGATCACTGCCCGTCGAACACATCGTGTGCTCGCCGCTGCTGCGCTGCCAGCGCACCGTCGCACCCCTGGCCGACAAGCTCGGACTCGAACCCGAACCCGACGAACGCCTGCTCGAGGTCGACTACGGCGACTGGACCGGTAAGGCCCTCGCGGACCTGATGGGCGAGCCGTTGTGGAAGGTGGTGCAACGCCACGCCTCGGCCGCGACCTTCCCCTCCGGAGAGTCCTTGGCACAGGTGCAGTTTCGGGCCGTGTCCGCTGTCCGCGAACGGGATCGGCAGTTCGCGGCCCGGCATGGTAGCGATGTGTTGTGGATTGCGTGCACGCACGGCGACGTCATCAAATCGGTGCTGGCCGACGCGTTCGGCATTCACCTCGACGGGTTCCAGCGCATCGTGGTGGAGCCGGCGTCGATCAGTGTCATCCGCTACACCCCGACCGCCCCGTACGTGTGGCGGGTCAACGACACCGGGACGGACCTGTCCGGGTTGGCGGCGATTTCACCGCGAACCGGCGGCGAATCGCGCTCGGGGCCGGTTCCCGGCGGAGAAACGGGTACCACCGACAGTACGGATAATGGGGTAGCGGAACGCCCCGATTCATAAGTGTGAGTGAACCGAATGGAGGTGCAATGGGCCGAGCAATCCATATCTTCCGCACCCCCGATCGTTTCGTCGCCGGCACCGTCGGCGAGCCGGGCGACCGCGCGTTCTACCTGCAGGCCGTGCAGGACCCGCGGGTGATCAGCGTGCTGCTGGAGAAGCAGCAGGTGAAGGTGCTGGCCGATCGGATGGGTCTGCTGCTGGACGAGGTGCAACGACGCTTCGGCACCACCGTGCCGCCGCAGGCCGCCGATGTGGCCGACACCGCGCCGTTGATCACCCCGATCGATGCCGAATTCCGGGTCGGCACCATGGGTTTGGGCTGGGACGCCGACGCGGGCGCGGTGGTGGTGGAACTGCTGGCGATCACCGAGACCGAGGTGGACGAATCGGTGGTGCTCGACGACACCGAGGAGGGCCCCGACGCGGTGCGGGTGTTCCTGACCCCGGTACAGGCACGCGAGTTCGCGCTACGGTCGGCGCGCGTGATCGCCGCGGGGCGCCCGCCGTGCCCGCTGTGCGGGGAACCGCTGTCGTCCAAGGGGCACATGTGCGTGCGCACCAACGGCTACAAGCGCGGTGACATCTTCGGCTCCGATGAAGTCGAGGAATGACGGCGTGAGCGACGACGGGCTGCACACCGCCGAGCTGACGGTGATCGGGCAGGTCACCACCGCCAGCAATGTCACGCTCGTCTGCGAGGCCGACGGTGCGGGGCTGCGTGTGGTGTACAAGCCGGTGCGCGGGGAGCGGCCGCTGTGGGATTTCCCCGACGGCACCCTGGCCGGGCGGGAGGTGGCCTCGTATCTGGTGTCGGAGGCGATCGGCTGGGGCGTGATCCCCGAAACCGTGTTGCGGGAGGGGCCCTTCGGGCCGGGCATGGTGCAGCGCTGGATCGACACCGCCGAGGATGCCCCGGGCCCGGATCTGGTGGATCTGGTCCCGGTGGATGCGGTGCCCGAGGGGTATCGGGAGGTGTTGCGGGCGCTGGATCCGGGTGGGCATCCGGTGTCGCTGGTACACGCCGATGATCCGCGACTGCATCGAATGGCGGTGCTGGATGTGCTGCTCAACAATGCCGACCGCAAGGGCGGGCACGCCCTCGAGGGGCTCGACGGGCGGGTCTACGGTGTCGATCACGGCATCTGCCTGCACAGTGAGCCGAAGTTGCGCACGGTGTTGTGGGGCTGGGCCGGTGAGCCGATCGGGGACGAATTGCTCACCGACATCACGGTTTTCGTCAAGGCACTGCCCGGTGAGCTGGGCGATCGGCTGGCGGAGTTCCTCACCGACACCGAGATCGACGCGCTCGAGACGCGCGGGCGGGCACTGCTGGAGGAACCGGTGATGCCGAGGCCGGTGAGTCAGCGCCCGATTCCCTGGCCCGCGTTCTGACCCGGCCGGCCGCGCGGTCGGCGGCGACGTTCGCATCGTCGTGATTGCAACTCTTGACACCCTCGCGCCCGCGACTAGGGTGCTGGTCGGCCACGGCGGGCGGGTGTCGCGCGGCACACCGGTGCGGGGGCGGCGGCGATGGGGTGCGATCACAGCGATAACCTCGATTCATGCAGTCCTGGTCCGATATCGCTGTCCCGACCGTCCCCGGATCCGGACCGGCGTTGCGGTTGTTCGACACCGCCGACAAGCAGGTGCGCCCGGTGACCCCCGGTGCCACCGCGACGATGTACGTGTGCGGCATCACCCCCTATGACGCGACCCATCTCGGGCACGCGGCCACCTACCTGACCTTCGATCTGGTCAACCGGTTGTGGCACGACGGCGGGCACGAGGTGCACTACGTGCAGAACACCACCGATGTCGACGATCCGCTGTTCGAGCGCGCGCAGCGCGACGGCATCGACTGGCGGGAGCTGGGCACCCGGGAGATCAACCTGTTCCGTGAGGACATGGCCGCCTTGCGGGTGATCCCACCGCGCGACTACATCGGCGCGATCGAGTCGGTGCAGGAGGTGGTGGAGCTGGTCGACAAGCTGCTCGCCTCGGGGGCGGCGTACGTAGTCGACGATCCGGAGTACGCCGACATCTACTTCCGTCACGACGCGACCGAGCAGTTCGGGTACGAGTCCGGCTACGACCGGGCGACGATGGAGCGACTGTTCGCCGAGCGCGGCGGGGATCCGCAGCGGCCGGGCAAGCGGGATCCGATCGACGCGCTGCTGTGGCGCGCGGAGCGCCCGGGTGAGCCGTCGTGGCCGGCGCCGTTCGGGGCGGGCCGTCCCGGCTGGCACATCGAGTGCGCGGCGATCGCGCTCAACCGCATCGGCACCGAGTTCGACGTGCAGGGCGGCGGCAGCGATCTGATCTATCCGCACCACGAGTATTCGGCCGCGCACGCCGAGGCGCTGGTGAAGGGACGCCGCTTCGCCCGCCACTACGTGCACGCGGGCCTGATCGGGCTCGACGGCGAGAAGATGTCGAAGTCGCGCGGCAATCTGGTGTTCGTGTCGAAGCTGCGCCGCGCGGGCACCGACCCGGCCGCGATCCGGCTGGGGCTGTTCGCGGGCCACTATCGCGCCGACCGGGAGTGGTCGGATGCGGTACTGGCCGAGGCGGTTTCGCGGCTGGAGCGGTGGCGGGCGGCGGTGGCGCTGGAGTCGGGTCCCGAGTCCGGTGACACCGTGGCGCGGGTGCGGCGGCATCTGGCCGACGATCTGGACACGCCGAAGGCGATCGCGGCGATCGATGCGTGGGCGCAGCAGGCGCTGGCCTACGGCGGGCCCGATACCGCGGCGCCGGGGCTGATCAAGGACACCGTCGACGCCCTGCTGGGTGTGGCGCTCTGAGCCGTCCGAGAGCCTGAATCGAACGCGCGAGCCCGGATCCGGGCTCGCGCGTTCGTGTTTCGGCCGGTCGGCGTTCGGCGACGGGCCGGGCGGGCCGGTGGTTCGAGAGAAATGGGTCGACTGCTCGCTGCCGGTCCGAGGATGCTGGCCTGCGGGTGTCGTTGTCGGTGAGGAGGATTGCCTGTGGTTGCCTCGGAGTCCGGTCGCGGCGAGTGGTCGCTGGCCGCGGCGCGTTTCGCGCGGGAGACCGATCGGCTGGTGGAGTGTGCGGCGTTCTATCGGGAGATCGTCGGGCTGACCGAACTTGCCGCGTTCGAGGATCATGCCGGTTACAGCGGGTTCGTGTTCGGGATGCCGGACGCGTCGGCGCAGCTGGAGCTGGTGCGCCGCGAGGGCGCGCCGCCGCCCGCACCGCGTGGCCCCGAGCATGCGGTGGTGTTGTATCCGCGGTCGGGGTTCGCGCGGTTGCGGGCGCGGCTGGCCGATCATGGTGTGGCCGAGGTGGTTCCGGACAATCCGTATTGGGTGGCGGCGGGGGCGTTCGCGGTGCTGGATCCGGAGAAGTGGATGCTGATCGTGGTGCCGCCGGCGGCGGGGGCGGTGCGGATCGAGGAGTTCCTCGGTGATCGCGCCGAGATCGCTTGGTCGTTCCGGATGGCCGAGGATTCCGAGCAGTTGCTGGCCGGGTATATCGGCCGGGGGCGGGTGTGGGTGGCGCGCAACGACTCCGGTGTGGTGGTCGGCCATGTCCAGGCCGCGCCGGGGGCCGGGGAGTCGACCTGGGAGATCGTCAATACCGCTGTGGCGCAACCGGTGCGGGGTACCGGGGTGGGCAGGCGGTTGATCGATCGGGTGGTGGCGGCGGCCACCGACGCCGGGGTGCGCCGGCTGGAGGTGGCCACCGCCACCGCCGATGTGGGGAATCTGCGGTTCTATCAGCGGTGCGGTTTCCGGATGACGCGGGTGGTGCCCGATGTGTTCACCCCCGCGGCCGGGTATGCGGAGGAGATCCTGGTGGACGGGATCCGGTTGCGCGATCAGGTGTGGTTCACCCGCCTGCTGTGAGAGTGCCCGCTCAGGCGGCCACGACCTTGGCGTAGTTGTCGCGCAGCCCGGGCCAGCCGTCCGGGGAGCCGACGGCGTCGCGCATGGATTCCCAGCCGGGACCGTGGTTCTCGAAGCCGGAGTGCACCAGGGTGACGGCGGTGTGGCCGGGGTCGAGGGCGGTGAAGGTGACATCGACGCGGCTGGTGCGGGCCGGGTCGGATTCGGGTTTCCAGCTCAGGTCGATGTCCCAGGAGAACGCGAAGTGGGTGTCGGGTGACCACACCAGCACCCGGCCCCACGGACATTCGGTGCCGTCGGCCTCGCGGCCGTAGAGGCGGCCGCCGACGTGGGGTTCGACGACGACTTCGGCCAGCGGGCCGGAGCCGATGTGGTGCTCCCGCGGCCACCAGCTGTCCATGCCGGTGGTGAAGACGCGGTAGGCCTTGTCGAGGGGGGCTTCGACGGTGAGTTCGACGGTGACGGTGTCGGTGTGCTGGGTCATGACTGCTCCCGGGTGTTGTCCTGCTGGGCTTGGCGGTTCACTTCGTCGCGAAAGGCCGACAGCGCGGTCGACCAGAAGTGGGTGAAGTACGCGCGCAGCGCGTCGATGCCGCTGGGGTCGAGCCGGTAGACGCGTCGGGTGCCGACGGCTTCGTCGCGGACCAGTCCCGCCTGTTTGAGCACCTTGAGGTGCTGGGAGACGGCGGGCCGGGACACGGGAAGTTCTCGGGCGAGTTCGCCGACCGCGCACGGGCCTTGGCCGAGGCGTTCGAAGATGGCTCGCCGGGTCGGGTCACCGAGGGCGTCGAGAGCGGCGCTTTGGTAAGTACCCACGAACCGTAAGTCTACGCTTACACAAACATAGGCGGAAGGGGTGGTGGCGAATCCGGTTGGCGGGGGTGCGAAGTCGCCGTTGCCCTTCCCGCGGCCGGTGAGCGGCCGATACCGTGAGGGCCGGATGGTGTGGACCCTCGGTGAGGAGGTGGGCCGTGAGTGCGGTGCCGGGTTTCGAGCGTTTGCGTGCGGTGGTCGGGCAGGGACTCGATCGGAGTGCGTCGGTGCGCAAACAGTTGCGCGCAGGCGGGCAGCTGGTCGACAGCGTGCGCCGCGATCCGCGCCTCGTACGCGAGCTGATCGCCGGGCTGACCGGTCACGGCGGTACCGGCGAGGCGGCGGTCCCGGTCGGGCACGCGGTGCCGGCGGGGCTGGCGGACTACCCGCGCACCGCGCACGCCCATCACGATCTCGAGACCGGCCCGGCGGCAACGCTGGCGTATCTGGCGCAGCTGCAACGGCTTCCGGAGTGGGTGGTGTTCCATGCGGGCTGGCGTGGGGAGGCGCCGGGGGCGGCGGCGGTGGGCATGGAGTACACGCAGGTGGCCAAGTTCATGGGGATCCCGGCGGATGTGGCGTGGACGGTGACCGAGGTCGGCGACACCGGGCTGGCGATGCGCGGCCGCGGGCCGCAGGGGCTGGGTCTGGGGTTGTGGATCACGGTGGCGCCCAACGGGTCCGGGTCGAGCGTGTACCTCGACGCGGGCCTGTCGGGGCAGCCGATCGACGGGCCGCTGGGCGCGACGGTGGCGCGGGCGCTCGGTGACGCGCTGCGTGATTCCCTGGCCGCGCTGCCCGCGGCCGTGGCGGCGGCCAAGTCGGGCTCGACGGGGCGGACGGCGCACAAGGCGGTGCGGCACCGGGCTTCCGGGACGCTGCTGGCGCCGGGCACGCCGGTGCTGGTGGGCGTCGGGCAGGTGGTGCAGCGCACCCCCGACCCGTCCTACGGTGATCCCGCGCAGCTGGCGGTGCGGGCGCTGCGCGCGGCGGCCGCCGATGCCGGGGCGGGGGAGGCGCTACTGGCGCAGGCGAATGCGGTGTTCGCGGTGTCGCCGACGTCGTGGCAGTACCGGGATCTGGGTGCGCTGGTGGCGCGGGCGGTGGGCGCGGGCGGGGCGGAGACGGCGCAGTCGAGCCCGTTCGGGGGTGACGGCGGGCAGCTGGTGCTCAATGAGGCGGCCGCGGCGATCGCGGCCGGCGACTACGACCTGGTGCTGGTGACCGGCGCCGAGGCCGGGGCCACGCAGGCGGCGGCGCAGCGCGCCGGGATCGAATTGGATTGGCCGGTGCAGGATCCGGCGGTGACGCCGACGCGCACGGTGGGGATCGACAAGGCGGCCAACAATGCGGCCGAGTCGGCGGCCGGGCTGCAGGCGCCGATCAATATGTACGCGCTGCTGGAGTCGGCCAATCGGGGCCGGCTGGGTCGCACCCCGGCCGAGCATGCGGCGGCGGTGGCCGAATTGTGGTCGCGGTTCTCGGCGGTCGCGGCGGCCAATCCGAATGCCTGGCAGCCGCAGGAGTTCCCGGCCTCCGAGATCGCGACGGTGACCGAGGCCAATCGCATGATCTCCGCGCCCTACACCAAACTCGAGTGCGCGAACCTTTCGGTGGACATGGCCTCGGGCATCATCGTGGCCAGCGCGGCGGCCGCCGAGGCCGCGGGTATTCCGCAGGACAAGTGGGTGTTCCTGCACGCGGGCGCCTCGGGTACCGACGAGTGGTTCGTCAGTGAACGCAGCGAATTGGCGGCGTCTCCCGCGATCCGCACGCTGGGTGCGGCGGTGCTCGACCATGCGGGCATCACCGCTGACGCGCTGGCCCATATCGATCTGTATGCGTGTTTCCCGGTGGCGGTGCAGATCGCGGCCCGTGAGCTGGGGCTGCCGGTGGAGGATCCGAAGCGGCCGCTGTCGGTGACGGGGGGCCTGACCTTCGGTGGCGGGCCGGGCAACAACTACGGCGGTCACGCGGTGGCGACGCTGGTGCAGCGGTTGCGCGCCGAACCGGAATCCTTCGGTCTGGCAACGTCTCTGGGCTGGTATCTGACCAAGCACGCCCTCGGGGTGTACTCGGCCACCCCGCCGCGGCAGGGCTACCGGCATCTGACCCCGGTCATCGAGCATCCCCCGGCGCGCCCGGCCCGCACCGGCTACACCGGCGAGGCCGTGGTGGAGGCCTACACCCTGCCGTATGGCCGCAACGGCGGTCCCGAAGCCGCGATCGTGAGCGTGCTGACCCCTACGGGTGAGCGAGTCCTGGTGCGCTCCACCGATTCCGCCCTGCTCACCGCTCTCACCGAGGACGACTGGCTGGGCCTGCCGGTGATCGTGGACGGCGACGCGATCGTCCCGGCGCCCGCGCCGCTCACCGAATCCGAGCCCAGCACAGGGGAATCCGATACCGGCCCGGCGGCCGCCGAGTCGGGCGCGGCGGAATCTGATGCCATCGCCACCGATACCGATACCGATACCGATACCGGAGTATCCACCGACACGGCTCCGGATACGACGGTGGCGGAGACGCCCGGTCACGGGTTGAGCACGGCGGGTCTGCCCCGGGTCGCATTGCCGCCACCGCCGCCCGCACCGGTGCTCATCGAGCGCCGCGGCCACATCATGATCATCACCATCAACCGGCCCCAGGTCCGCAATGCGATCAACCTGGCCACCGCGCTGGGATTGGAACGCGCGATCGACGCCTACGAGGGCGATTCGCATGCACGCATCGCGATTCTCACCGGTGCGGGCGGATATTTCAGTGCCGGTATGGATCTGAAGGCGGCAGCCCGCGGCGAGGTGCCGGTCACCGAGAAGCGCGGCATCCTGGGCATCGTCTCCCAGCCGCCGCGCAAGCCTCTCATCGCGGCCGTGGAGGGGCCCGCGCTGGCCGGGGGCTGCGAATTGGCGCTGGCCGCCGATCTCATTGTCGCGGCGGCCGATTCGACGTTCGGCATCCCGGAGGTCAAACGCGGCCTGGTCGCCGTCGGCGGTGGCGTGCTGCGCCTGTCGCAGCGCCTACCCCGAGCGATCGCCATGGAACTGGCGCTGACCGGTGACCCGATCACCGCGACCCGGGCCGCCGAGATCGGGTTGATCAACGAGGTCGCCGAGCCGGGTAAGGCTCTCGAGGCGGCGCTGGCGCTGGCCGAGCGGATCGCGGTGAATGCTCCGCTGAGTATCGATGCGAGCAAGCAGATCATCGAGCAAGCCCCGGACTGGTCGGTGGCCGAGGCGTTCGGCAAGCAGGGTCAGGTCGCCGCGGCCGCCCTGTCGTCGCAGGACGCCGGGGAGGGTATGCGCGCTTTCGTGGAGAAGCGTCCCCCCGTCTGGCAGGGCCGCTGACCGCGGCGGTGGCGGGTTCGGCGGGTGACCGCCGGTGAACCCGCCACCGGGTCGGGGATTCGTGCCGTGGTGGCCGAAGGTTGTTCAGGTGTCGAGGAATTCGACCGTCGACACGAATGAGAGGGTGTGTGCATGCCGATCGATCATCCTGTTGCGCGCACGCTGACGTTGCGCCGTGATGGCCTGGAACTGTCCGCTCGTCAGGTCGGTCCGGCCGACGCGCCGCTGGTGATCCTGCTGCACGGGTTTCCGGATACGCCGCACACGTGGGACGGATTGATCCCGCTGCTGGTCGAGGCCGGGTATCAGGTGCTGGCGCCGTGGTTGCGCGGGTATACGCCGGGGTCGGCGTCGAGGGCGGCGCGCTATGACCTGATGGCGGTGAGTGCGGATGTGGCGGCCTGGCATGCGGAGCTGGGTGGGCCGCGCGCGCACCTGGTGGGGCACGACTGGGGTGCGTTCGTGGCGACGATTCTGGCGAAGCAGGAGCCGCAGCGATGGGAGTCGTTGACGTTGCTGGCGATTCCGCCGTTCGGGGGCGGGGTGGCGGCGGGGATGTGGCGGTATCTGCCGCGGCAGCTGGTGTTGTCGTCGTACATCCCGGTGATGCAGTCGGGGTGGTCGCCGCGGCTGCTGACGCGCCGGGGTGCGGGGTTCGTGCGAGCGCTGTGGCGGCGATGGTCGCCAGGATGGGATTTCAGCGAGGACGAATTCGCCCCTGTAGCGGCCGTTTTCACCGATCCGGTGATGGCGTGGGCGGCGACACGGTATTACCGGTCGCTGTTCGCGGTGCAGCGCAGGGCGACTCGCGAGTTCAGCGACATCCTGATGGCCGAGGCCGCGCCATTGCCGACGCTGGCGCTGGCCGGGCTGCGCGATGGCTGTATGTCGCCGGATCTGCAGCGTGTGCTGGCAGAGCATGCACGTGTGCAGCACGCGCAGCTACCCGGCTGCGGGCATTTCCTGCAGGCCGAACGTCCGGAGGCCGTGGCGGAACTGCTGTTACCGCATCTGCATGCGGCGCACGGGAACGCCGGCTGAGGAAACCCGCTACCGGGTGCGGCCGGCGGTGTCGACGGTCGGCCGCACCCGGTGAGCCGGGTCAGGCGTTGTTCAGGGCGGCGACGGCGTCGGCGAACATGGTGGCCTTGATGGCACCGAGGGTGGCCGGGTCCTTGGCCCCGAGCGGGGCGAGCATCCCGAGTGCGGTGTCGGTGAGGGTGGCGAGGTCTGTGGTGGCGTCGACGAGGTCGTGGGCGAGGGCGTCGGGGCCGCCGAAGCGGCGTCCGGTGGTCATGGACGCGACCGCCGTCTTGGGGGTGAGTTTGGCTTGGATGAGCGCGGCCATGCCGCGGGTGAACGGGATGCGGATGTCGGCTTCGGGGAAGCAGAAGTAGCCGCGGTCGGCGCGCATGACCCGGAAGTCGTGGGCGAGGGCGAGCATGGCTCCGGCGCCGAAGGCGTGCCCGGGCAGGGCGGCGGCGGTGGGCAGCTCGAAGGTGAGCACGCGGGCCAGTAGCGACTGCACCTGCGCCACATACCATTCGGCGCGTTCACCGTTGGCCGAGAGCCAGTCCAGGTCCAGGCCGTTGGAGTAGAACTTGCCGGAGGCGGTGGTGACCAGCGCGTGCGCGCCGTCGGCGACGGCGGTGTCGAGGTGCGCACCGATCTGGTCGAGGAACTCGGGTGAGAAGCGGTTCTCGTCGGCGCCGAGATCCAGGACGGCGATCTTGTCGTGGTAGGTGAGTGTGGGCATGGGGGTGTCCTTCCTCAGGATGTTCTCGGTCGTGCGGGTGCGGGCCCGAGGTCGAGGACCGCGCGGACGGCGGCCCGGAGCTGATCGCGGGCAAGGGGATTGGCGAGGCGGTCGCGGTCGAGCAGGATCGCTGTCGGCAGGTCGACCAGGCACAGGGTGAGGGTGTCCACGGCGGCGGCGTCGGCGCGGTCCCAGAGTCGGCGGGCGAGGGTTTTCATCAGGTCGACGAGGGTGGCCTGGGTGGCGGCGAGTTCGGCGCGGACGGGTTCGGGCAGGTCGTCGCCGAGCAGGTCGTCGCGGCGGACGATGAAGAACAGCCGGGTCGACATCGGGTGGCGGGCGGCGAATTCCGCGGGCGCCTCGGCGGCGGCGATGACGGCTTCCACACCGTCCCCGGCCTCGGCGACCATGGCGGCCTGGAGTGCGAGAAACCGGTGGGCGGCCCGAATCCAGGTGCGCCCCACCAGTTCCGCCCGTGACCCGAAGGTGTGGTACAGCGCTCCGTTGGAGACGCCGGTGGCGGCGGCGACCGCGCGGATGGTGACCGCGGTGGGCCCGGACCGCACGGCCAGGGCCTCGGCGGCGTCGAGCACGAGGTCGGGGGCGTGGGTCCGGGGGCGGGGCATGCACCGACCATAACAGAGCAAGTGCTCTGTTATGAAGGGGTCAGTTCTCTGCCCGCCCGTCCGGCAACGCGACCCGAGCGCGAGCGAGGCGCCGCCCGAGACTCCCCTCCCGCCCCGGTACTGCGCACGCCACGATCCCCGCCACCACGGCCACGCTGGCCGCAGTCGCCTGTCCGGCGGGGACGCCGAGCCCGATCGGCACACACACCACCCGCGGGGTGTCCGGGTCGCGCCGCGCTCGTGGGCGCTCGGTACCGATATCCCGGTTATACGCATGCGCCGGCCCGAATCCCCCTCCGCGCGGGCGGGATCCGGACCGGTCACGAATCAGGCCCGGTGCGAACACGATCCGGCCGCCTCCGCGACGGGGTGCGGAGACGGCCGGATCGGATACCGGTGTGGGTCAGGGTGTGGTGGCGGGTTGGTGAACGCCGTCGGTGAGGGCGGGCGTGTACATGCGGTCGATGTCGGTGGCGTATTTGCGGGCGATAGGTGTGCGGCGCAGTTTCATGGTGAGGGTGATCTCGTCGCCGCCGGGTTCCCAGAAGGTGGGCAGGATGGTGAAGCGTTTGATCTGTTCGACGCGCGAGAGTTTGGCGTTGCCGGCCGCGACGCCGCGCGCGATCTCGGCGATCACGCCCGGGTCGGCGGCCAGGGCGGCCGCCGAGGCGTCGGGCAGCCGGTGCTGGGCGGCGTAGGGTGCGGCGGATTCGGCGTCGAGGACGATGAGAGCGGTGTTGTAGGCGCGGTTGTCGCCGATGGCGGCCAGGGCGCCGATGAGCGGGGTGGCGGCTTTGACGGTGTTCTCGATGTTGGCCGGGGACATGTTCTTTCCGGCGGAGTTGATGATGAGTTCCTTCTTGCGGTCGACCACGCGCAGGTAGCCGTCGGCGTCGCAGGTGATGATGTCGCCGGTGGCCAGCCACCCGTCCGGGTCGAGGGCGTCGGCGGTCTTCTGGGGTTCGTGCCGGTATTCGCGCATGACCAGGGGCCCGCGGACCAGGAACTCGCCGTCGTCGGCGATCTTGGATTCCAGTCCGGGCAGCAGCCGCCCGACGGTGCCGAGGCGGGCTTCGGCGGGCGGGGAGACGCTGACGATGCAGGTCAGTTCGGACATGCCCCACACTTCGGAGATGGGGATGCCCAGGCCGAAGAAGAATCCGAGGGTTTCCGGCGGGATCGGCGCGGCCCCCGACAGCGCCCATTTGAGTTGGTCCAGGCCGAGTTCGGCGCGCAACGGCCCCAGTACCGCAGCGTCGGCTTTGTCCCATTCAGCGGCCAGGGCCGCGTCGATCGGCTGCGCGGCCAGCTGGGCGTCGGCTTTGCGGGCGGCGACTTCGAGCCCCCAGGTGAGCGCGGCGCGGCGGGTGGGGTCGGTTTCGGCGGTGACCGAATATTCCACGGCCGCTTTGAGTTTCTCCCACACGCGCGGGACCGCGCCCCAGATGGTGGGGTGCACGTCGGCCAGGGCGGCGGCCAACTGGGTGCGGTCGGGGACGACGGTGATCTGGGTGCCGAAGTATTCGTGCAGGTACAGGTTGGTGACCCGGTCGGCCATGTGCGCGGTCGGCAGGAACGAGGTGATGCGGTCGCCGAACTCGACGGGCATGACCGAGGCGTAGGCGCGGCATTCGAAGGCGAGGTTGGCGTGGGAGATCTCCACGCCCTTGGGGTTGCCGGTGGTGCCGGAGGTGTAGCAGAGGGTGACGATGTCGTCGGGCCGGATCGCCCGCCAGGTGGCGTCGAAGTCGAAATCGTTGCGCCCCAACTGTTTGAGCTGCGCGACGGTCAGCGTTCCGGGGGCGGGCGCGTCGACGCACACGATGGTCTGTATGGGCACCCCGCAGGCGCGGATGCGGTCGACGTATTGGGCCTCGCACAGCACGACCCGGTTGCCGGCGTTGCTGAACACGTAGTGCAGCTGTTCGGCCGAGAGCGTGTTGTACACCGAGAACGAGGTGGCGCCGGTGTGCTGGGCGCCGACCTCGAGGGGGTAGAACTCGACGCGGTTGGCCATCATGAACGCCACGGTGTCCCCGCGCCCCACCCCCAGCGCGGCCAGGCCCGCGGCGACCTCGCGCACCTGCGTGGCGTAGTCGGCCCAGGTCAGGGTCTGGGTGCCGCCGATATCGCGGACCGCGACCGCGCCGGGGTCGATCGCGGCGGTCGCCTGGAATGCGGCAGGGGACGTATTCGGTTCGCTCATCACAATTCTCGATCCACTCACCATCGAAGCCTTCTCAGACGGTAAGGCGCGGAGTGGGTGTCGCGGGCCCGAATGCGGCAGCTCACGAGTCCCGGGTGGGCCGCAGCGCGGCCACGATCTCGCTGACCTGCGCGACCACGCCCGCCAATCCGGTGGTATCGCCGCCGATCTGCACCGATTTCAGCTCGGCGGGAGCGGGCAGGCCCGTGACGATGGCGGGCAGGGTCTCGATCAGCTGCGCGTGCACGGTGGTGTCGGTGCGCGCGTTGGCGTTGTCGATGCCGACGCGTTCGCGGTCGAGGTCGAGCAGCGCCGCCTCGTGCGCGGCGCGTGTCTTGGCCTGCGCCAGCGCCAGTTCCGCCTCGAGCTGCAGGCGGCGCAGCTCCTGCTGCAGGCGGGCGTTCTCGAGTTGTTCGGCGTGCTTGTCGCGTTCCAGGCGCAGCGCGTGCAGGGCGGTCTGCTGGGCCAGGTCGGCGACCTCGCGGTCGACGTCGTGCTCGCGGGCGGTGCGGCGCAGTCGTTCGGTGGATTCGCGGTCGAAGCGGGCGGCGTCGTTGCGGGCGCGCAGTTCGGCCAGTTCGCGTTCGTTCTCGATACGGCGTTCCTCCCCGGCGCGGACGGCGGCGGCCTCGCGGGTCGAAACCGCTTCCTGGGCATCGAGTTCGGCCAGGCGCGCGACCCGGTTCTGTTCGCTGCGGTAGGGCTTCTGCAGGTTCTCCCACAGCGTGTTGGAGGAGACGACCGCCTCCTTGATCTGGACGGTCACGATGGACAGGCCGAGCCCGTGGCCGCCGCGCGCCCCGGCCTCGCCCGCGCCTTCGGCGACGGTGCGCAGGCGGGCGGTGAGTTCCTCGATGATGGGCTGCTTGTCGGAGAGCACATCGCGCACCGCCATGGTGGACACCTTGTCCTTGATCGCGGCCTCGGCCTGTTCGCGCAGCTGCACATTGACCAGCCGCATCGGGTCCTGCGGGTCGGAGAAGTCGAGTTTGCGGTAGGCGGTGGCGAAATCGTCGATGATCCACTGCACGTAGCCCTGCACGAGGACGCCCTGCAGTTCGCGGCAGATGCAGTAGGCGTTGATGAGGATCGTCTGGATCGCTCCCGGCACCACCAGATACGAGTCGGTGGCCGGGTTGAACCGGAACGACACCCCGAGCCCGATGTGCCGCGGCTCGGCCGCGCCGCGGCGGGTGTGGACCACGAACGCGTTGGGTGGCACGAGCACGGTCCGCCAGCGCCAGAATCCGGTGACCCGCACCTCCACCGGGCCCTGCGGGGTGTGCTCGCGGGTGGGGCCGACCCGTCCCGCGGGTTTGGCCGGCGCACCCGACGGGCTCGGCGCGCTCGCCGCCGGCGGGGCGCTCCGCCGCATCCGCCGCATGGAGGCAGGTTGCAGATCCTCCTCCAGCTCGGCCTGCTGTGCCACGACCTGATCCAGATAGCTGTTGCTCTTCGCCGCCATGGCGGGCACGCTACCGCCGAAAGACCGTTCCGCCCACCGAAATTCGCTCCGACGGGCGGCGTAGGGGCAGGTTCACGAGTTTCCTGCGGGTGGCCGAGGGCAAAGTGGTCGAACGCCGGGCACTGCTCGACTCCCTGGCCCCGATGCTCGGTGTCGGTCTCGCCGAGACGTGAGGCGGCACCGGCTCATTCGGCGGCGGGACGGGTCCCCAGGATGCCGTAGAGCAGCAGGTCCTCGAGGGAGGCGGCGAATCCGTCGAGATCGTCGATGTCGCGGATGCACATGGCGAACAGGGCGGCTCCGGCGATGGTGTCGAGCACCGTGTTCGGATCCAGGCCCGGGCGTTCGGCGTCGCCGGGCAGGTAGTCGGCGAGCTCGTCGCGGGTGGGGGTGTCCAGACGGGCGGACAGCTTCTCGTACAGGCCCGAGTCCTGGCGCATCTCGGCCATGAGTCCGGGCATGGCGGCGCGGGTTTCGGCAGATCCGAACAGCTGGATGGTGCCGCCGATGACCTTGCGGATCTCGGCGAGCAGATCGGGTGCGACGACCGCGGATCCGACGTCGGGGAACACGGCCTGGGCGATGAGGTGGGCCTTGGAGGGCCAGCGCCGGTAGATGGCGGGGCGGCTGACGCCGGCGCGAGCGGCGATGGCGTCGATGGAGGTGGCGCCGTAGCCCTGTTCGACGACGAGGGCGCGGGTGGCGTCGAGGACAGCGGCGTCCACCGCGGGGTCGCGGTGCGGGCCCAGCCGGTGGCGTGTGGTCACGGAAATCCGTCCTTGTCGCTGCGGGCAGGAGTCGATACAGTCTGTCACATCAAAGTCGTTACATTCTGTAACCGCTGAGGACTCGAGGAGGAGTCGTGTCAGCTGCCCCGCAGGTCACCCCCGCCGACACCTATCAGCCGGTGCCGCTGCTGGCCGGCAAGGTCATCGTGGTCTCCGGCGTCGGACCGGGCCTGGGCCATTCGCTCAGCATCGAAGCCGTGGGCGCGGATCTGGTGCTGGCCGGACGCACCGAGAAACGCCTGCACGAATACGCCGACGAGGTCCGCGCCCTGGGCCGCGCCGCCGTGGTCGCCAGGACCGATATCACCGACGAGTCCCAGCGCGCCGCGCTCGTCGAGACCACACTGGCCGAACTGGGCCGGGTCGACTGCCTGATCAACAATGCCTTCGCCATCCCGCCCATGTACCCGATCACCCAGATCGAGGTGGAGGCGCTGCGCCACGCCAACGAGACGAATGTGTTCGCGCCGCTGCGACTGTCGGCGCTCTTCGCCGACGCGCTGGAGCGCTCGCGCGGGTCGGTCATCATGCTCAACTCGTGCGTGTCCTACAGCTCGCAACCGGAGTACTCGGGTTACAAACTGTCCAAAGGCGCACTCGCGCACCTGGCTTCGTCGCTGGCCACCGAGCTCGGGCCGCGCGGCATCCGCGTCAATTCCGTCGCACCGTCGTATGTGTACGAGGACATCAACAAGGCCTACTTCGATTGGCTGGCGAGCCAGGCCGGGGTCACTCACGACGACATCTACCGGCAGAAGGCCGCACCCACCGATCTGGGCCGCCTCGCCGGACCCGAGGAGGTCGCGCGCGCGGCCCTGTTCCTGGCCAGTGATCTCGCCACCGCTGTCACCGGCCAGATGCTCACCGTCGACTGCGGCGAGTTCCACCGATGAGTACAGGAGCAACCGTGAACAAGCGCATCGTGCTGTGGGGGACCGGCGTGGTCGGGTCCATGGTGCTGGCCGAGATCCTGCGCCACCCGCTGTTCGACCTGGTCGGGGTCGGCGTGAGCAATCCGGACAAGGTCGGCAAGGACGCGGGGGACCTGTGCGGGGCCGCGAAAACCGGTGTGCTCGCGACCGATTCGGTCGAGGAGCTGATCGCGCTGCGCCCGGACGCGGTCGTGCACTACGGGCCGACGGCGGCGTTCGCCGAGGAGAACATGCGCGTCATCGGGTCGTTCCTGCGCGCGGGCATCGACGTGTGCTCGACCGCCATGACCCCGTGGGTGTGGCCGCACATGGACAAGCTGCCCGCGGTCTGGCGCGACCCCATCACCGAGGCGTGTGCGGCCGGCGGGGCGTCGTGTTTCACCACCGGCATCGACCCGGGCTTCGCGAACGATCTGTTCCCCATGACCCTGATGGGCCTGTGCGGTGAGGTCGAATCCGTACGCGCCTCCGAGCTGCTCGACTACACCGACTACGAGGGCGATTACGAATTCGAGATGGGGATCGGCCACCCGCCCGAGTTCACCGCCCTGCTCGAGCACCCCGATATGCTTGTGATGGCTTGGGGCGCAACGGTTCCCATGATCGCCACCGCCGCCGGGATCGAACTCGACGCCATCACCACCACCTGGGACAAGTGGGTGACGCCCGAGGACCGGCCCTCGGCCAAGGGCATCATCAAGGCCGGTACGGTCGCCGCGATCCGCTTCACCATCAACGGCGTGTATCGCGGCCGTGAGGTCATCACCCTCGAACACGTCAACCGCATCGGCCTCGACGCCGCCCCGGACTGGCCCGCGGGTACCAAGGACGACGTCTACCGGGTCGACATCCTCGGCAGCCCGTCGATCTCGCAGGAGACCTCGTTCCGCTTCACCGACGGTTCCGGCCGCACCCCCGCCGTGGCCGGGTGCCTGGCGACCGGCATGCGCGCCCTCAACGCCGTGCCCGCGGTCAACGCCCTGCCGCCGGGCTGGGTCACGCCACTGGACCTGCCGCTGATCCCGGGCGCGGGCACCATCCGCTGACAGGACGGCGTGAGTGAACCCCCCTCCGGACAGGAGGGGGCTCGCTCATGTCCGGGTCGCGCTGGAGCGCCACTCGGGTGGCGCGTCGGCGGATCGCCGCGCAGGGCGGGCGCGCGGAGGTCGGCAGCGGTGTGCCGGTCCTCGCGTCCCGAGCCCGTGCGCCGCCGGCTCCGCAACCACCGATTCTCCTCGGCGGCAACAGCTTCCACTCATCGGCCGCCACCCGGCGTCCATCACGGCACGCGTGAGAGCCGGCGAGGCAGACCACGTCGCGGGCCGGCCCCGGCAGGTCCGCCCGGTTCCCGGCGCGCGCAGCGGGTGGGCCGGGCGTGTTCGCCGGTTCGGTAAGTTGCTGACGACAGGGTGTGTAACCGAGGACGGTGGAATGGGTACGGCGGGAACCAAGGGTGTGCCGCGCGCCGAGCGGGAGAACCAGATCCTGGACATCGCCGCCGAACGTATCGCCGTGGTCGGGTATGCCGGGTTGAATCCCGGTGAGGTCGCCGCCCAGGCTGGAGTGTCGAAACCGTTGGTGTACACCTACTTCGGCACCAAGGACCAGTTGTACGCGGCATGTGTCGAGCGGGCCGCCGCGGCGATCGGTGACGCGATCGACACCGTCATCGCCGGTCCGGCCGAGCTGGAGATGGCGGCGAACACCCTCGCTGCGATCTTCGGTGTCCTCGAGGATCGCCCGTACTACTGGAATGTGCTCTTCGATCGCAGTCATCCCGCCGACGGTCCGGCCGCGGACGCCGCCCGGGTGGCGCGCCGGCGGATCGCCGCGCAGGCCGCGCACGGGGCGGGCGCGGTCATGCGGGCGCGCGGGGTCGGCGATCCACAGGATCTGTCGGTGTTCACCGATATCTGGATGGGCTCGGTCACCGCGCTGGTGTCGTGGTGGATCCGCCATCCCGAACAATCCGCCGCGGCGATGATCGCGCGCAGCCGCCGCCTGATCACGGCACTGTCGTGACCGCCGCATCCGGGAAGGGCTGACATGGCACGCACCGCGGGCAGCAAGAATGTGCCGCGCGCCGAACGCGAGGAGCAGATCCTCGACGCCACCGCCGCACAGATCGCGCGGGTCGGCTACGCGGGTCTGTCGATGGCGGCCGTCGCCAAGCAGGCGGGGGTGTCGAAGACGTTGGTGCACACCTGTTTCGACACCAGGGACGGACTCTATGCCGCCTGCGTGGACCGGGCCGCCCGGGCGGTCACCGAGGCGATCGAGCCGGTGCTGTCGGGGACCGCGGATCTGAGCATGGCCGAGCAGACGCTGCTGGCGATCTTCGGCGCGCTCGAGCACCACCCGCACGATTGGAATGTGCTGCTGGATCGCAGTCATCCCGCCGACGGTCCGGCCGCGGAGGCCGCGAACGCGGCGCGTGCGCGGATCGAGGGGCAGGCCGCGCGTGGCATGTCGGCGTTCATGGCGGCGCGTGAGATCACCGATCCGGTGGATCTCGCGGCGTTCACCGAGGTGTGGATCGGCGCGGTGACCGCGTTGATCCACTGGTGGCAGCGGCATCCGCAGGTGCCGGGGGCGGAGATGGCGGCCCGGACCCGCCGGCTCATCGCCGCGTTCGCCTGACCCGAATCCGGTGGCCGCGCAGCGGTGTCCGCGATGTTGCCTCTTGCCGCCACCATTATTGACCAGGTAGTAATTTACCCATCAGTCATTAATGTGGCGAGTGGAGGATACGACCATGACAACCAGATCGTGGTGGGGATGGGGCACCGTCGAGGACGCCGTCACCGGCGCCGAACGCACCGCACTCACCCGGCGGATAGCGACCCTGCTGCCCGACGCCGACCTCACCATCCACCAGCCACCCGAGCTCACCGCACTCCCGATCCCGCAACCCCGCACCCGCGCCCCGCGCGCGCTGGCCGGGCTCGCCTCCTACGACACCGCCGACCGTGTCCTGCACGGCCACGGCCAGGCCTTCCGCGACATCGTGCGCAACCTGCTCGGCCGCATCGGCGACGTCCCCGACCTGGTCGTGCGGCCGCGCACCGACCAGGACGTCGTCGACGTCCTCGACTGGTGCGCCGCCGCGGGACTCGCCGTCATCCCCTTCGGCGGCGGCACCTCGGTCGTCGGCGGCGTCGAACCCCGCGACTGCCACGACTATCCCGGCAGCGTCGCACTCGACCTCACCGCGCTCGACCAGGTCCTCGAGATCGACCGCACCAGCCGCGCCGCCCGCATCCAGGCCGGAATCCTCGGGCCCGCACTGGAATCCGCGCTGCGACCCCACGACCTGACCCTGCGACACTTCCCGCAATCGTTCGAGTTCTCCACCCTCGGCGGCTGGCTCGCCACCCGCGCCGGCGGACACTACGCCACCCTCTACACCCACATCGACGACCTGCTCGAATCGATGCGCGTCGTCACCCCCGTCGGGGTCAGCGAATCGCGGCGGCTACCCGCCTCCGGCGCCGGACCCGCCCCCGACCGCCTGTTCCTCGGCTCGGAGGGCACCCTCGGCGTCATCACCGAAGCGTGGATGCGGCTGCAGGATCGGCCCCGCTGGCGTGCGAAAGCCTCGGTCCTGTTCGACGACTACCGCGCCGCCGTCGACGCCACCCGCACCCTGGCGCAATCCGGGCTGAACCCGGCCAACTGCCGGCTGCTCGACCCCGCCGAAGCATTCCTCAACGCCGGAGTCCTCGCCGCCGGGGGAGTCCTGGTCCTCGGATTCGAATCCGCCGACCACCCCGTCGACGATGCCCGACGCCGCGCCGTCGAGATCTGCGCCGGGTTCGGCGGCCGCACCCGCGACGAGGCACCTACCACGGCATCCGATGCCGACCCCTCCGACACCTGGCGCTCGTCGTTCCTGCGCATGCCCTACCAGCGTGATGCCCTCGCCGCTCAGTCGATGATCACCGAAACCTTCGAAACCGCCTGCACCTGGGACCGATTCGAGCAGCTGCGCGCCGCCATCGAGACCGCGGCCGCCAACGCGTTCCGGGCCACCGGCGTCACCGGCGTGCTGACCTGCCGGTTCACCCACGTCTATCCCGACGGGCCCGCACCCTACTTCGGCGTGTACGCCGCCGGCCGGTGGGGAAGCACCGTCGAACAGTGGGATGAGATCAAAACCGCTGTCTCCGAAGCCATTTCCGCCAACTCCGGCACCATCACCCACCATCACGCCGTCGGCCGCGACCACCGGCCCTGGTACGACCGGGAACGACCCGGCCCGTTCGCCACCGCCCTGCGCGCCACCAAACACGCCCTCGACCCCGCATGGATCCTCAACCCGGGCGTCCTCATCGACCGCGAGGAGCTGTCGTGTTCCTCGCCGCCACCCCGTTCATCCTGCGGCCCATCGTGAAGAACCGCCTCACCGCCGGCCCCGCACCCACCGCGATCGGGCAACCCGCGTGACCGTGACCACCGAGGCACCCGCCCCACGCGCACGGCCCGCGCCGCACGTGCCCGGCGAGCCGGCGGTTCATCCTGGGCGACCTCACGGTACGGCTCCTACATGGAGATCGCCCGCGCGCCACTGTGGCTGAAACTCCTGTGCGCCTGCTGGGGTGGCGCGGTACTCACGGCCCTGGCCTACACCATCCTCACCACGCCCCTCTGATACCGCTCCGCACCGGAATCGCTTGCCGGCCAGGGCATCCCGCGCCGGTGGCGGACCGGTCAGCGCAGGGAGTAGACGTAGCGGCTGGTCGGGATGACGTCGAGGTCGCGGTCGGCGCCGAAGCGCGCGATGCTGTCGAGCATGCGGGTGCAGCGGCGCTCGAGTTCGGCGTCGTCACCACCACTTCCCCAGTAGGCGTGTGGATCCGACATCGCGGCCATCGGGAACAGTTCCTCGACAACGGCGTCGACCCGCCCGTCGGGGGTGATCGAGCCCAGCACCGGATTCTGGATGTAGCCCAGACTGGCCTGGTTGTCCAGCGCGACCTGGGTGTGGTCGCCGATCCAGTTCTCCAGCCACTGCGCGCGAGTCATCCCCGGCGGAATCCTCATCACCGCAATGCGCGCCAATGCGTCGGCGCGGACACCGCTGTCGGTGCGGGGCGGGCGCAATGGGGTGAGCTCGTCGACGACGAATCCGTCGAGCCGATCGGCCAGGGGCCGAAGCAGAGCGGTGATCTGATCGGGATCCTCGACCCCACGCAGCGTCACCACGGCGTCGACGGGCGTGTCATAGGTGCACATCCACAGCTCGGCCGCGGCGACATACTCGTCACGGATATTCACCTGCAGTTCGCTGACGCCGCAGTAGGCCAGGGCCTGCCGCAGTTCGCCATCATGCAGGCTTGTCTTCAATTCGGCCCCCCACAGCAAATACGTCAGTTTCATAGCCCTGCTACCCGGAATGTGATGCTGATCATCGAACCAACCGGACAGTAGCCCAGTCCTCGGGCCCACGACCGGCCCGTGTCCCACTGAGCGGAACTCTCAGCAACACGAACCAACCGACTGGAGGGATGCCTGGTCGGCCGACCATCAACACAGGGGAGTGGCGACCGGATCACGTGATCACCCCACCCACATCGCCGACACCACACGACAACATGGCCGCCGTCGGGTACCGGCTCGACCGACTGCCCGTCACGTGGCCTCCCGTGTGCCGGACGGCCACATCGGCTCAGTTCGCCCTGGCGGCAACAGTTTCCACCATCCAGCCAGTCCACCCTATTGCGTCACTGTGACGTAATAATGTCCGGGACCCGCGGGTTGGGGGACCGGCGGCAGCCGGAGGGGCGAGAGGCGACCGGCACACAGCCGGGCCATGATCGGCGACTTCGGCTCGACCCGGAAGTTCCGCCAAAAGCCAAATACGTCAAAAGATTTCATTTCGCCAGATCAGCACGTTCGGCACCCGAGCGGAACGAACAACAGCACCGAGCAAGCGTCGGTGGTCCACCAACTAAACTGAGCATCCGAGAACTTATCCGCCACCATCGGAACCATTGGTCTCATCGCCAGCACGACCCTTCAGGTGTTGCCCGTCCGCAATAGAAGGAGGAGTCATGAGCAGGGAAGCGAACCACGACGATCAGCCGGACTTCGAAGCGCTGTACCGGGACGCGTCATCGGAACCGGGTGCTCCCGCGTTGATCCCCTGGGACATCGGCGGCCCACAGCCGGTGGTGCAGCAGTTGGTGGCCTACGGCGCCGTGCGGGGCGAGGTGCTCGACCCCGGAACCGGCCCGGGACATCACGCGATCTACTACGCATCCAAGGGCTACCCGACCACCGGTATCGATGCGTCGCCGTCGGCGATCGAGCGGGCCAAGCGCAACGCCGAGCGCGCCGGGGTGACGGTGGACTTCGAGGTGGCCGACGCCACCAAACTCGAGGGCTTGGAGGACCGGTTCGACACCGTCATCGACAGCGCGTTCTACCACGTGTTCCTCGACGACGAAGAAACCCAGACCCGGTACCTGCAGGCCCTGCACCGGGCCACCAGACCCGGGGCGCGACTGTTCATGTTCGAATTCGGCCGCCACAACGTCAACGGCCTGCAGCTCGAAGGTTTGCCGGCCGAGAATTTCGACCGCGTGCTTCCCGCGGCCGGGTGGCGCCTCGACCACCTGGGAACCACCACCTACCAGGGCAACTTCAGCCCGGAGACGTTCACCTATATGACCAAGGAGATGAGCGACGACTCTGGATGGGCCGATCGGATGAAGCCGATGCTGGAACAACTCCAGGTCATTGGGCCGTTGCTGAAAGACAATCGGGTGCACCTGCCCGTGTGGGCCGTGACCGCCACGCGCCTCGACTAGCCCTGCCGAGCCGCCCCACCTCCGAATGGTTCAGGTCGACCCTGGTCATTCCTCCAACGCTGCTCGAGACGCCTCCGGTGCAGTGGAGATGATGCCGATCACCGTTGCGACGATCTGGCCTTCGGGATCGCTGAGGCGCGGCAGCGATGCCCTGTCCACCAACAGAGATCCGAGAGTGAGATCTACCAGTTCGGCACCGACCTGTTCGGCAGATCTGCGCCCTTCCGGCTCGAACCACGTCCACGCCCATTGCGCGGCACCGAAAATGAGCAGGCTCCGGATGCTGGTATCGACGCGCCGGAAGTCGCCGGATGCGATACCCGCGTCCAGCACGCCGAGCAGGATTCCGATGTAATGCCTCCGCAGCTTGCGCCCTTCGGAATCCTCATCCTCCTGCGCCAGTCGCGCGACCTCGCGCTGGAATGCGATGGTCCCATTTCGGTCGTGCACCTGATACAGCATGGCCGCGTGCAACAGCCCGGACAGCTGCTCGGGCGGTGTGGCGAAGGTCGACACAATTCGCTCCGCCTCATCGATACGGCGCCGCATGTAGGAAACATGCAGAGCTTCCAACAACCGTGCCTTCGTGCCGTAATGGTGCACGATCAAGCCCTGTGAGATGCCCAGCTCGCTTGCGACGCCACTGAAACTCGTTCCGTCGTAGCCCTTCTCGGCGACATGGCGCGTGAAAATATCGAGAATCGCGCCCGACTTGCCCGGTCCCGCCGCACGTCTACTCACTGATCCCGCCCCTCCTCGTCCAATCTTCCGGACACCCTCGCACCGACCGCCTGCTCGATCAGTCGTTGACTGAGCGCGCAGTCACTATTAGCATTATGCCCCGAGTCGCAGCGGCGCGTTCTCTGCATCAACCATTCATCTCGAAAAGTTGACCTACCGCCCATGTATCAACACGCCCATCCCCCCGAGGCCGTCATTGAGCGACGAGCCTCAGAACACATCGCATGACCGGCTTCTCTGGCAGCGCCACGTGTGGTCACCCATGAATGCGGGTGTAGCGGCGTGCGGGGATCAGGCGACGGACGCGGCATCTCTGCTGTCGCCGGATCAGCTATTGGCCGCGATCGCCGGGCGGCTCGCCGAGCCGTTCCCGCTCATCACGTGGGCGAGAGAACTCGGTGATCTGCACGCCGCGCTGATTTCGGCGGTTGTGAATCCGCAGCGGAATGCACCGGAGGTCACCGAGGCGGCGCTGTGCGCGGATATCGCGAAGGTCATCGACAAGATCAACTCCTGGGCCGCGTCCACTATGCGCCACGGCCGGTGCGCCCGCCGCCACACCCACACCTTCGGCGAGGTGATCAGCCATGTGGCGAAGACCTACGCCGAGGCATGGTGGACGGTGCTGCACAGCGACTGCGAGGAGCTTCGGCACTCCGCGTGGGTCCATCTCGGCGAAGTTCGTGACGGCTACGCGCACCTCATCGGTGATATCCGGGCAGGCCGCGTCCAACTCCCGCTGGGCTGGCGAGGCATCCGGCACACCGAACCGCCGGGGTAAGGCCCATCCCGGGGCTTGCTGCGAGGCGAGGTCGGGATACATCGAGTCGCCTGCCGTCTCGCAACACCGAAAGACCCGATCCGGCAGCGAGTTCGCCCTGATGGCAACACATTCCACCATCCGGGCAGTCCAGATTAATACGCCACTGTGACGAATTGGCGAGCCGGGGGCAGGGTCGGGGAGCGGTCGCTGGAACCAGCATACCCAGCTATAGGTTTCGGCTCGATCAGGAACTTTTCCGTCAAAGGGCAAATGCGCCAAAATATTTCGGTTTCACCGATTCTGCACCCTGGCACGGAATGAACGGCAACACCCCGGTGAAGTCGCCGTTCGCAGCGGCGCCGAACCGGAGTGTATCGTCGCGTGCGCACGCATGCCGCTGTCCGATCCGGAAAAGGTCGCGTGTCGCGGAGCAGCACGTGGATCTACCGGTAAGGAATCGAAATCCGCTGATCAGGGGGATTCCGTGCGTCGCAAGACCTTTCGGTTTACCGATTCGAGTGGACCGAAGAAGACCGTTGCGTCCGATTCCTGATCTGGTCCTACGACGATGTTCGCCGCGAGACACTCGGCGGCGGCTTGCGGCTCCGCCTATTTCAAAAATGTTGATTTGCAACGTCGTTGAGATTTCAGCCCATGACACCGGCGGCTTGGGCTTGGTCCAGTACCTGACCCAGGATCTCGAATGGGTCGCCGGCGTCGTCCTCGCCGCTAGCGCCACTGTCATCACCCCGGCCGCGAGCGCGCCGCAGGTGGTAGGACTTCCGCCGCGGCGGCTCGCTGTCGCCCCCGCACGGCTCGGCGTTGGTGGGTGCCGCTCATGGCTTTCAGGCTGCCACGCCACCCCCATGTTGACAATGGTCACATCTCGCCCCACACTGAGGGATGTGACCAGTGGCAACTTTGTTGCAGCCGAAGGTCCACGAACCGAGACACAAACCCGGAAAGGAACTCCGATGACGACCACTCGCGTGCTGGTAACCGGCGCCACCGGAAAGATCGGCGGCGCCGTCGCCGCTCAATTATTGGAGAAGGGCGTGCCGACAAGGGCTTTGGTGCATCGCGACGATGCGCGCAGCGCACGGCTGAGGGCCCTGGGCGCCGAAACGGTCGTCGCCGACATATTCGATATCCAGCGGGTACAGGCCGTGATGGACGGGGTCGACCGGCTGTTCTTCAACCCCCCGTACCACCCCCATGCACTCGACAGTGCGGTCTCCTTCGCCGTGGCCGCGCGGCGCTCGGGCGTCGAGGCCGTGGTGGCGCTGGGGCAGTGGCTGGCCAGCCCCGAGCATCCCTCGCTGATGACCCGCCAGCACTGGTTGATCGACAAGCTGTTCGAGCTGCTACCCGATACCGCCCACGTCGCGGTCGACCCCGGCTGGTTCGCCGACAACTACCTGCAGTTCATCGGTGTGGCTGCCCAGCTGGGCGTGCTGCCCGCGCCGACCGGGGGCGGACGCAACGCGCCCCCCTCCAACGAAGACATCGCCCGGGTTGCGGTGGGCGCGCTACTCGACCCGCACCGTCACGACAGTCGGGCCTACCGCCCGACCGGGCCCACGCTGCTAACCGGAGCAGAGATCGGCGACGCCGTGGGTGAGGCGTTGGGCCGACGGGTACGCCACATCGAGGTTCCCCCACGGATGCTCATGAAGGCCGTGCGCGTGAACGCGAAACGACTCGGCTTCGACCTGTACTTGGAGTCCGGCCTGCGCCACTACGCGCTCGAGGCCGCACTGGGAACCTGGGAGGTGGGCGGCCCCACCACCCATGTCCGTGATGTCGCCGGCGTCGAACCCGAAGACTTCCTGACCATCGCTCGCCGCTACGCGACCCGCTCGGAAACCCGGCGTACCGCAGGGAATCTCATCGGCCAGATCTGGAACTTCACCCTGACCGGCCTCGTGCCGATGCACGACCTGGACCGCTTCGATCGACTCCAACAGCACCCGCAGCCCGCGCACCCCAGGCTTTCGGGCCAATCCGCAATCTGGCGCAGCGAACACACCCCATCAACCGAGACCAGTCCGGCTTAGACCAGCTCTACCCCCCGGGGGTGTTCGGTGCGTGTTCCGGGGCCGGGCGGGGCGGAGGTGGTGATCGGTTCCGGCGAGGTTCCATCGGCGCTACAGTCAGATTGCTGTGATTTTGCTGCCGATCCACGCGGAGGTGAGGCCGTGGCCAATTCAGTCATGGGGGACTTGGTCAGTCAGCTGCGGCTCGGGTTTCATCGGCTTCAGGACTGGGCTTACCCGGATGAGATCGATAGCGCCCTCTTCAGGGCTTATATGAAGACGCCGCACGATGTCGGCGGTGAACCGGATGCCCCGGCCACGTTCGAGGAGAAAGAGGAAGAGCAGTGGGAACTCAACACGTTCGTGACGTGTGAGGTTCTCGGCTGGCGGGGGATTTGGACGTCCGAAGAACGTCGACGGCTCGGCAATGTCGACGTCGGGCGCATGGCATATCTCGGGTTTCCGTACTACGGACGCTGGGTGTTGGCGGCTGCCCGTTGCCTCATCGACAAGCGTCACATCACGCTCGGTGAGCTGATCGAGCGGGTAAGCGAGGTTCGGGAACGCTGCGCCGGCGGCGACAACGCTCCGCTGGAAGCCGTGCCTCGCACCACCGGCGACGGGGAGGCCGTGGCCCGGAACCGCCATCACACGGAGGCGGCCGGCAAAGGCGATCCGCAGTGTTTCGCCGGCACAGCCGGCGCCCCGCGGTTCGCGGCGGGCGATGCGGTGCGCGTGCGGGATCTGCCGACGATCTTCTACACACGCACCCAGGAGTACCTGCGGGGGAAGCCCTGCACGGTCGTCAAAGTGTCCTACGAGAGCCTGATACTGGAAGACGAGGCGTTCGACCGCGAGGATCAGAAGCCCGAGTGGTTCTACATCGTACGGTTCAAGATGACCGATTTGTGGGAGCCGTATACGGGCTGTCCGAACGACACGCTGCAGGCGGAGATCTCGGAAACGTGGCTGCAGCCGAAGCGAACCGAGGCCCGCGATCATCGAGAGGAATCCGCATGACGGCGAATGGCGAGACGGGTCACGACAGTTCGGAACAGCACGCGGCGCCGATGGTCGAGGAGGTCACCGACTTCGAGGTGCTGGAGATCGCCTTGCGCGAGTTGGCGATCGAGAAAGGGCTGTTCACCGCCGAGGATCACCGGACCTATACGGAGTTCGTCGAACAGCTGGACCCGGCGCCTGGCGCCCGGCTCGTCGCCAAAGCCTGGATCGATCCCGATTTCAAGCGGTTGATGCTCGAGGATCCCATCGCCGCCTGTCTGGAGGTGGGAATCGACTGGTTGCGACCGACCGGATTCGGGACGCCCAGCGATTTCACGGCATTGCACGTGCTGGAGGACACGCCCACGCTGCATCACGTGATCGTGTGCACCCTGTGCTCGTGTTATCCGCGTCCGATCCTCGGAAACTCGCCCGAGTGGTATCGGACGCCGAACTATCGCCGCCGCTTGGTGCGCTGGCCGCGCCAGGTTCTCGCCGAGTTCGGCCTCTTCCTTCCAGAAGACATCGAGATCCGAGTCGAGGACTCCAATTCCAAGCACAGGTTCATGGTGCTGCCGGTCCGGCCGGATGGAACGGAGGGCTGGACCGAGGAGCAGCTCGCAGCGATCGCGACGCGGGACTGCTTGATCGGCGTCGCCCTTCCCAAGCCCGGCGTGACAGTGAATGTCGACCGCCCCGTGCACCCTGCAACCCACCCGGCCGAGAATCACTGACTCCGAGAGGCCGAGCAATGCCGACCGAAGACGACGTCACAAATGTCCGAGTGCGGACGCTGGAGCAGATCGTCACTCGCGGACAGGTGTGGTCGCGGATGGCCGATAAGTACGGCGTCGCCAATCCTGTGCCGCCATGGAGATCAAGTCTCGACGGGATGTGCGACGCACTCGACAGGGAAGGTACGGTACTGCCACTTCTCACGCGCCGCCTCGAGGAGGACCGCCTCTCCAATGAGGTGTACAAGACACTGCCGTTCCCAGAGAATCAGCTCGTCGCGCTGGCGCACTCGCTGATCGCCAGAAATGTCATCGATGAGGCTGCCCTGGCCGAACGCATGGAAGCCGTGCGGGCGAGGCTGGAGGGCGACGAGGAGTGAGCCTGCGCGATCGAATCCATACGCGAACACTGGTTTTGTGACGCGCGCCGGGACCGCCGGATTTCGCTGTGCAGGAAGCTGTCCCACTCCTCGCTGGAGAAGACGAGGGCGGGTGCATCGAGCCACGAACTCCACGTGATTGGCGGCGTTGTTCGATATCGGTGTGCGACGTCCGGCCCGGAGCCGCCGCACACCCAGGAACAGACCGGTGACGAGGGACAGTGCGGCTACACGAGGCTGCGTTCGGCCACGATGGCGGCGGCCGCGCGGCGGCCCATCCGGATCGCGCCGTCCACGTGCTGGAAGCCGTGCCCTGCCAGGTCCGAACAGCAGAAGTGGATCGGGCCGACCGGGTCGCGGTGGTCGCGGCCGTAGCGGGTCATGCCGCCCAGGTCGAAGCTGACGCCGTAGGCGCCGCGGGTCCATTCCTCCGCGCCCCAGTCGGATTCGTAGTAGACGACCGGGTCGGCGGCCTCGGGGCCGAGGTAGCGGACCAGGCAGTCGAGCACGGCCTGCCGGCGCTCGGCGGGGCTCATCTCGAACACGGCGTCGGCCTGCTCGTGGGCGATGAAGCCGACCATCGCGCCGTTGGCGGCGTCGTGGTTGGTGTTGTCGTAGATCTCCGACACGATGTCGGTATCACTGAAACCGGTGCCGGACAGGCCCTTCGCGCGCCAGAACGGGGTCGGGTATACCGCGTGCACCTTGACCACGAAACCGAACGACATGTGCTGGTACATCTGCTGGCGACGACGCGGCATGGGCGGATCGAAGCTGATGCAGGAGTACAGATTCGGCGGCACCGCCAGCACCACCCGGTCGGCGCGCACCTCCAGATCGCCGTCCGCGAAGACGCTGACGCCGGTCTCGGACCATTGCACCTTCCGCACCGGCGAATTCAGGTGCACATCGTCGCCGATGGCGGCGGCCAGGCGTTGCGAAACCTGTTGCATGCCACCGATGACCCGCTTGTCCAGCATGAAGGTGTCGGTGGCCAGCGCGGTATAGGACCCCTGCGCGGCGGCCATGTGCAGCGCCTGCAGCGTCGAGAAGGTGTGTGCGGGCTTGGTCAGCATGGCTCCGGAGACGAAGAAAGCCACCGTCTCCCGGGCGTGGTCATTGTCGGACTGCCGCTCCAGCCACAGGCTGAACGGGATCGAATCCAGTTCGGCCGCAAGCGGATGCGCCCACGGCTGCTCCGCGCCGACCTCGGCGGCTAGCCCGTCCAGCAGCTGAATGAGGCGATCGATCTCGGCGGCGGTGTCGGCGGGCGCGGGGAAGACATCGCCGGTGAACTGCTGCCGGGTGCCGTCAGCGGCCAGGTAGACCGATTCGCCGTCGCGGTAGCGGGAGAAGGTCTTCAGGCCGAGTTCCTCGACCAGCTCCAGGGCGGCGGTGTGATGCGGGGACAACCACTGACCGCCGATCTCGATCATCGCGTCCTCGATGTCGCCGGTCCAGGTGCGTCCGCCGACTCGATCACGAGCCTCCAGCACGGCTACGGTCAGACCGGTCTTGTGTAGTTCGGTGGCGGCGGTCAGGCCGGACGGCCCGGCGCCGACGATCACGACGTCGCGAGTGATGACAGGCACGAGAACTCCTTGCTGAACATCGAGTATTCCTGGAGATAACCTGAGGGTTGCTGTTTCTAGTATGTGGGTACGTTCACGGTCCCGCTCGCTACACTCCGGCGAATCGGGGCCCCCGCGATCGCCATTCTGGCGCGCCAGCCGAGTTGTCAGCGCGCGGGCAAGGGCTCGTTCCAGGTGATGCAGTGGATGCCGCCCCCGCGCGCGAAGATCTCCCGCGCGTCGACCGTCACGATGACGCGGCCGGGATGGACATCGGCCGGCACGGCCGCGGCCTCGGCGTCATTGCGGTCGTCGAATCCGCACAGGATGGCCGCGCCATGGCACACGTAGTGGTCGATATGGCCGTCATCGACGAAGCCGTCCTCGCCCAGCGGCGTTCGCGGAGCGGGCACCGGCACCACCTCGAAAGGCTTTCCGGCCGAATCGGTTTCGGCGGCCATATCGGGCCGGTGGAAATCGACGTGCCGCGTGATCGCGATGCCAGTTTCGAGCCGCAGATCGTGCGCGAACGCCAGCGTCGCCACTGGCTGACCCACCACCAGGCGATGGGTTTCGGCGATCCCTACTTGCAAAGCGCAGAGAACGCTGTGGTCGGGCATCTGGTGACGATGAGTGCCGGCCCGGTCGGCGCGGTCTGGGTCACTGGAACATCTGGGCGAACTCGGGGCTGGCGGGCAGATCGTAGACGCCGTAGTCCTCGACGTCGTATTCACCCTTGGTCACCTGCTGCCACAGCGGCACGGCCCAGGCGCCCTTCTGGGCGGCTTCCGCTGGCTCGGGCAGGAATCCTTTGTCCTGGGTCTGGGCGATCCACAGCTGCAAAGCGGTGCGCATGCGACGCAGGATCGGCAGGTATTGCGGGTCATCGGCGAGGTTGTGGAGCTGGTGCGGGTCGGACTCGTTGTCGAACAGCTGCTCGTCGGGACGGACTTCGGCGAGCACATCCTCCTGCTCGGGAGTGAGCTGGCCCTCGGCCCGTAGCCGCAGCATTTCCAGCGCCATGTCGTCGGTCATCACCTCGAGATCGGTGCGGAGTACCGCCGCGGGGATGGCCGGCTGATTCGGCATGTAGTTGCGGATGTAGTGGTAGCGGCCATCGGTGACCGCTCGCATGCGGTCGATGTGGGTGAGCACTCGGTCGCGGTGGGCGAATGCCAGTGGGCGGACTTGGGCCCGGGAGCCCAGGAAGGGTGCTCCGGCGAGGAAGGGCGGTGGGTCGATTCCGGCCAGTGACAGCATGGTCGGCGCGATGTCGACTCCGCTGATCAGCCGATCGGAGATGGTGCCGGGCGCATAATCGGCGGGCCGGTATTTGGCAGGAATCCGGATCGCCAGTGGCACATGGATTCCCGCGTCGTAGAGCGAGCACTTGGCGCGGGGCATGTCGCGGCCGTGGTCGGTGAGGACGACGACGATGGTGTCGTCGAGCAGGCCGTCGCCCTCCAGCATGTCGAGCACCATGCCGACCTTGGCGTCGAATACCTGTACCGCGCACAGGTAGCGGGCCCAGATCCGGCGCGTCTCGGTGGTGTCGGGGTAGTAGGGCGGTAGCTCGACCTGTTCGGGGTCCACGCCGAGCCCTTCAGCGGCGTAGCGCTGCAGCGAGTGGTGTGGCACGTGTGGTTCGAAGATCTGAAATTCGGCGAAAAACGGCTGATGCGTGCTGAGTTCGGCGTAGTCGTCGCCGTCGTAGATCGACGGGTCGTGCTGACGCGACCAGCAGTAGTCCCGCTTGCCGATGGTGATGAACGGGTACTTGTCGGGCGTCTTCACGACGTTCGCGGTGTAGTAGCCGGCGCCCGCACGCAAATGCTCGGCCAAATGCTTGACATAGTCCGGAAAGTCCGGCTCGGAGTGGTGGTGCTGCGCATTGAGTTCCGTCGGGTACATCCCGGTGAAAATCGCGGTGCGCGACGGAGCACATGTGGGCGCGGTCGCGTAGCAACGGGAGTAGAACATTCCCTCACGAGCCACCCGGTCGAAATGAGGAGTGTTGACCCCCTGAGTGCCGGTGAAACTCGATGCCGACCCGAGATCGTCGGACATGATGAACACGATGTTGGGTTTGTCTGGCATGACACACTCCCGTCCTGTCAGTTCAAGCTCTGAAACCACCTTCTCGTCGCATCGGATCCGGCCGCTGCCGCTGTGGCGCAGTGATCGACGCTACGCCGCCGATCCGCACGCGGAGGCACTATCAACTCGATCACCAGCCCTCCGCCCGCTCAGCATCGGATGCGAGAAAGTCGCATCCGATGCGAATCGGCCATGGGCGGGTCTCGACCCGCGATCAGCTGTTCTTCCAGATCCTCGGCGCGATAGCCGAATTCGAGCACGCGCTGATGAGTGAACGCACCCCGCGACGGCCTGGCCGCGGCCCGAGCCCGCGGGCGTACCGGCGGCCAGAAACCCGACCGGAGAAAAGGGGGTCATTTTATTCCGCTGCCGACGTCCTTTCCGGTGGACTCCTGATAAATGTCGGCGTAGGTGCGTGAGTTCTTTATCAGGCTGTCGCAGAAAGCCGCGACATCATTGCCGATGAGTTCCAGAATTCCCTTGCCGGCCGCGACTCCCTCCTCGAAGAAATCGACAATTCCCGAGAGCAAGTTTCCGTCGACCAGCTCGACTGGTCCGATTTTGAAGAAGTATTTTTGAATCTCCTTGTAGACGATCTGATAATCGGGTGGAAGCGCCTTGACCCGCGCCATGTGTACCCGCCACTCCCGCTTGCCTTCGATGATGTCGCGAATGCCCACTCTATCCTCCTAGCCGACCGAGTTTCTTGGCGACGTTGTCGTTCAGCTGCTCGCGCCATTTGTCCCGATAATGTTTGGATCCTTCTTCGCCGGCGATCGCCGCACAGAAACCTTTCAGGTCGTCGCCCAGCGCTTCGTGGACACTCTGACCATCTGACGCTGTTTCCTCGAGCAGCCCCAGGGCGCCATCGAGAATCGGCATCAAGTTGCGACCCGTGAAGCCCGAGTACGGCGAAAGATGGGTCTTGATCTCCTCCCACGCCACTTGATACTCGGCACGCAGGGTCTTGGCCCGAGCATCGAAGGATTTGTATGCCCTGGTGAGGTCGCTGCCGGTAATCGTCTCCCAGAAGTTCATTTCTCACTTCCCTTGAGCTGATTGATGCGCGCTGAGACGTATCCCCATTTTTCCCAGAATGTTGCGAGTTCTTTGCGTCCTGCATCGTTGAGCGCGTAGAACTTGCGCGGCGGACCGACTTCGGAAGGTCGTTTCGAAACATCGACCAGACCGTTCTTCTCCAACCGAACCAGGATGGCGTAGACCGTCCCTTCGATGACGTCCGCGAAACCGAGTTCATTCAGCCGCCGTGTGATGGCGTATCCGTATGTCTCCTGGGTATCGATGATCTCGAGGACGCACCCTTCGAGCGTCCCCTTCAGCATCTCCGTCAAGTTGTCCGTCGCCGCCTCCTTCATCGGACCAAGCTAGTCAGTGGTACTGACTACCACTAGACTGTATCACACAGTAGTGGGCCTTGCGAGGCCACTACTCGGTGCTACTATATACCGGTAGTCTGTATGACCGAGTAGCATGAGAGGGGATGGCATGTCCCGCGGAACGTCGCTGGAAGGGTTCGCGATCGACCAGGCGGCGGCATTCGCCGGCGTCACGGTGACGATGGTGCGGCATTACCATCAGCGTGGGCTGGTCGACGAACCCGAATTCGACAGCTCCGGCTCTCGCCGATACCGATCCGCAGAATTGTTGCGGCTGGTTCAGGTCCGGGCCCTGGCCGGGGCGGGCGTACCGTTGGCCGAAATCGGAGATCTACTCGACTATTTCGCTCACGTCGAGCACATCCTCGACGTCCGTCGGTAATTGCATCCGCGGTTGCGCCCATACCGGCGGCCTCGAACCCAGCGATCATGTCGTTCAACGCGGCCGGTAGGTCGGCCAGAGGACTGCTGGGCTACCTACCGCCCGAGGCGCAGGATCGGCGAACAGATCACCCGGTACCCCGACTGCGCAGACCACCTCCAGCCTTGGAGATCTCGGTGAGCATCGTGTTCAGGCTGACGTTGCCCGGGTCCGACGGATTGCCGCCAATACCGCTCGCGCGGAGGAACCACCACTCCCATCGAATTCCCGGCGCGCTACCCGCGGATGGCCGACAAAGCACGGCTCCTACTCGGCGCCGCCGACACTGCCGAGGCGATGAACTCCCTCGGCAAACTCCACCCGGATGCCGCCGATCTATCCCGCCTGACCTGCCCGCTGCGCTGTTCTGCGGAACCGCGGTGGCGCCCTCGGCGGCGCAATCATGGGAGCGGTACACAACGCGATGTGCAACGATGCCGGAGTGGATGCCCACGTGGATGCCGACGTCAGGTTTTGGGACGAGGAACTCGAGAAACTACGTGGGCCACTGACGGGGTACTGCTATCGGTTGTTGGGGTCAGCGGCGGATACCGACGACGCAGTCCAAGACACGCTGATACGGGTTATGGCTTCCCGTGGTTCCTTCGACCCGCGGCGGGCGTCCTTACAGACATGGGTGTACCGGATTGCCACCAACATGTGTCTGGACATGCTCCGGGCAGCGAAGCGGCGCGCTATCCCGGCCGAGCCCGCGCCTGGCACGGCGGCGGGCTTGGATCTCGGGGAGCCTCTTGCGGCTGATCGGTGGGTGGAGCCCATGCCGGACTCGCGGATGCTCA